>DASWHO010000265.1:0-15039 GCA_036398155.1 Acidobacteriota bacterium
GCAGGCTGAAAAAACCGACGCCGAGACGGCAAGCGAGACCAGAAAGGCTTTTTGAAGCAGAGGCTTGAGAGTCATTTATCCCTCCTCACAGTCGAGATATAGCGAGGCGAGGTCACCGAGACCACGTCCTCGACCTTCTCGAACGCTTCTTCCATGCACCAGAAGCAGCCGCCGGCGAAGGTGGCCTTGGCCGGCGCCGATGGCTCCGGCGCCGCAGCCGGGTCCTGCGCAAAGGTCGCGCCGCTCAGCAGGAGCGCGGCAGCCATCAAGCTTGGAAAGCATCTCAGGTGCCGACCAGCCGCGCGCGGGGCCGACGTAGGGGAAGGGCGGGAAGACGCAGCCGATCTTCGACACGCTGCGGGCGAGCTGGCGCAGCCGGCTCCGAGGCCGGCCAGAAGCTCGGTGATCCGCCCGGACTCCATGGGCGTGAACTGGATGGCCATGGGAGAAGCCCAAGTTTAGCACCATCGTCCGCTTTCTGGACCGCCTTGATCACCGCGATGGCGCGTCCGCGCTCGGTGATGACTGGGACCGTCGTCCGAGGCAGTTCTTCCTTGCACCGGACGCGTGACGCCGTCACAATAGGACGCAGTGAGGACACCCGCGTGTACAACGATCAGCGAGCAAACGAGCGCGACGACGAGAGCCTTGAACCGGACCCGGTGATCGACGCCTACAAGAAAGACGTGGATCGCACGCTCATTCGTGAGCAATTGCGGCGGCCGGTTGACGTGCGGGTGCGCAACATGATCGCCGCCTGGCGTTTCGCGGAAGCCCTGCGCGAGGCCGGCCGCCGCTCTCGCGTGACATGACCGATTTCGAAGGGCTGATCCGGCGGCTGCGAGGCGCAGAAGTGCGGTTCGTGCTGGTCGGGGGGTTCGCCGGCACGGTCCTCGGCTCACCCCGGATCACCGTAGTTCTGGACATCGTTTATGCGCGAGACGCCGACAATCTCGCCCGCATCGCGCTCGCCCTGGCGCCCCTGTCGCCTTATCTGCGGGGAGCACCGGCCGGACTTCCATTCCAGCTCGACGTGGCGACGCTGGCCCGCGGTCTGAACTTCACGCTGACCACGGCGATGGGCGACCTCGATCTGCTCGGCGAGGTGGCCGGTGGGGGAACCTACGAGCAACTGCTTCAGCATACGCACCGAATCCGTGTCTTCGACACCGACATCGATGTCGTCACGCTCCGTCAGTTGATTCGGCTGAAGCGTGCGGCAGGACGGCCGAAGGACCTCGAGGGCCTTGCCGAGCTCGAGATCCTGCTGGAAGAGCGGGTGCGCGAAACCTAGGGCTTAGATAATCGCTCACCGGCGAGATCATGATCGGATGCCAGGGGGACGTTGCGACTCGCAGCTCCTTTTGACCGCTACGCCGCGAATGCTGACCCGGGTCAGCGGCAAAGTTTTGGCAATCGGTTCGCGCCGAATATGTTCGATGCTCAGCCCCGAGGCCGCAATCGCCGACTCGGTGCGGCGGGTTAGATGACAACTGCCCGGCAGGCGTTTCCACAGCGGCTCGATCCAGCGTTGCCAGCGGTACAGATTCGAGCTGGGCTCGGCGGCCACGTGCTCCATGAATACGAAGCGGCCTCCGGGGCGCAGCATCCGGTTGATGGCCGCGAGGGCGCGGCGCTGGTCGGGAACCGAGCACAACACCAGCGTCGCCACCACCGCGTCGAAGCCGGCGCCGCCGGCCGCCAGCGCCTCGACTGGCGCCGCAACGATGCGGACATCCCGCCGCGGCCGCTGCGCGACCCGGGATGCCAGCTTGGCCCGCATCGGCGCGCTGGGCTCGCATAGCACTAACCTATCGACGGCATCGGGATAGAGGGCCAGGTTGGCTCCGGTGCCCGCGCCGATCTCGAGCACCGCCCCGCGCAGCCCGGCGAGCAGCTCGCGCCGCCACCGGCGCAAGCCCGCCTGCTCGGCTGGTTCCATCAAGCGGTCATAGAGGGAGCCCCACATCGAGACGAGTCGTGCGGCTGGATCATATCGCAGCGGCCGCAGCCGGCCAGCGAAGCGAGAGATAGGCGGACCGAGGAATGGATTGATCCGGCGCCGCATTCCAATGTACAACCCTTGCGGGGCGGATGGGATCAAGTAAGCGGGCTCTGATCGCGCAGTCCGGCGTCGACCGATGAAACCCCGGTACCAGAGTGTTGCGTGCATCGGCGCCGCCGCGATGGATCGCCGGGTGCACCCCGAGGCCAAGCTGCTTTGGGGCACCTCGAATCCGGTCAGCTCGCGCTCGGCGCCCGGCGGCGTGGCGCGCAACATCGCCGAGGGGCTGGCCCGGCTCGATTGCCGGGTCGCATTGTTCTCGGTGGTTGGCTGCGATCGCGACGGCGACGCGTTGCTGGAGGGATTGGACGCGGTCGGGGTGGAGCGGTCCGGTGTGATTCGGTCGCAGCGGCTGCCGACCGCGAGCTACACCGCGGTGCTCGACCGGGATGGGCAGCTCCTGGTCGGCCTGGCCGACATGGCGATCCTCGACGAGCTCGACGCCTCGTGGGCCGACCAGGCGCTCGAAGCGCTACTGCGACACGACCTCTGGATCGTCGATACCAACCTGATGGCGGCGACGCTCGAGCGGCTCCTGCGCGGCAAGAACGGCCGGACCGTGCTGGCCGATCCGGTCTCGGCGCCGAAGGCGGCTCGGCTGCGCGGCATGCTCGGTGCGGTCGACGCGGTCTTTCCGGATCGGGCCGAGCTCGCCGAGCTCTGCGGCCGGACGGTCGAGAGCGCCTCGGAGGTGGCGCTGGGCGCGGCGGCGCTGCGCCAGCTCGGCGCCGGCGCGGTCCTGGTCACCTTGGGCCGCGAAGGCATCTACGTCGACGACGAGGGGCGCCACGAATTCCTGCCGGCGCTGCGGCCCGAGGCGGTGCGCGATATCACCGGAGCCGGCGATGCGCTGGTGGCCGGCTACGCCTATGGCCTGATCACGGGAGAAGCGGACCCGGCCCTCCTCGGCCTGGCCGCGGCCGGTCTGGCGCTCGAGAGCGAGCTCGCAGTCCCGGCCGACCTCACCCGCGAGCGGCTGCTGCGCCGCGCGCGGGATGGGCGATAGATAGTGGAGTTGACTCGGTTGGCAACCGACTCGTATTTCAGGGTGCCGTGGGCAAGCTCAGCTTTGCCCACGGACGAGACAAGGAATTCGAACCAGGACCATCTACCGCGGAAAGGCCGGCAAGCATCATGACCGGACCGCTGGAGATCCGGCCCGAGATCGAGGCTGCGCTGCATGGCGGCGGCGGCGTGGTGGCGCTCGAATCGACCGTGATCGCCCACGGCCTGCCGCGCCCGCACAACCTGGAGACCGCGCTGGCGATGGAGGCCGCGGTGCGAGAAGCGGGAGCGGTGCCGGCCACGATCGGTCTGCTCGAAGGCCGCATTGTGATCGGACTGACGCCGGCGGAGATCGAACGGCTCGCGGCAGCGCGCGAGGTTTTCAAAGTCAGCCGCCGCGATTTCGCCGCGGTTCTGGCCAGCGGCGCTTGGGGGGCGACGACGGTGGCGGCAACGATGTTCGCCGCCCGCCAGGCCGGGATCCGTATCCTCGCCACCGGCGGGATCGGCGGGGTGCACCGCGGCGGCGAGTCGAGTCTCGATATCTCTGCCGATCTGACCGAGCTCGGCCGCACACCGGTCGCGGTGGTCTGCTCGGGCTGCAAAGTGATTCTCGACCTCGCGCGCACGCTCGAAGTGCTGGAGACCCAGGGCGTCCCGGTGATCGGGTATCAGACCAGCGAATTTCCGGCCTTCTACGTCCGCGGCAGCGGCCTCGCGCTCGAGCACCGCGTCGATACGCCGGAGCAGGCGGCCCAGCGGATCGCTCTGCAGTGGCGCCTGCGGCTCAGCACCGGCGTCGTGATCGCGCAGGCGCCGCCGGGGGCGAGCGCCCTCGATCGCGCCGAGGTGGAAACGCTGCTCGCCGAGGCGCTGGCCGCGGCGGAGGCGCAAGGCGTCGCCGGCAAGGCGCTGACCCCGTTCCTCCTGGATCAGCTCAGCCGCAAGTCCGCCGGCCGAACGCTCGCGGCAAACGTCGCCCTGCTGATCGAAAACGCGCGCCTAGCGGCGCAAATCGCCCGCGCCGCCGCGCTTATGACCGAGTAGGATATTCGCCGCGTAATTCCGAGCGGGGTGGCATGGGCGGCCGCAGGCCGGTGATGGTCTAGTCAAGGGCTTCGCCCATAATGTCTATGCATGGTCCTGAATGGGTGGCATGGGTGGCCGCAGGCCGCCCATGGACGAGCTGGGCCGAGAGAGTGGTCTGCCCGGTCTGGCTTCCGGCTTGCGCCGGAATGACGACAGAGCCGGGCGGATCAGCGGTCCCAGGGGGAGGTGAAGCAGCGCACTCGGAGCGAGGAGACCTCGTCGGTGCCGACCGGCGTTTGGCGCAGATCGGGAATGTCGCGGCTGACGTCGACGTAGCGGCCGCGAAAGCCGGTATCGACGTAGAGCCGGGCGCGGCAGCCGGGGTCGACCCGCACCGAGCTGGCGCTGTCGTGGTCGATGTGGTTGTCTTCGAGCGAGGCGTCGTCGTAGACGAAGGTCTCGTGGCGGCCGCGGAAATGGCTGTCGCGGAACAGGGTCACGCCGCGGTGCGGGCCTTGCCCGGATAGAAAATCGGGGCGCTGCGGATCGCACACCACGTGGAGCGACGACACGCTGTCGCCGCCGAGCGGTGTGTAGCGCAGATCGCGAACCGATTCGGCCAGATCCACGTAGCGGCCGCGGAAATCGCTGTCTTCGAACAGCCGCACGCGGCAGCCGGGCTCGACCTGCACCGAGCTGGCGCGATCCCTGCCGATGAGGTTGTCGCCCAGCTCGGGATCGTCGTAGACGAATGACTCGCGGCGGCCGCGGAAATCGGAATCCTCGTACAGCGTGACCCGCCCGCGCTGGCCGATGTCCTGGAAGTTGTCGAGCCAGTCTCCGGCGCAGCTCACCCGCAGCGACGACGCGCGATCGGTGCCGAGCGCGGTGGAGCGCAAATCGGGAATGTCGTAGGCCAGATCGACGTAGCGGCCGCGAAAGCCGCGGTCTTCGTAGAGCCGTACCCAGCAGCCGGGCGCGATCCGCACCGAGCTGGCGTTGTCTTCTCCGATCCGGTTGTCGTCCAGGTCGGGGTCATCGTAGGCGAAGCTCTCGCCGTGCCCGCGGAAGCTGTGATCTTCGTAAAGGGTGACTCCCCAACCGGACTGTCCGTAGCCGGATGGGCCCGGCGCGCCGTAGCCGGGCTGGTCCGGCTGGCCCCAGTCGCCGCGGCCGCAGCGCACCCGCAGCGAGGAGACGCTGTCGCCGCCGACCTGCGAGTAGCGCAAGTCGTTCTGATGATAGCGCAGCGTGGTCGAGGCGCCGCGGTAGTGGGAATGCGCGTACAACGTCACCTCGCAGCCCGGCGCGACCTGCACCGAGCTGGCCCGATCCTGCCCGATCGGGTTGTCGCCAAGAAACGGATCGTCGCCGAGGAACGTCTCGCCCCGGCCGCGGAAGTCGCGGTCCTCGTACAGCGTCACCCCCCGATCGGTCGCGCCCGCCGCCGCTGTCCACGCCAATTGAGCCGCCGCCGCCACTATAAAACCCCGCCGCATCCAATCCGCTGGCCTCATGGCCGCCATTATAGCCGGCGACTCTTGACTGAGTCTGCAATTAGGCTGTGGACCATCGATTTTGACTATGGTACAACATAATGGTCAGTCGGCGATTCACATGCAGGAAGTGGCGATTTCAGAGTTCAAGGCCAAGTGCCTGGCCCTCCTGGAACAGGTCCGCAAGACCAAGAAGCCGCTGCGCGTGACCCGTTTTGGCAAGCCGGTGGCCGAGATCGTGCCTCCGTCTCCGAGCCCAGGGACGAGCGCGTGGCTGGGCTCGATGGCCGACACGATGGAGATCGTGGGCGACGTCATCTCGCCGGTGATCGAGCCGGGCGACCTTGAGGCGCTGCACGATTGAAGCTCCTGCTCGACACCCACATCTGGCTCTGGAGCCTGCGAGAACCTGCACGCCTGTCGCGCCGAGTACAGCACGAGCTCGGGGAGCGGAGCAACGAGCTGTGGTTGTCCCCGGTGAGCACTTGGGAGGCGCTGCTGCTGAACGCCAAAGGCCGAATCCGTTTGCGCGGGGACTTGAATGCATGGCTGGAACGCGCAACCGAGCATTTTAGAGAAGCTCCGCTCACGCACGAGATTGTTTTGGCGGCACACCAGTTGCCGCTGTCGCATCCCGATCCCGCCGATCGCTTTCTGGCCGCCACCGCCCAGGTCCTCGGTCTGACTCTGGTCAGCGCCGACGATCGTCTGCTGGGGCTCGGTGATATTGCGACCTTGGCCAACCGATGACGCTGACGGGCATGGTCGGGCCGGGGTAGGATAGAGCTGTGCGCGGGCTGGTCTACCTGCTGGCGGCGGGGTTGGCGGGGCTGGGACTTCTATTCGTGATCGCGGCCGGGCAGGGCAATGCGCCGGTGCGCTTCACCATCGGGGTGGTCTTGGTCGCGGCGGCCGGGGTGGTGATCTACCTGTCGCGGATCCGGCCGGTGATCGAGAAGAAAGAGGTAACCGTGCGCCAGGACGTGCACCTCAGCGGCGATGTGCGCACCGAAGAGATGATCTGCAAGCAGTGCGGCGCGCGGCTCGAACCCAAATCGGTGGTGGTGGAGGCGGGTGCGGTGTTCATCGCCTGCGGCTACTGCGGCAGCCGTTACCAGATCGAGGAAGCGCCGAAATGGTAGTAGGGTTTTCGGCGATCCGGCGCTGGACCGCGGAGCTGCTCGAGCCGCCGGCCGGACCGGCGCCGGGCCTGCGCGCGTATCGGTTCGACGCCAACGGCGGCTATACCCAGCTCCACTTGCGGGTCGAGGAAGGCGGCGCGGGGCTGCTGTTCGTCGATGCGATGGACGTCCTCTACCTGACGCCGACCGCGGCCGAGATCGCTTGGCACGCGCTCGAAGGCCGGAGCCAGGCGGCGGCGACCCGCAGCCTGCTGGCCCGCTACCGCGGCGCGCCGCGCGCGCGGATCGCCGCCGACGTCGAACAGACCTACGCGATGATCCAGCAGCTCGCGACCCCGAGCAGCGGCTGCCGCACCTGCGATCTGCCGCTCCAGCGCGAGGCGCCGTTCAGCCGCCGCGCCAGCGCGCCGTTCAAGGTCGATCTGGCGCTGACCTACCAGTGCCAGAACGCCTGCCCGCACTGCTACAACGATCCCACCCACTTCGAGATCCCGCCGCTGCGGCTCGAGGGCTGGACCCGCATCCTCGACCTGATGCACCAAGTCGGCGTGCCGCACATCATCCTGACCGGCGGCGAAGCGACCTTGCATCCGGACCTGCTGGCGATCGTGGGCGCCGCGGCCCGGCGCGGGCTGATCTGCGGGCTCAACAGCAACGGCCGGCGCCTGGCGCGCGGCAGCTTGGCGCGCGAGCTCGAACGCGCCGGGCTTGCGCACCTGCAGGTCACTTTGGAGTCGCATGCCCGCGAGGTGCACGACGCGATGGTCGGCGCGCGCGCCTTCGACGATACGGTCGCCGGCATCCGCGCCGCGATCCAAGCCGGCATCCCCACGATCACCAACACCACCTTGACCCGGCGCAACCGAGACGACGTCGAGCGCACCATGGATTACCTGCACGGGCTCGGGATCCGCACCTTCGCGATGAACGGGATGATCTACTCGGGCGGCGGCGCCGCCAATCCCGACGCGATTCCGGAGGAGCAGCTCGCGCCGCTGCTGCTCCGGGTGCGCGATCACGCGCGCGCGCTCGGGATGCGCTTTCTGTGGTACACGCCGACCGAGTACTGCCGCATGAACCCGGTCGAGCTCGAGATCGGCGCCAAGCGCTGTAACGCCGCCGAGTACTCGGTCTGCATCGAGCCGGACGGCTCGGTTTTGCCGTGCCAGTCCTACTACACCGCGGCCGGCAACGTGCTGCGCGATCCGTGGGAACAGATCTGGAACTCGGAGCTGTTTCGCTCGTTTCGCGACCGCGAGCTCGATCCCAAGGGCTACGGCCTGCCCGAGAAGTGTTGGGAGTGCCCCGATCTGCCGCTGTGCGGCGGCGGCTGCCGGATCGAGCGCGAGGCGCGCGCGAAGGGCGAAGCCGGCTGCGGCACCTGCGAAGGGCGCGGCTGCCACGTTTCGAGCGCGGGCGGAGGCCGTTCGAGCTGGAACGCTCCGCACCCGGCGGCGCTGATTCCGATCTCCGAGATTCCGTTTCGCGAGCGGCGCAGCAGCGGGGCGGCCGCAATTCCGGCGCTGCAAGAGGTGAGGGCGTGAGCGAAGGCTGGCTGGCCGCGGCGGGGCGCTTTCTATGGTTTCCACGGCCCAGGCGCGGCCCTTCCTCCAAGCTCTACACCTGGACCCGCGAGGTGCGCGGACGAATCGCGCGCTACCACCTGCGCACCGAAGCAGGCGGCGCCGGCCAGCTGATCGTGAACGCGTCGGTGCTGGTTCAGCTCTCGCCGGCCGGAGTGGCGGCGGTGCGCGCGCGGCTCGACGGCTGGGATCTCGAGCAGGCGCAGGCGGCGGCGCGCGGCGCGACGCCGCTGGGCTTGGAGGCGCCCGGCAGCGCCCAGATCGCCGAGCTCGATCGCACGCTCGACGACCTGGCCCGGCCGCAAGGGATCTATCCGACTTTCAATCTCGCCGATCCGTGGGCTTCCGAGCCGGCCGGGGTGCCGCAGGTGCCGCTGCGCGCCGAGCTGGCGCTGTTCGACTGCGGCGCGGCGCCGCACCGGACCGGGACCGCGCCGGCGCAGCTCGAAAGCGTGCGCGAGATTCTGCGCCAGCTCTGGGATCTCGGGGTGCCGCAGGTGCAGCTCTTGGGCCAGGGCGCCGAGCCGGCCGAGCTGCTGCGCGGCGCGGTGCTGGCGGCCGAGGATCTCGGCATGATCGCCGGCGTGCGCCTGCCGGCGACGGCGCTGGCGCGCGCGGCGCTGCTCGATGAGCTGGTCCAGGCCGGGGTCGATGCGGTCGCATTTCCGCTGGCCAGTGCGGCCGCGCCGGCGCACGACGCGCTGCTCGGCCCGGGCGACTTCGATGCGGCTCGCGCGCTGGCGCGCCGCACCCAAGAGCTCGAGATCGCCGCGGTCGCCGAGGTGCCGCTGACCGACGCCAACGCCGATGCCTTGCCGGCGCTGTTCGAGCTGCTCGCCGCGGAGCGCTTCGAAGCGGCCGCGGTCTACGCGCTGGCGACGCCGAGCGGCACGAAGCCAGCGCCGGCGCTCGCCGCCGAGGCCCTGGCCCAGGCGGCGGTCGCGGTGATCGAAGCCAGCGAGAAATCCGGCGTCCGCTTTCTGTGGCAGGCGCCGCTGTGGGCCTGTCCGACCTGCTCGGTGCCGGCGCAACTGCGGCGCGGCCCGCGCGGCACTACCGATCCCTCGATCTTCGTGGACGCCGCCGGCGAGGTGTTCGCGCCGCGCGGACCGTACCGTTCGGCCGGCAACCTGCTGCGCCAGGACTGGGAGCAGATCGCGGCCAGCGCGCCGATGCTGGCATTCCGCGACCGCAGCGCCGCGATCACGCGCTGCGAGACCTGCCCCGGGCTCGAGCTCTGCGCCGCCGACTGCCCCAAGCAGCCGCGCTCCTGGGCGCCGTGGTGCGAAGTGGGCGAAGCGAGCGAGGTGCAACCATGAGGCGAATTGGGATCGCCGCCGCGCTGCTCTTGCTGCTCGCGGCCCCCACCGGCATTCGCGCCCAGGCCAGCTACAGCTTCGAGATTCCGGAGATGCGGGTCGATGTCTTTGCCCAGAGCGACGCCTCGATCCGGATTCTCTATCAGATCGAGTTCCGCAATCAGCCGGGCGCGCATCCGATCGACATCGTCGACGTCGGACTGCCGGCGGCCGGTTACGACCTGGGCTCGGTGCGCGCCTGGGCCGGCCGCGGCACCGAGCTCGCCGAGCTGCGCGACATCCGGCGCTCGAGCGAGATCGAGGTCGGGGTCGAGGTGCATATGGACCAGGCCACGATCGCGCCGGGCGAGAGCGGCACCTTGAGGCTCGAAGCGGTCCAGCCGCGCATGGTCTATCAGGACACCACCCGCGAGGACTACGCCTCGCTGCGCTTTGTCCCCACCTGGTACGGCTCGCAGTATCTGGTCGGCGACACCGTGCTCACGGTGCTATTCCATCTCGGCGCCGGAATCGGCCGCGAGGAAGTGCTGCATCAGGGTGTGCCCTACCACCTGGTCGGCGAGATGGACGGCCTGACCACGGTGGTGTGGAAAGACACGCTGCGGATGGATCGGGGCCATCTGTTTGCGGTTTCGTTCCCCAAGCGGGTGCTCGGCGAAGTGGTTGAGATGAGCAGCTGGCAGCTGCTTTTGCTCTGGTGGGACGCGCATCCGCAGCTCAAGACCGTGCTGGTCGGGCTTTACTTTCTCTCGTTCACGCTCGGCTTCTTTCTGCTGACCCGCGGCACCGGCGGCTGCCTGTGGCTGATTCTGTGCGGCGCTCAAGGACTGCTGTTCGTGGCTCAGGGCACGGTCTGGGTGCTGCTCGCCTGGCCGCTCTTGATCCTGGGGTTCTATTTCGGCTTCAAGGAACGCGCGCGCCGCCGGCGCCGCTATCTGCCGGCGATCGCTTCGGTCGAAGGCGGCGGGATCAAGCGCGGCCTGACCGCGCCGGAGGCCGCGGTGCTGCTCGAGCTGCCGCTCAACAAGGTCGCGACCTTGGTGATCTTCGGCCTGATCAAGAAGAAGCTGCTGGCGGTCGACTCCGAGTCGCCGCTGGTGGTGCGGGGTCCGGATGACCTGAAAGCCGATCAACCGGCGGCGCTGCGCAAAGCGGTCGAAGCGCGCGGCACCGTGCTGCACGACTACGAGATTCCATTCCTCAAGGCGATCGGCGCCAAAGATCCGGTGCGGGTCGACCAGCTCGACCTGAAGCCGGCACTCAGCGGCTTGGTCAAGAGCAGCGCCGAACGGCTCAAGGGCTTCGACCTCGAAGAGACCCGCCGCTACTACCAGTACATCGTGCAGCGCGCCTGGCGCGAGGCCGAGAAGATCGGCGCGCTCGAGCTGCGCCAGAAGCAGGTCGATCGCGACTTCGATTGGATGATGCTGGATCCCCAGGCTGCGGGGCGTTTTCGCACCTGGGGCGGCTCGGGCTGGCACTATCAGCCGAGCTGGTATCGCACCTCGGGCGGCGCCGCCGGCGGCGGTCTGAGCGCGCCGCGCTCGGGCGGGGCGCCGGGCGCGCCCGGCTTCCGCGACGTGGTCTCCTCGTTCATCGGTGGGCTCGAGCAGACCGCCGGCTCGATCAGCGCCGGGCTCGATCCCAAGCTGATGCCGTCCGGGCCCCACCTGAATCTCGCGGGGCTCGACAAGATCACCGGGCAGGTGCTCAAGGCGATGGCTTCTTCCGGCGGCGGCGGTCGCGGCGGCGGCGGTGGCTGTGCCTGCGCCGGCTGCGCCTGCGCCTGCGCCTGCGCCGGCGGCGGCCGCTAGCCGGTAATCGATGAGCCTGCTGCTGGTCGCGGTGGCCCTGCTCGCGAGCTGGGAGCCAGCGCGCCGCGCCGCTCGAGTCGACCCGGCCCGAGCGCTGCGCAGAGATTAAGCCCTCATGCGCGCTGACGCGGGAAACTTGCTCTCATTGTTGGGCGGGAGCACAGGATGCCAGTCGATTGCCTATGCACGCATGGGTGGCATGGGCGTGCGTAGCAAGCCCATGGAAGAGCCTTCTCCGTGCATGGCTCGTCCATGGGCGCCCTTCGGCCGCCCATGCCACCCCACTCAGGACCCCTGGCCGGATATCAAGGGCAAAGCCGTTGACTGGTTGGACCGTCCGGTATGCTGAAGCGAGCATCTCGTTGCACGACCTGGCGCACTATTTGAAGCTGCAGGCGCGCGCCCTGGCGGCGGAGCGCTCGCGCCTCCTGCGCCGCGCTCAGATCGGAATTCGCGAGCGGGTCCTCGATCTCGGCTGCGGCAGCGGCGCGGTGACCGCCGAGCTCGCGCAGCGCTGCCGCGGGCGCGTCATCGCCGCCGATCGCAGCCTCGCGATGCTGGGCCAGGTCGATCCGGTGCTGGCCCGCGTGGCGGCCGACGGTTTGCGGCTGCCGTTCCCCGACGGATGCATCGATCTGGTGTTCTCCCAGATGCTGCTGCTCTGGGTGCCGGAGCTGGAACGCCTGTTCGCCGAGGTGCGCCGCGTCTTGTGTGCCGGCGGCGCCTTCGTGATCGCGGCCGAGCCGGACTACGGCGGCGCGATCGAATACCCTGAGTCGGCCGCTCTGGCGCCGCTTTGGATCGCGGGGCTGACTCGCGCCGGCGCCGATCCGCGGGTCGCGCGGCGCCTGCCGGCGCTGGCCCGCGCAGCCGGATTCGAGATCGAGGCCCGCTTTCATCCGGGACCGCCCGGGCCGGATCAGATCGCAGCTTTCCGCGAGCTCGATGTCGAGCACCTCGGCGAGCTGCCGCTCGATGCGAATGAGCGCGCTCGGCTCGAGCGCGGCGCCGCGGCCCGGCGCGCAGCCGGCGCCGATCTCCTAGTGTGGATCCCGACTCTGGGAATCCTCGCGCGCAAACCGTAGGGGCGGGGCTTGTCCCCGCCCGAGCGCGGTTGGAAAACGCTTGCGACAGCTGTTGAAATACGGGAGGGGACAAGCCCCTCCCCTACAGATGCTTCGCGCTTGAAATGTAGGGGCGGGGCTTGTCCCCGCCCGAGCGGCCTGCGAACACCGTCCAGCCAGGCCGATCAGCGTTGCGCATTACTTGGAAACATGGCTTCGGGTTTGTTACGCTCGCGGGAGGGGACAAGCCCCTCCCCTACACGCTGCCTTGCACCTGCTCGATCAGCTCGCGGAGGTTCTTGAAGATCCGGTAGGTCAGGCCCCAGACCACGACCGGCTCGATGCGCAGGCACGGAAAGCTCACCGCCTGGCCTTCGCCGCGGTACTCGTGCACCGATTGGCGGCGCGGATCGAGCAAATCGGCCAGCGCCAGCCAGTGAACCTGCTGCACCTCGTCGCCGAGCTCGAGCGCGGCTTCCTGATCGATCCGGAACACGTACGGTGCGATCGCCAGATCGAACAGGCGCAGCCGGGCGCCGGCGCGAATCCGGTCCAGCTCGCCGAGCAGCTCGGCCTCGCCGTCGAGCTCGAGGCCGATCTCCTCGCGGGTCTCGCGGATCGCGGTCCGGATCAGATCGGTTTCGCCCGGGGCGCTGCGCCCGCCGGGGAAGGCGATCTGGCCGCTCCACGGATCGCCGCTGCGGTGGGCCCGTTCGATGAACAAGAGCTCAATGCCGCCTCGGCCCTGGCGCAGGATCAGCGCGACCGCGGCCCAGGCGCTGACCGCGTCGGTCAGCATGTGGGGCGGCCGCATCTCCAGCGCCTTGCGAATCGTATCCCAGCCCGGCTCCGCCATGGCGGGATTTTAGCCTGGCGCGCGGTGCCTGCTCTACGCGGCCCCGCCTTCCGAGCCCTACAATCCTGGGTCGATGAGCGAACCGGAGCGTTTTTCGCAGCGGCTCGACTGGAGCGCGGCCGACAATCCGCTGGCGCGGCTGCTGGAGCAGAAGCGCGCGGCCGGCGCACCGGTGCTGGATCTGACCGAGTCGAATCCGACCCGCGCCCAGCTCGAGGTTCCCGCCGCCGAGATCCTCGCGAGCCTGGCGGACCCGCGCTCGCTGCGCTACGAACCCGCGCCGATGGGGCTCGCGGCGGCGCGCGAAGCCGTGGCGCGGTACTACACCGAGCGCGGCTTGAAGGTCGCGCCACAGCGGCTCATGCTCACCGCCTCGACCAGCGAAGCCTACGCGTTTCTGTTCAAGCTGCTTTTGGATCCGGGCGACCGGATTCTGGCGCCGCGGCCGTGCTATCCGCTGGTCGATTATTTGGCCGGCCTCGAGGCGGCGCAGGTCGACGCCTATCCGCTGCTCTACGACGGCGGCTGGTCGATCGATCTGGGCGCGCTGCGCGCGGCGGTCGGCCCCCGGAGCCGCTGCGTGGTGGTCATCCACCCCAACAATCCGACCGGATCGTTCTTGAAACGCGCCGAGCTGCGCGAGCTGATCGCGATCTGCCGCGAAAAGCGGCTGGCGCTGATCTGCGACGAGGTGTTCTCCGACTACGCGCTCGCAGCCGATCCCGAACGGGTCGATTCGCTGATCGGCAGCGACGCGGTGCTCAGCTTCGTGCTCAGCGGCCTGTCGAAAGTGGTGGGCCTGCCGCAGATGAAGCTGAGCTGGATCGGGGTCGGCGGCCCGGAGCCCGAGCGGACCGCGGCGCTGCGCGGGCTCGAGCACATCGGCGACACCTTCTTATCGGTGGCGACCCCGGTGCAGCACGCCGCCGCCGCGCTGCTCGCGCTGCGGCCGCGGATCCAGGCGCAGATCGGGGCCCGGATCCGAGCGAACCACGACTGGCTGGCGCGGCAGATGGGCGACTCGAGGCTGTGCCGGCTGCTCGAAGTCGAGGGCGGCTGGTACGCCGTGATCCGGGTTCCCAACCTGCGCGGCGACGCCGAGTGGGCGCTCGAGCTGCTGCGGACCGACAACGTGCACGTGCATCCGGGCTACCTGTTCGACTTTCCGAGCCAGGCCTACCTGGTGACGAGCCTGCTCACGGCGCCGGAAATATTCCGCGAGGGCACGGCGCGATTGCTGCGGCGGGTAGCGACGATTGCCGCCTCGAACGGACCGGCTTCATAATCGCTGCGATGGATTTGAGCGATTTCGTGCCGACCGCGGATCTGGCGCGGGCGCGGACCTTGCCGGCGCGCTGGTACACCGATCCCGAGCTGCTGGCGCTGGAGCGCGACCAGGTCTTCTGGCGCACCTGGCAGCCGGTCGGGCAGGCCGAACAGCTGCAGCGGCCCGGCGACTTCATCACCTGCGAGCTGGTCGGCGAGCCGCTGGTGGTGATGCGCGGTCTCGACGGCGCGCTGCGCGCCTTCTACAACGTTTGCCGCCACCGCGCTGCGGCGGTCGCTTTCGGCAAGGGCAACCGCCGCAGCCTACAGTGCCGCTACCACGGCTGGACCTACGGCATGGACGGTAAGCTGATCAGCGCGCCCGAGTTCGAGGGGGTGG
>DASWHO010000266.1:0-3323 GCA_036398155.1 Acidobacteriota bacterium
GCCGAAAGCGCCTTCGACCCGGGGGCGGTCAGCCCCAAAGGCGCCCAAGGCCTGATGCAGCTCATGCCCGCGACCGCTGCCGAGCTCCAAGTCGACAACCCGTTCGACCCGCGCGCCAACGTCGAAGGCGGCGCGCGCTACCTCAAGGCCTTGATCGGGGTTTTCGACGGCGATCTGGGTTTGGCGCTGGCCGCGTACAACAGCGGGCGCGGCCGGGTCGAGCGCAGCGGGGACATCCCTCCGATCTCCGAGACCCGGCGCTACGTCCAACGCGTGCTCAGCTATTACAACAAGGTGGCCGGCGGGTGAGCCCGAAGCCGCGACACCTCGCCGGGCTGTTGGATCATGCGGTGGCGCGGCGCGGCCGCCGCACCGCGGTGATCTTCCGCGGCCGGCGCTGGTCGTATCGCGAGCTGGCCGCCGAGGTCGAGCGGCTCGCCTGCGGGCTGCGCGGCATGGGGGTCCAGCGCGGCGACCGGGTCGGCGTCTATCAGCGCAACTCGGCCGGCTATTTGGTCTGCTACTACGCGATCGCGCGGCTCGGCGCGGTGGTGGTGCCGATCAACCACTTCCTGACCCCGCCCGAGATCGCCCACATCATCGAGGACTGCGAGCTGCGGATTCTGATCGCGAGCAGCGTGTTTCACAAGGAGATTCAGGCGCTGCGCACCCGGGTTTCCGGCTTGGACGTGGTGGCGGTCGGTGAGGAAGGGCGCGATGGGGTTCAGGCCGCGATCGCGCAGGGCGCCGCCTACCGGCTCTACGAGGAGCTGGCCGCCTGCGAGCTGGATGTGCCGCCGTGCCCGGCCCAGCCCGAGGACCTGGCGGTGATCATCTACACCTCGGGCACCACCGGGCGGCCCAAAGGGGCGATGCTGTCGCACGCCAACCTGCTGGCCAACGCCAGCAGCGTCAGCCGCGCGATCGAGATCCGGCCCCGCGACCGCTTCCTGCTGCTGCTGCCGATGTTCCACTCGTTCACCGAGATGGTCTGCATGGTCACGCCGATCACCAACGGCAGCTCGGTGGTGTTGATGGAAAAGATCAACGCCGCCGAGCTGCGGCGCCACGTAATGCGCTACCGTCCTTCGGTGCTGGCCGCGATCCCGGATGTCTACGCCAGCCTGGCGGCGGCCAAGCCCTCCAAGCTGGCGCGCTGGCTCAATCCATTCCGGGTCTACATCAGCGGCGGCGCGCCGCTGCCGCAGGAGATCTACCGCCGCTTCGTCTCGACCTGGGGGCGGCCGCTGCTCGAGGGCTACGGGCTCAGCGAAGCCAGCCCGGTGGTGGCGGTCAATCCGCTGCACGGCACCTGCAAGGTCGGCACCGTCGGCGTGCCGATCCCCGACGTCGAGATTCGGATCGTCGACGATCGGATGAACCGGCTGCCCACCGGCAGCCCGGGCGAGATCGCGGTGCGCGGCGGCAACGTGATGATGGGCTACTTCAACAATCCGTCGGCCACCGAGCAGAGCATCCGCGACGGCTGGCTGCTCACCGGCGACATCGGCAGCCTCGACGCCGACGGCTATCTCACGATCCTGGATCGCAAGAAGGAGATGTTGATCTACCGCGGCTGCAACGTCTATCCGCGCGAGGTCGAAGAGGTGCTCTACAGCCACCCGGCAGTGGCCGAAGCCGCGGTGGTCGGGGTGCCGGATCCGGTCAAGGGCGATGTCCCGATCGCCTTTCTGGTGCTGCGAACCGAGCACAGCGCCACCGCGCGGGAGCTGAAGCGCTACTGCGCCGAGCGGCTGGCGCGCTACAAGGTGCCGCGCCAATTCGTGTTCAAGGACGAGCTGCCCAAGACCCCGACCGGCAAGATCCTCAAGCGCGAGCTGCGCCAGCTGCCGGTGGCACTGGAGCCGGAGGCCGATTCCGAGGAGCCGGTGGTGTGACCAGCGCCGAAGCGCGGGCGCTGTTCGAGTCCGCCGGAGCGCTCCTGCGCGGCCATTTCATCCTGTCCAGCGGCCGGCACAGCGACACCTATCTGCAGTGCGCTCTGGTCCTGCAGGATCCGCGGCGCGCCGAAGCGCTGGGGCGAGCGCTGGCCGAGCGGCTGCGCGACACCGCGCCGACCGTGGTGGTCGCGCCGGCGGTCGGGGGCATCCTGGTCGCGCATGAAGTGGCGCGCGCGCTGGGGCTCTGCGCCGTTTTCGCCGAGCGCGAGGGCGGCGCACTGCGCCTGCGGCGCGGCTTCGGCCTGAGCGCGGGAGCACGCGCGCTGGTGGTCGAGGACGTCTTTACGACCGGAGCTTCGGTGCGCGAGCTGACCGAGCTGGTGACAGCCGCGGGCGCGCAGGTGACCGGAGTCGGCTGCCTGGTGTTTCGCGGCGACAAGGTCCCCGATTGGAGCGCGCGCTTCGAGGCGCTGCTCGAGATCCAAGCGCCGAGCTGGCCGGCCGAGCAGTGTCCGCTGGAGCGATCGGGGATCGCGGCGGTCCGGCCCGGCTCCCGCGGCCTCGCGGTTACCAAGTAATCTGGATCCGGCATGCTGCTTTCGAGCCGGTGGGTTTGGATCGCCGTTTCGCTGGCGACGCTGGCGGCGCTGGCGGCCTGCCGCCACCGGCCGCCGCGCCCGACCGAGCCGGCCGCGGAACCGATTCCATCGGCGCAGGAGCCGGCCGCGGTCGAAGCGCCCGCCGAACCTGCCGTCGCGCCGCTTCCCAGGCCCCAGGCCCAGCCGCCGGAGCCGCGGCGCGAAGCGGAGCTGCGGGTCGCGCTGTGGAGCCAGCCTGGATTCAAACCGCCCGAGATCGAGCTGTTGGAAGCGAGCGGCTTTGCGGCCGGGCCGGAGCCGCAGACTCTGGTGGCCGGGCCCGATCGGGCCGGCTTCGGCTACCAGAAGCTCTCCTGGCGGATGATCGAAAACGGTCTGGAGCTGCGGCGCCAGATCGCCGAGCGCTCGATCGACGTCGCCGAGCTGACCCCGGATCTGGAGGCGCCGCCCGAGGGCCGGATCGTGACCGCCCGCGACGCCTATCTGGTGGCATGCGGCTGCCAGACCACCTCGCTCGGCTCGGTCGACCGCAGCCAGCTGCTCGCGGTCCTGCCGGCCGAGCTGGCGCGCGCCGCGTACGGCCTGCCCGGCGCCGAGCAGGAGGCGGCGCGGAACGAGCCCGCGCCGCGCTGGCCGCACGAGCTGTGGCTGCCCAAGGATGACGAGACGCTGCTTTTGATCGCGCGCCGGCTTCAGGCTCTGGCCGCGATGGCGGGGCGGACGATGAGCCTGCGCGCGGTCGAGAGCGCCGAATTGGATCGCCGCCGGCTCGCCGGCAGCGCGCCGGCGTGCCTCTTGCGCTGGCGCCGGACCCAGAGCGACG
>DASWHO010000267.1:0-11947 GCA_036398155.1 Acidobacteriota bacterium
CAAGCGCTCCTGATGCTGCTCGGACCGCGCCCGCCGCGCCGCGCCGCCGACGTGATGCGCGCGCTCCAACGCAACCGATTTCAAGTGGTCCGCAAGCAACGCCCCACCCGTTGGACCCAGCTCTGGCTCGCGCGCCTGCGCGGCTAGCTCACGCCGCCAAAGGCTTTGTCATTCCGGCGCAAGCCGGAATCCAGGAGTCGTGCGCTCCTCCGCCGGCGCCCAGGCTAGGCGAGCGAAGCGACGCCGGCGCATTGGCGAGCTGGCCCACCCGAATAACAGAGCATGAGGCCACGGACGCTGGGGATGGTGCAGATGCAAGGAGGGCGAGATGAAGTTTTGCAGACGGTCTGGATTCCGGCTTGCGCCGGAATGACGTCGCGCGCCGTGCGGCCGAGTACCTCCAAGCGGAGACGAGCGCAGCGAAGTCGACCCGAACGTACACCGAGACCCGCCTCAGCACCCGACTGCGTCGGAATACATTCGACCGGAGACGAGCGAAGCGATGTCGACCCGAACGGCTCTGCAACTCGAATGAGCACCATAGCACGGCGCAGTGGGCGGTGGAGATGGGGCCGGATGCAAGGCGGGCGACGCGAGGCTGACGGAGGCGTACTAAAGGTACGCCGGAGGAAGCCGAGCTAGCCCAACGCCGCAGCCGGCCCCAGATCCGCCGCCGCAGCAACGGCGGCGGCGGGTTGGATGAGTCCCCACCCCTGCCGCTCCGGGGCCAGATTGGGAAGGCGCACCGCGGTCTCGATCAACAGCCGTTTGATCTGCATCGGAGTGAGCTCGGGCCGGGCCTCCAGCATCTGGGCCACCAACGAGGAGACGATCGGAGCCGCGAAGCTGGTTCCGTCGACGTGCTTGTAGGCGGCATTGATGATGTTGCCGCCGCGGATCTTGAGGGTGAGCAACTGCCCGATGACGTGAGGATCCTGATCGCGCACCGCGTCGAGCTCCGGATCGACCCCCTTGTGGCGGCGCAGCAACGCCGGCCAGCTCTCCGGCGGCGCGCCGCGCAATCGAACCAGCAGGCGCGCCTGCTCGGCGGTCGGGGTGCCGGGCAGAATCGGAGCGGCGAGCCAGATCGAGGGCGCCAGGATCTCCGGCTTCTGCAGTCCATCGCAGGTCGGGCCGTAGCTGTGCCGGTAGAGCGTGTAGAGCTGGTGATCGACCCAGTTCTTGTCATCGAGCCCGCCGACGGTGATGGCCGCCGGCGCGTTGGCGGGCGGCACCACCGGGTGGTGTTGGAGGTGTCCCAGATTGCCGACCGCGCAGATCACGACGATGCCTTGACGGACCGCCTCCTCGACCGCCTGACACAACGGATCGGTCAGGTAGGAAGCTTCGCCGTCGCCGCCGCACGAGATGTTGAGGATCTGAACCGGCGTGGTCTTGAGCTGCCGCAACACCCACTCGATGCCGGCCTGAATCCGCTCGGGTTTGATGCGCTGCACGGTGCCGACTTTGATCAGGACCAGATCGGCATCGCTGGCGAGACCGCGATACAGGCCGCCGGACAGATGACCGTTGCCGGCGGCGACGGTGGAGGTCATCATGCCGTGCCACGAGCTGACATCGGCGCGCGCGAGCGCGCGCTTTCCGCCCCGGCCGCCGGTGACGTCGTGATAAAGGCGGATCCGATTCCTGGGTTGGACCAGGTCGGGGTGCGGATAGAAGCCGCTGTCGAGAAGCGCCATGGTCACGCCCCGGCCGGTGTAGGCGGTGGTGGCGCCGAGTCGCAACGGCGTCGGCAGGATCGGGCGCCGCGCGCCCTCGGTCAGTTGCAGCTCTTCGGGCAGCTCGGTGCGGGCGCGTTCGTAATCGACCACGCAGCGCCGGCAGATGCCGCGCGACCAGGCCGGATCCTGGAGATGATCGCGGGCGACCTGGGCCACCGCTTCGATTCCCGCCTCGAGCTGGGCCAGGGGGATCAGCTCGGCGCTGCGACGGCAGATCGGGCAGACCATGGCGGCGGCGCGGGCTATTCGACCGCAGCGGCGGCGCGGCGCGCGCCGAGCTGGGCGCGCCGCCAGCCCGGCAGGGTGAAAACCAGCAGGGCGGCGGCGCTGCAGGACAGACCCCAGAGGACGTTGTCGTCATTGGGTCCCCGGCTCGACAGCAGAACCAGGGCGGCCCCGGCACCCGCCGCGATCGCCGCGCCGGCGGCGCGCGGGCTCGGCCTCCAGCCGGGCGGCAGAAAGCTGGCCAGAATCGGCAGGGTCAACCCGGAGGCGAACACGGTGTAGCCGACGAAGACGATGGGGAGGATCTGCCCGAAATGCAACGCGATCGCGCAGGCGGCGGCCGCCAGCGCGACCATCGCCAGGCGCGCCCGGCGCACCGCGCCGCGCGGGCCCAGGCTGCCGAGCAAGTCCCGCGCCAGCACCGTCGAGCCGGTCAGCAGCACGGTGGATGCGGTCGACATCAGCGCCGCCAGCAGCGCCAGCAGCAGCAGCACGGTCGCATAGCCGGGAAGCACCTGGCGCACCAGCAGCGGCAAGGCATGATCGGGATTGTCGAGCTGCGGGAAGAGCTGCGCCGCGCCGAGCCCGAAAGCCGCGATCGCGATCGCCATCAGGCATTTGAGCCCGCCGGCGAGCAGCGCCGCCCGGCGCGCGGTGGCGCCGTCGCGCGCCGACAGCAAGCGCGAGTACACATCCGATCCGACCCAGTGCGGCAAGCCGATCAGCGCGAAGATCGAGATCATTTGGAGCGGTCCGAACCCGGCCGCCTGCGGCGCGGCCCGCAGCCGCGGCGGCGCGCTGCGCAGCGCCGCGAGCGCCTCGTCCCAGCTCGCCAGCAGCAAGGCGGCGGTCCCGGCCAGGACCAGCGCGAGCTGAAACAGATCGCTGGCGACCACGCCGCGCTGCCCCCCGCTCACCGTATAGGCCACCAGCACCGCGGTGATCGCGAGTGTGAGCGGCAGGGCCGGCAACGTGGTGAAGGGCTCCAGGACCGCCGTTTGCGCGCGCACCAACAGCGCCATCCATGCGATTTCCGCCGCCACCACGACGCAACTGGCGGTCCAGCGCACCGCGGGCCCGTAGGCCAGGCCGGCCAGCTCCGGCAGCGTGTAGCAGCCGGCGGCGCGCACGCGTCCAGCGATCGTCAGACCGAGCAGAATCAGGCAGAGCCCGCCGGCGAGGTTGTACCAGGCTCCGGCAAGCCCGATCTGATAGCTGAAGGTCGTGCCGGCAAGAAAGGTCGAACCGCTCAGAACCGTGGCGGCCAGCGAGCCTCCGGCGCGCCAGGTGCCGAGCCCGCGCCCAGCGAGGAAGAAATCGCATTCGTCGCGCGGACTCCGGTCTCCCCTCCCGAACCAGATACAGGTCGCGAGGTAGGCCAGAAGTGCAAGAAAAACAGCAAGTTCCATCCCCGCGGCAGTATAGCACGGGAGGCCGCCGCCGACCCGGAGCCGCGACTTCTGGACCGGCCGCGACCCGCGAGCGACCCGCGTTCTTGACAGCCCCCGACGGGGCGTGATAGCTTGTCGCTCTTTGCTGCACTCTCCCCATTGGGGGGTATGGGATTCCTCTTGGTGCTCTGAGTCCTTGGTTTAGGGATGAGAAGAAAGGGGAAACGAGTAGGGGTGGGTTCAGGCCTTTCTGGTATCTAAGCCCTAGAAAATCACAAAGCGGTGGCTCGATTGTGGGGAAGCCGGCGGGCTGAGCCGGCCGGAGTGGATGTCGCCGCCACGGTGGGGGAAATCGATGCAAAGTAAGCACGTCACGGTCATGATTGTCCCGGACGCGACTTCGCGATTCCGGCAACTTCGAATCTCACGCCGCCTGATCCGTGGAGCCATCGGTGGGGCGGTCTTCTCGTTTCTGAGCCTGGCGCTGCTCGCGGTGAGCTATGTGGATCTGTTCTCCCGTTCGAGCCGACTCGAGGCCTTGACCCGCGAGAACATCCGGCTCAGCGAAGAGATCGCCGAGTACCGCCGCGACAAAAGCGACATTCAGTTGAAGCTGTTCGCGTTTCGCGACTATCAGGACAAGATCAGCAGCATGATGGGGATCGAGCCGGGTTTGAGCCCGACCAACTCGGGTCCCGGTATCGGCCCGTATTCCTCCCCCGCGGATCTCAAGGGTCCGGCCGGCTTGGAAGGCGAGGAGACCGATCTGGCCGATCTAGCGGTTTTGGCCGATCAGCTCGATGGCAAGTTCCAGCAGGTGGTCACGATGGTGGATGACAAGTCGCTGCTGCTTGCTTCGACGCCGTCGATCTGGCCGGTGCGCGGGTGGGTTTCTTCGGGATTCGCCACCCGCCGCGATCCGATGAGCGGCCTGCCGCAGTTTCACAAAGGGCTCGATATTTCGACCCCGCTCGGGCGTCCGGTCAGCTCTCCGGCCGAAGGGGTGGTGGTCTACGCCAACTACTTCAAGGGTTTCGGCAAAGTGATCCGGGTGCGCCATGCCTTCGGATATGAGACCTACTATGGGCACCTGGACCGCTTCGCGGTGCGGGTCGGACAGACGGTCAAGCGCGGCCAGGTGATCGGCTACGTCGGCAATACCGGGAAGGCCACCGCAGCCCACCTGCACTATGAGGTCCATGTCAACGGCAAGCCGGTCAACCCGATGAATTACATCCTCGAAGAGACCATGGACCTGAGAGATATTAGCTAGTTCTGCAGCACGACGGCGCCGGATCCGCCGTCTCGGCTGCCCGTTGACGGTCCCGGCGGCGGACGCCATAATGGCTTTAATCCCGGCTGTCCTGTTGCCGGGGCCGGCCTATGTGGCACCAACTCTTCGTCAAAGTCTTCGGCACCGAGCATTCGCGCAACTTCAAGAAGTTGCTGCCGCTGATTGCTGAGATCAACCGCTGGGCGGACAAGTACGGCACGCTCTCGGAGAGCGAGCTCGCCGGGTTGAGCGCCGAGTTCCGCCAGCGCCTTCAAGCAGGTCAGACGCTCGACGATCTGCTGCCGGAGGCCTACGGCGCGGTCAAGGAGACTTGCCGCCGCCTGGTCGGCAAACGCTGGAAGGTGTGCGGCATCGAGGTCACGTGGGACATGGTGCCGTTCGACGTGCAGCTCGCCGGCGGCGTCGTTCTGCACCGCGGCAAGATCGCCGAAATGGCCACCGGAGAGGGCAAGACCCTGGTCGCGACCATGCCGCTCTATCTCAACGCCCTGAGCGGGACCGGCGCTCATCTGGTGACGGTCAACGACTACTTGGCGCGGCGCGATCGCGAGTGGATGGGGCCGGTCTACGAAAGCCTCGGGCTCACGGTCGATTGCATTCAGAACGAGATGGATCCGCCGCGGCGCCGCGTCGCCTACGGCGCCGATATCACCTACGGCACCAACAACGAGTTCGGCTTCGACTACCTGCGCGACAACATGGCGATCCAGTTCGAGGACTGCGTCCAGCGCGGCCACAATTACGCGATCGTCGACGAAGTCGACAGCGTGCTGATCGACGAGGCGCGCACCCCGCTGATCATCTCCGGACCGGTGAGCCACTCCTCGCATCAGTTCGACAAGTGGAAGCCTCAGGTCGAACGCCTGTTCGCGCTCCAGACCCGGTTGGTCAACAAGCTGGTGGCCGACGCCGAGCCGCTGTTCGAAGACGAATCGCGGCGCGAGGAGGCCGCCCGCATGCTGCTGCAGGCCCGCCGCGGCGCGCCCAAGAACAAGAAGCTGATGAAGCTGCTCAAGGACGGGCAGGTGGCCAAGCTGCTCCACAAGGTCGAAGGCGACCTGATGGTGGAGAAGGCGATGCACACGCTCGACGACGATCTCTACTACAGCATCGACGAGCGCGGCCACGTGATCGATCTGACCGAAAAGGGCCAGGAAGCGCTCCACGGCAAGGATCCGGAGTTCTTCGTGCTGCCCGATCTCGAAAGCGAGAGCCACACTTTGAGCCAGCGCACCGACTTGGCGCCGGATGAGAAGGAGCGCGCCGCGCTCGAGATCGAGCGCCGCTACTTGGACAAGAAAGAGATTCTGCACAACATCCAGCAGCTGCTGCGGGCCTACTCGCTGTTCGATAAAGACGACCAGTACGTGGTCCACGAAGGCAAGGTGATGATCGTGGACGAGTTCACCGGCCGGCTGATGCCGGGGCGGCGCTACAGCGACGGCCTGCATCAGGCGCTCGAGGCCAAGGAGGGGGTCCATATCGAGCGCGAGACCCAGACCTTGGCCACCATTACGCTGCAGAACTACTTTCGGCAATACCGCAAGCTCGCCGGCATGACCGGCACCGCCGAGACCGAGGCCAGCGAGTTCTGGGAGATCTACAAGCTCGACGTGCAGGTGATCCCGACCCACCTGCCGGTGCGCCGCACCGACCACGACGACGTCATCTTCCGCACCAAGCGCGAGAAGTTCAACGCGGTGATCGAAGAGATTCAGGAAATGCACGGGCAAGGGCGGCCGGTGCTGGTCGGCACCACCAGCGTCGAGAGCTCGGAGACGGTCTCGCGCCTGCTGCGCCGCACCGGGATCAAGCACAACGTGCTCAACGCCAAATACCACCAGCAGGAGGCCGAAATCGTCTCGCACGCCGGCGAACGCAGCGCGCTGATGATCGCGACCAACATGGCGGGCCGCGGCACCGATATCAAGCCGGACAAGAGCATCTTGCAGGTGGTGGATCCCGAAAGCGGCGCGAAGCTGCCCGGCGGCCTCCATATCATCGGCACCGAGCGCCACGAGGCGCGCCGCATCGACCGCCAGCTGCGCGGCCGCGCCGGGCGCCAAGGCGACCCGGGCTCGTCGCGCTTCTACCTGTCGCTCGAAGACGACCTGATGCGGCTGTTCGGCATGGACCGGCTCAGCGGGGTGATGGCGCGGCTGGGGATGGAGGAAGGCGTGCCGATCGAGCATCCGGCGGTGACCCGCTCGATCGAGCGCGCGCAGAAGAAGGTCGAAGCGCAGAACTTCCAGACCCGCAAGCACCTGCTCGAATACGACGACGTGATGAACAAGCAGCGCACCGCGATCTACGGGCATCGCCGCGACATCCTCGAAGGCAAGGATCAGGGCGAGTATCTGCTCGATATCAGCGGCGATCTGCTCGACTGGCTATTGGCCAAGTACCTGCCCGACCGCGAGGACCCGGAGGCCTGGGATTTGAAAGAGCTGTCGCGCCAGCTGTTCCACTTCTTCGGCGTTCATCCGGGGATGCTGGGCGCCAAGCTCGAGGAGCTCGGCAAGGTCGAGCTGCGCGAGCTGGCGTGGCAGAAGATCCGCCACCGCTTCGATGTCCGCCGCCAACAGCTCGGCGAGGAGCTGGCGGCGCTGCAGGAGCGCATGGTCATGCTCCAAGTGATCGACCGTCATTGGCGCGAGCACCTGTATGCGCTCGACGGGCTCAAGGAAGGCATCGGCCTGCGCGGCTACGGGCAGCGCGATCCGCTGGTGGAGTACAAGCGCGAGAGCTTCGAGCTGTTCCAGATCATGAATGAATCGATTCAAGAGCAGATGCTGCGCACGCTGTTCCATTTGGAGCTGATGCCGGCGGCCCGCCCGGCCGACCGCGGCCGGCCGCGCCCCGAGGAGTTGACGGCGAGCCACCTCGGGGCGCCTCCCGGAGCGCTCCCGGTCCCTCCGCCTCAGCCCGCGCCGCAGCAGCTCAACTATCAGAGCGCGGGCGCGGCGCCGGCCAAGCCGCAAACGGTGGTGCGCCAGGCGCCCAAGGTCGGAAGAAACGATCCCTGTCCATGCGGATCCGGATTGAAGTACAAGAAATGTCACGGCAAGCAGTAGGCTCGGCTCCGGAGCGCCGGGCCGAGGAGGTCTGATGTCGGCTCAGCGCCTGGAAGACGGTTTGACGTTCGACGATGTGATGCTGGTGCCGGCGCGCAGCGAGGTGCTGCCGCGCGAGAGCGATGTCAGCACTTGGGTGAGCCGCAACATCCGCCTCAATATCCCGCTGGTCAGCGCGGCGATGGACACCGTCACGGACGCGCGCCTCGCGATCGCGCTGGCGCAGCAGGGCGGCATCGGGATCCTGCACAAGAATTTCTCGATCGAGACCCAGGCCGCCGAGGTCGATAAGGTCAAGCGCTCCGAGAGCGGCATGATCGTCGACCCGATCACCTTGGCGCCCGACGACAAGATCGAGCGCGCGCTCGAGGTGATGCGCCGCTATCGCATCTCCGGGGTTCCGATCACCGACGGCGATGGGCGCCTGCTCGGCATCTTGACCAACCGCGATCTGCGCTTCGAGACCAATCTAACCCAGCCGATCGCGGCCCGCATGACCAAAGAGAATTTGGTGACGGTTCCGGTCGGCACCGATTTGGAGCGCGCCAAGCAGATCCTGCACCAGCACCGGATCGAGAAGCTGCTGGTGGTGGACGAAGATTATCGGCTCAAGGGGCTGATCACGGTTAAGGACATCCAGAAGAAGGTGGAGTATCCGCACGCCTGCAAAGACGACCTCGGCCGGCTGCGGGTCGGCGCGGCGGTCGGGATCACTCCGGACGTCTTGGACCGGGCCCAGGCGCTGGTCGATGCCAAGGTCGACCTGCTGGTGGTCGACACCGCTCACGGCCACAGCGGCGGAGTGCTGGAAACCGCCGAGAAGCTCAAGCGCGAGTTTCCCCAGGTCGATCTGGTGGTCGGCAACGTGGCGACCGCCGAAGCGGCTCATGATCTGCTGGCGATCGGCATCGACGCGATCAAGGTCGGCATCGGTCCGTCCGCGATCTGCACCACGCGAGTGGTCACCGGGGTGGGGGTGCCGCAGTTCACCGCGATTCTGAACGTCGCCCAAGTGATGCGTCCGGCCGGCGTGCCGGTGATCGCCGACGGCGGGATCAAATTCAGCGGCGACGTCACCAAGGCGCTGGCGGCGGGCGCCAGCTCGGTGATGATCGGCAGCCTGTTTGCCGGCACCGACGAAAGTCCGGGCGAGACGATTCTCTATCAGGGGCGCAGCTACAAGTCGTACCGCGGCATGGGCTCGCTGGGCGCGATGCGCAAAGGCTCGGCCGACCGCTACTTCCAGGAGGACGAGCTGGAGGACAAGAAGCTGGTGCCCGAGGGGATCGAAGGCATGGTGCCGTACAAGGGGCCGCTGGCCGATACCACCTATCAGCTGGTCGGCGGCCTGCGCAGCGGGATGGGCTACCTCGGCTGCCGCACGATTCCGGAGCTGCACGAGAAGGCGCGCTTCATCCGCATGACCGCCGCGGGGCTCAAAGAGAGCCACGTTCACGACGTCAAGGTCACTAAAGAAGCCCCCAACTACAAACTCGACTAACCCGGCGGCGGATCTGCCGCCATCTGACAGGGGGTGTGGGGGAGTTCCCCCATTTTCCACGCAGAGGCGCTCGGTCGGGCTCCTCCGAGATACGGGGACTGGTACGAATTTCCGCCGCGGCCACACTCATGATTCGGCGGTCCTGGAATTTCGCTACCTGTCCCCGTATCTCGCTTCCGTCGCCTGCTTTGTAAGCGGGGGACTCCCCCGCACCCCCTGTCGCGCGCTTCGCAGCTGACGGCATTCTCCACCGCCCAGAGAGCTTTACTCCTGTCCCCGTTTCGCGGTGCGCGAGAACTAAGCTCCCGTCTCGACGACGTGGATATGGCGCTCGTTGTCGCCGGCGCTTTCGAGCGTGATCTTGTAGCGCACCGGAAGCTGGAGCGGTTCGGCCTTCTCGCCCCACTCGATCACCATCGGGCCCTGGTCGAGCAGCTCGTCGAGGCCCAGGCCGCGAATCTCTTCCGCTTTATCGAGCCGGTAGAGGTCGACGTGGAAGAGGATTCGCTCGCCGCCGCCATAGCGATGCACCAACACGTAGGTCGGGCTGGTTGCTTTGCGCGGGTCGATGCCGCAGTAAGCGGCGGCGATGCCTTTGCTGAGCGCGGTCTTGCCGCTGCCGAGGTCGCCGTAGAGCAGCACGACGTCACCCGGACTCAGAGTTTGCCCCAAGCTTCGGCCGAGCCGCTCGGTCTCGGTTTCCGAAGTGCTCTTGTGCGTCTCGGTGGTCGAGCTCATCCCCGAGTACGCTGGTCGCCGGCTTCGCGCAGGGAAGCGTAGGCCGCGGGCAGCGATTCGAGCAGATCGGAGGCGATCAAGGAGAGCTCGCCGATGCGATCGGCGGCCAAGTCACCCGCCAGGCCGTGGGCGTAGACCCCGACTCGGATGGCGTCGAGCAGCGGCAGGGGCTGCCCGATCAGGCCGGCCAGCACACCGGTCAGGACATCGCCGCTGCCGCCGGAAGCCATGCCGGGATTGCCGGTCGGCGCGACCCAGGCGCGGCCATCGGGCGCGGCGATCAAAGTACGGTACCCCTTCAGCACCAAGTGAACACCGTGGCGCTGGGCATACTCGCAGGCCAGCTCCAGACGGCGGCGCTGCACCTCGGCAGGACTCGAGGAGACCAGCCGTGCGAGCTCGCCCGGATGAGGGGTGAGAATCACCGGCCGGTCGGGGCGGCCGCGCGGCGCGGTGCCGGCATCGGCATGAACGTTGAGGGCGTCGGCGTCGAGCACCAGCGGTCGGGGGCAATCGCGGGCCAGCTCCAGCAGCGCTTCGCGGGTTTCGGGATCGCGGCCCAGACCGGGCCCGGCCGCGACCACGTCGAAGGCGCGCGACAGCTCGACCAGCTCGGCCCCGGCGGCGCGCGCCAGCGACCGGCTGGGCCCTTCCGGCAGCGCGACCGACATCCACTCGAGCTGCCGGCTCTCGAGCGCGCGCTGAACGCCGGCGGCGGTCGCGACCGTGACCAATCCGGCCCCCGAGCGCAGGGCGGCACGCGCCGCCAGCTCGGCGGCGCCGACTTTGCCGGGTCCGCCGGCCACGATCAGGATGCGGCCGTAGTCGCCCTTGTGGCCGCCGCGCTCGCGGCGCGGAAGCAGCGGTCCGAGCTCGGCCGCGGTCAGCAGGTCGAGTCCGGTGCCGGGGGCGGTGTCGATGGCTGCCTGCGGAATCCCGATGTCCGCGACCACCAGCTCGCCGACCCGATCTGCCGCCGGTGCCAGCACATGGGCGCGCTTGGGCAGCGCCAACGCGATGGTCAGATCGGCGCAGAAGCTGGGGCCGAGCAGCTCTCCGGAGTCGGCCGAGAGGCCGCTGGGAATATCGACCGCGACCCGGAACGCCGGCAACCCGGAGAGCTCGGTCGCGACCGTTGCCGGCAATCCCTCCAGCGCGCGCGTCAGTCCGGTGCCGAACAGGGCGTCGACCGCAGTCGCGGCGCCGGCCCAATGCGGGCGTAGGCGGCTCCAGGCCGCCGCGTCGGGCACCGTTTCCGCGCCGATTCCGGCATGGAGCATGCGCTCCCAGTGGCTGCGCGCTTCGCCGCGGAGGCGGGCCGGATCGGCCAGCGTGAGCACAAAGGCCTCACGCCCCGCCGCTCCCAGGTGCCGGGCCAGCACGTAGCCGTCACCGCCGTTGTTGCCCGGACCGCAGACCACAACGATCGGATCGCGCGCGCGGCGGGTGCGCTCGAGGATCGCGCGCGCCACCGCGGCGCCGGCGTTCTCCATCAGGGTTTCGGCCCGGATCCCGAGCCGGTCGATCGCGTGCCGGTCGACGGCGCGCATCTGAGCTGCATCGACAACCTTCATCTCAGGTTACTAGGCGGCGGATCTGGCGCCGTCTGCATCGTTGGGCTCGTTCGGCCTCCTCCAGCGTACCTTTCAGTACGCTTCCGTCGGCCTCTCTTCGCCCGCCTCGCATCCGGCACCATCTCCACCGCCCACCATGCCGTGCTGAGGCGGCGGATCTGGCGGCGTCTGCCAGGGGGTGTGGGGGAGCTCCCCCACTCTCCATGCCAAAGGGCTCGTTCGGCCTCCTCCAGCGTACCCTTTGGTACGCTTCCGTCGGCCTCTCTTCGCCCGCCTCGCATCCACCACCATCTCCACCGCCCACCATAACGGGCTTAGGCGGCGGATCTGGCGGCGTCTCCACCGCCCAGTATGCTGTGCTGAGGCGGCCGATCTGGCACCCGGATCAAAGCTGTTTTTTTAGGGCGG
>DASWHO010000268.1:0-1665 GCA_036398155.1 Acidobacteriota bacterium
GCAGACCCGCGATCAGATGGGTCAGTCCCAGGGCCGCCGCGATCCCGCAGGCGAGGCCGGCCAGCGTGATCCGCAGGGCCTGGCCCAGGATCATCCGCACCACCTGGCGCGGCAGCGCTCCCAGCGCCATCCGGATCGCGAACTCGCGGGTGCGCTGCGAAACCGCGTAGGCGACCGCGCCATACAGGCCGACCGCCGCGAGCAGCAGCGCCACCGAGGCGAAGAGCGCGAGCAGCAGCATGCTGAAGCGGCGCTGCTCGAGCGAATCGGAGACCACCCGGTCCATGGTCTTGAGCTCGGCCAGAGGCATTTCCGGATCGAGACTCCAGATCGCGCGCTGGGCCGCCGGCACCAGGGCCAGCGGATCGCGGCCGGCGCTGCGCATCGCCACCGTCATGCTGGGCCAGTAGGACTGGGCCAGCGGCAGGTAGACCTCCGGGCGCGGCGCGCTCGCGAGACCGTGGTGGCGCACATTGCCGACCACTCCGACGATTTCGATCGGTTGCTCCGGAAAAAACCAAAACCGCTGGCCGAGCGGGTCGCGGCCAGAAAACACGCGGCGCGCCAGCGCCTGATTCACCACCGCCACCGCCGGCGCCGTCGCCACATCGTGGGCCGAGAAGTCCCGCCCCTGGATCAGCGGGATACCCAGCGTGCGAAAATAGTCGCCGGTCGCGACCCGCAGATCGGCCTCGTATTCCGCGTCCCCGCCGGCCAGATTGAAGCTGCGGGCGCTGTTGCCGCGGCTCAGCGGCAGGCGGCTGACCGCGCCGGCCGCGGCCACCCCCGGCAGCGACCGCAGCCGCTCGACGATCGCCTGATACTGCGCCACCTGGCGCTCGCTCGACTGGGTGGGCGGGGCGGTCAGGCTGAAGACCAGGAGCCGATCGGGCTGGAATCCCGGCCGCACTTCCAGGAGCCGCGCGAAGCTGCGCACCATCAGCCCGGCTCCGACCAAAAGCACCAGTGAAAGCGCAATCTCTGCGGCGACCAAAAGCGTCCGAGCTCGAGCCTTTCTTTCCGTGCCCCGGCTGCCTTCCTTGAGCCGCCGCCCCAAGTCCAGCCGGGCAGATTGCAGCGCCGGGGTCAGGCCGAACAGAACGCCGCTGAGGGCCGACAGCAGCAGCGCGAAAGCGAGCACCGGCAAGTTGACCGAGGCGCCGGCCGGCGCGCCTTCGAGCGCTTGCAGATCGGCCGGAGCGAGCGCGAGCAACAGCGGCGTCAGCCATAGCGCGAGCATCACCGCCGCGGCGCCGCCGAGCAGCGCGAGCAGGACGCTTTCGGTCAGCAGCTGGCGGACGATCCGACCGCGGCCGGCGCCGAGCGCCGCGCGAATCGCCAGCTCCTTCTCGCGGACCGCGCCGCGGGCCAGCAGCAGATTGGCGACGTTGGCGCAGGCGATCAGCAAAACGAAGCCGACCGCGGCCAGTAAAGTCAGCAGCGTCGGTCTCACGCCGAAGACCCGATCTTCCTTGAGTCCGAAGATCCCGATGGTCTTGCCGCGGTTGGCGTCGGGGTACTGCCGCTCCAAGCGCCGCCCCAGCACATCGAGCTGGGCCGCCGCCTGCTCGCGCCGCACTCCGGGTTTGAGCCGGCCGATCACATCCAGATAGTGCCGATCACGAAACTGCGCCGGGTCTTCCTCGGGCAGCAGCGGATGGGTCG
>DASWHO010000269.1:0-6724 GCA_036398155.1 Acidobacteriota bacterium
ATCCGTTCGAAGGCGTCGAGCTTTACGTGGCCGACCCGAGCGGAGCGGCCGACGATCTGCTGCGCCGGACCGCCGCCCGGCTCGCCGCGCTGCGCTGCATCGAGACCAACGGGCCGGCGTTCCGCGTCCGCCTGCTCGACCCGCCGGGGGCCGGCGACGACCTCTTGACCGTCGAGCTGGATCCGCAGGTCGCCGGCGGCGGCTTCCCGCGCACCGAGCTGCGCATCCATCTGCCCAGCGGCCGCCGGCTGCCGATCGGCGATCTGATGGTGCACCAGCGCCGCAGCCCCGGCACCCACGACTTGAACGGCGTGCTGATCCTGACCGGTCCCGGGGTGCGCCCCGCAGCGCGGCTCGAAGCGGCGACCGTGCTCGATGTCCTGCCGACCTTGCTGGCGCTGGCCCGCGAGCCGCTGTGGCCGCAGATTCAAGGCCGAGTCCTCGATGCGGCGATCGAGCCGGTGTTTCTGCGCCGGCACCCGCCGCGGATCGGCGCGCCCGACGGGTTTCCGCTCAAGCTCGCGCCGGGCTCGCCAGCCTCGGTCGACGACCAGCGCCTGCAAGACCAGCTTCGCTCGCTCGGCTACGTGCGTTGAACCGCGGCGGATCCGCCCGGCGCCTCAGCGCGCGTACCCCAGCGCCCGCAGCTCCTCGAGCGCCCTCGGATCCAACTCTTTGCGGCGCACCTTTTCGAGCAGCGCGGATTGGCGCTGCCTCCAGATGCTCCGCGCCTGCGCTTCCAAGTCCGGACGGCTGCCCAAGATGCTCTTGCGTTCAGCGGGATCCCCGATCAAGTCATAGCTTGCTTCCCAGCCCCGGCTCGAGCGCAGGTATTTCCAATCGCCCAGCACGACCGCGAACAGATCCTCCCTGGTCTCCGAATCCGCTCCGCGCGCCGGGCTCGAAAAGACCTCGGAGATCGCATAGCTGCGGCCGGCCGCCCACGGCGACCCTTCCACTGTGGGCGGGATGTCCATTCCCAGCACGTTCATGACCGTGGGAAAGATGTCCACCGACTGCATGTGCCGGACGTCTGGCGGCGGCTGCAGCGCACGGTCCTTGGGCAGCTTCACCAGCATCGGAACGGAGAGCTCCGGCTGGTACAGCGTCCGGCCGTGGTCGAACCAGCCGTGCTCGAGAAACGCTTCGCCGTGATCGCTGACCACGACGAACAACGTGTCGTCGTAGTGCCCCAAGCGCTTGAGATCCTCGAGCAGCGCGTGGAACTGGCGGTCGACATAGCCCAGCTCGGCGTCGTATTGACCACGGATGTAATCCAGCGCCTGACGGCGGAAGGCCGGCGTCCCTTCGCGCAGCGCCGGGTAGTGCTCGCCAGGGAATCCGCGCCAGCGCAGGCCGGCCGGCCGCGGCGGCAGAGCTTCGCCGCCGCCGAGCGGCAGGTACGGAGCGTGCGCGTCAAAGTAGTTCATGAACAGGAAAAAGGGCCGTTCGTCATCGCGGCGCAGCCATTCCATCGCCCGCCGGCGAACCTCGGCGGCGCGGCGGTAGGTCGGCTGGGCGCTCCCGAGCCAGCTTGCGGAGCGGCCCAGCGCGGCCGGCAGGCGAAAGCGAATCAGCGCGCTGGCGCGATGCGGGCCGATCCGAAAGGCGCCGAGCCAGGAAAGCTGCTCGGCGCGATGCGCGCGCGCCGGCCGGGCGTCGAAGGTGTCGAAGCCACGCTCCAGCGCGAAGCGCGGCAGGACCCCGAAGTTGCCCGCGATGCCGGCGGTCCGGTAGCCGCGGCGCCGGAGCCAACCCGCCAGCGTCGGGACATCGCCGCGCAGCTGATAAGGAGCTCCCTGGCGGTCGCGCGCGAACCGCAGGTGCGCGCCGTGGGACGAAGCGTACATCCCGGTGAACATCGAGGCGTGCGATTCGAGCGAGAGTGGCGAGGTCGCGATCGACGCGATCGCCACCGCACATTCCCGGCGCGCGAACGCGGCCAGATTCGGCATCGTCTGGCGGCTATACCCGAACAGCTCCAGGTGGCTGGCGCGGACCGTATCGAGAACGATCAGTACGACGTTGGGCGCGCCGGGCTTGGCACGAACCGTGGTGCCGGCCTGCTCTCGGACCCCGGGCTCGAAAGCGGTGGGCCATACCGTGAGCCACAAGCCGAGATCCAAAACCAGGATCAGCGCCAGAAACGCAGGTCCCGATTCCGCAGCCGCCGGCCGGCGGCTCGCTGACCGGCGCCGGCCCAAGGTGGCCGCCAGCATCGCTGCCAGCCCAGGCAGCGCGCTGCACAGTACCAGCGTCGCTCTTTCCTCCGGCTTGAACGGGTCGAATTCCGCGGCCGCGGCGGTCGCGCTCGTGACCAGCAAACAGAGGCCGAGAAGTCCGGCGCTGGCGGCCCAAGAGCGAAAACCGCTGCGAAACAAAAGCCACGCGGCCCACAGACCCGCCAGGATCACGGCGGCGCAGCCTGCCCCGGCGATCGGCCCGCTCGAGCAGGACGCGACGAGATAACAACCGACTGCGGCATACACCGCGAGGGCGCTGAGCCCGATGACGCGCCGGCGCGAGAGAGAATCCAGCAGCGCAGCGCTCCAGCGCGAGCCGCCCGCCGCGAGGTAGAGGATGAGCCAGAGCGCGGCTCCGCCGGCCAACCCAAGCGCGGCATAGATCAAAAGGATCAGAATCAGGTCGAGCCCAGCGAGCGGCACGCCGTACCAGCCCAACAGGGTCGTTTCCGCAACGGCGTGGCAGACGCTCAGGGCGAATCCAAGCAACGATCCCTCGCCCAGTCCGGCCCGGAACATACCTTGGAGCCTGCGATCCCCTGCCATGCCGTTTAAACCCAAGCTCCCGTTCAGAATGCCAACGTTCCCACTCGGGTGATCGTATGCTTGGATGCGCCGTTCAGTCCCTCAATGCGTAGACCACCATCGGGTCGTCCTCGCCGGTCAGCGGCCGGCCTTCGAAGCCGCCGCAGATGCGCCAGCGGGTGAAGCCGCTGTGGCGCAGCAGCAGCTCCATCTCGGGCGCGAAGGTCCAGCGCATTTCGGTCCGCGAGCGATGCGAGGCGACCACTGTGCCGGCGGCGTCGAGCTCTTGGATCTCGACCTGCGAATACTGGATCTGGGCGATGCGGTCGAGCCGGCGGGTGTCGTAGATCCGCACCGGCAGCCCGGTCTCGGGGTGCGGCATCTCCGCTTCCAGCACCGGCGTATCCTGCGGGCCGCTTAGAAACTCGAGCCCCGGGTAGAAGACGTTGAGCACCAGTTGGCCGCCCGGTTCGAGATGCTCGCGGCAGCAGCGCAGCGCGGCGAGCTGATCACCGCCGGTCAGGCAGTGCACGAAGCCGTTGAACGGAATGATGATCAGCCGGTAGCGCCGCGGCAGCGCAAACGAGCGCATGTCGGCGGCGTAGAGCGTGGGCTCGAGCCCGAGCGCGGCGGCTTTGCGGCGCAGGGTCTCGAGCATCGGCGGATTGAGATCCAGCCCGTCGATGTCGGCGCCGCGCTCGAGGCACGGCAGCAGCACCCGGCCGGTGCCGCACGAGACCTCGAGCACCGGTCCGCCGCACTCGGCGACCAACGCCAGATAAAAATCCAGGTCGTAGCGGAACCTGCTGAACAGAACGTCGTAGAGCTCGCCGTCGTCGAACGGAGTCGGGTCGCTCATCAGCCCAGGGAGAAACGCGGCGGGCGGCCGCGCCGGCGGCCGCGGATCCGGACCCGGCCGGGCTCGCCGATCTCGCCTTCGATGACGATGCCGACCGGCAGGAAGCGGCACAGGATGTCGCGGTTGGTCAAAAGGTGACGGGTGACTTTGACGGTGGTGAACTCGCTCTCGCCTTCGGCCAGCGCCAGCGGCAGCAGCAGCTGGTCGGCGGTGTACTCGTCGACCGCCGCGCGATCGTGCAGGAACGCCAGAAAGCGCATGCAGGCCTCGGACGCGACCGACTCCGGACTGCGCTTCCCGTCCGAGAGCGCGGTGTAGCAGCAGCGGCCGTTCTCGAAGAAGCCGACCAGCGAAAAGGCTCCGCCCGGCGAGGACGACTCCTGCTCGAGGTCCTCGAACTTGAGCCCATACTCCTCTTCGGCCAGAAACGCGCGCGCCGCTTTGGACTGGCGCGCGCCGAAATCGGACCCCAGGCCCCAGTGCACCGAGCGCGCCTGGATCCGCAACACCTCGCCGCGCCGCGCCAACGGCAGCGGGGTGAGCTCGGCGGCCGGCCGAATCCCGACCCAGATCTCACCGCCGCCGCGGGGAAAAAAGCCGGGGCGCTTGAGCTGCAAGAAGATCCGAAAGCCGATGCGCTTGAGAAAATAGAGCCAGCCGTCCTCCAGAAAGGCGAAGCTGGGCGCCCACGGCACGTGGGTGCCGCCGCGCAGCACCAGCTCGCTGCCGCCGCCCAAGAGCGAAAGCGGCAGAAACAGCGTTTGCAGCAAGAGCCCGGTGCTGCCGGCGGTACCGATCTCGAACTTGTAGACCCCCTGGCGCACTTTGCCGGGCTTGAAGCGCACCACCGGCGAACGCAAGGTGGCGCCGTCCATCTTGCCGCGCGAGATCGCGGCCGCAGCCCGCAGGCACTGCAAATGCTGGTTGCGCAGGCCGGGATTGGGGCGCCGGCTGCGGATGTTGGTCATGCAGAACGGCGTCCCGGTGAGCAGCGAGAGGGTGAGCGCGGTGCGCAGGATCTGTCCGCCGCCCTCCCCGCTCGAGCCGTCGATCAGAATCTCATCCGCCAATGACGCACCGCCAGATGGCTTCGTGCTCCCGGCGCGATTCGCCCGATAGCTCCACCCATGGCCCCATTCCGTGCCAAGCCTACCACATCATGTGGACTGAGCGTGCCGTCTATTCGAATTTGAAGGCACGGATTTGGTAAGGCTCGAGAATGGGCACGACGCTTCCCTTCCAGCGCAGCAGCAAGCGCGCCGGCCCCTCGATCCGCTCGAGACTGCCCGGCTCGAGCCGCGGTCCGGCCTCGATCCCCTTGGATCCCGGATACGGCAAATGATAGCGGCGCAGAGCGAAGCTGCCGTCGGCGTAGCGGCGGTATCGGAAGCCGAATAGGTCGCGTCCGGCGGCGCCGCGCCAATCTCCGGCGGCTGCGCGCAGCCCCGCTACACCGCCGGTCGCGCCGATCTCGAGCTCCACATCTCCCAGGCGCACCGCTAGCTCCGGCGCCGCCGCGGATCGCCGCGGGGGAAACGTCCGCGGACGCCTCGAGCAGGAGCATGCAGTATCCGGTCGCCGGCACCACGCGCGCCACAATAGCCAGCCGTTCGCCTTCGAGCTGAGCCGGCACCGTCCGCCCGTCGCGGGGGTTGACGATCAGGTGGTGGTTGCCCAGGGAAACCCTCCTGTGGTACTTTCCCACTATGGGAAAGAGCGCCATGGCAAGTGCGGCCGGCGCGGAGGCCATCCGCCTCCCCAAGGAGATGCGGCTCGCCACCGATGAGGTCCGCATCGGACGTGACGGTGCCCGGCTCGTCATCGAACCCGTCGAAGTCGAGCGCGATTCGATGGGCTGGCCCCTGGCATGGTGGGAGCTGGCCGGGGCCGCGCCGGAGTTCGATGTCGGCGAGCGAGGGGCCCCCCACGAGCGAGGAAACGTCCTCGCGACCAAGCGCCATCCCTGAGCAGAACTCGACATGGCGCTCCGCTACCTCCTCGACACGAACACGGTCAGCTACCACGTCCGTCGCTCGTCGCCAGCGCTCCAGAAAAGGCTCAAGCAGACCCGCGCATCGTCCGTGGCCCTCAGCGTGGTCACGGAGATGGAAATCCGCAAGGCTGGCTACCGGGAGGGTTTGGATTCGGAACGCCTAAGCCTAAGCAGCCACCTCATCGCCGCCTGCGCCGCCGCCCTGGCGGCGGAAGCGTCGGCGCGCGGTCGACCGACGTGGGTCGGGCGCGCCCGACCTCCCGCGCATCTCTACGACTTCGCCTGCTGACCTCGTCGGGAGAGCTGGGGAGATCTTCTCGCAGCCGGCGCCCGGCCCGAGTCACGCCGCGGCTCTACCACGCGATTCTTTGCAAATCAGGGATCTGCTCGAAGTGGTCGTCGCGGGTTACGACCTGGAGGTTGTGTTGCTGCGCCAAGGCGGCAATCCAGAGATCGTTCTCGGGGATTGGCCGTCCCCTCTGACGGAGCTGGCGGCGCAGCTGCGCGTAGGCTTCCGCCGTCGCCTCCTCGACCGGAAGCACGATGGACTCGCGGATGAGAGTGGCCAGTAGTCTCTCAAGACGTCCGGGATGTCGAGAACCAAGCAGGCCGTAGCGATACTCCCCGATGACGATCACTGGCAGATGATGTCGGGAGTCCGCCGCAAGGATCTCAGCCAGGGCGAGATCGCCGACCAGCAGAGCGGAGACCGCGTTCGTGTCGAGGATCACCGCCACTCATCCTGGTCGATGTGCTCGAACTCTTGGGCGACGATTGCGTCGATCACCTCTACATCCTCTTTTTGCGCCAGCCCAAAGACGCTTCGCCAGCCCCGTGGTGCCGAAGCCTTGTTTCCTTGCCGATCCAGATGCGCGGCCAACGCCTCCGTGACGAACTCCTTGAGGCTCTCGCCGCGCAAGGCGGCACTGGCCTTGGCACGGCGGAAGAGGTCGGCGGGGATTTCCAGTGTTGTCTTCATGATACCCATTTTCCCATATTTACGGCAGCTCGTCAATCCGGCAGGTTACGGGAGTCCCTGAGCAGCCACCTCATCGCCGCTTGCACCGCAAGATGCACATCGTGGTTCCAGCGCAGGCTTTCGGC
>DASWHO010000270.1:0-6015 GCA_036398155.1 Acidobacteriota bacterium
ATCGACCGCGATATCGGCGGCTTCGGCCAGCAGGGCGTGCAGATCGCGCTCGGTCTCGATCACCTGCTCGAGCAGCTCGCGCCGCGAGATCTGAGGATCCAGGATCAGTCCGATCATCAGCGGTTCCTCCTCGCTTCACCGTGCAGGCCGTGCAAGGATCAGGCCGAGCTCGATCGCCGCGCCGGCGGTTCATTGCCGGCGCTCTTGGGCCCGGCCGGCGGTGACCTGCCAGGCCGTCCGGCCGATCGCCGTGGGCTCCGACAAACTGTCCGGTCGGCGCGGCGGCTCCGCTCGCCCTTACTCCTGGCGCAGCACGGGCGGCCGGATCGACCCGGGCGGCTCGAAGGGCGGGCGCCAAGTAGGCGAGCAGCGCGACCGATGCTGGTTGCTACTGGATGTAGCCGAGGCTGCGCAGGCGCTCGAGCTCCTGGGCGCTCAGGCCGGCGGCCGACTCGCTGTCGGGCGGCAATTTCTCGCGCTCGGCCTGGGCGCGCCACTGCTGCAGCCGGCGCGACAGCTTGGTCACGATTTCGGGATGCCGCGCGGCGAGGTCGACCCGATCGAGCGGATCGCTTTTCTTGTCGTAGAGCTCGAATTCGGGCTGCCCCGCGTCGCGCTGCGGGTTGTGGATCAGCTTGAAGCCCTCGGAGACGATCGCGTACGACTCGGAGTCGTAGGGCGGCGGCCCGCCGCTCGCTTCCGGCAGCAAGGCTTTCTCTGAGATCGCCGGCAGCTCCTTCCAGGCCGCGCGCGGGCCGTCGTCGGCGGCTTGGGCCACGGCGCCGGAGCGCTCGGGTTGCGCGGCCAGCAGCGCCCGCAGGCTGCGGCCCTGCATCTCGCGCGGCCCGCGCAGGCCGCTGAGCTCGAGCAAAGTCGGCATCACGTCGATGGTCTGGACCAGCTGCCGGACCCGGGCCCCGGGCGCCGCCCAGCGCGGCCCCCAGACGATCAGCGGGATCTGGGTCAGCTCGCCGTAGACGCTCTGGCCGTGGAACATGCGCCCGTGCTCGAGGAACTCCTCGCCGTGATCACCGGCGAAGACCACCAACGTGCTGCGATCCAGTCCCAGGATCCGCAGGCGCTCGAACAGCCGCCCGATCTCGGCGTCCATCGCCCGGATCGAACCATCGTACCAGTCGCGGTCGAGCGCGACGTAGGCGTCCGGATCCAAACCGGCCGCGGCCAGCTCGGCCCGATTGGGCATGCCGAACATCCGCAGCAGCGGATCCTTGATGAAGCGCCGCACCTCGCGCGCCTGGCGTTCGTGCTCGTCGAACTGCTTGGGGTCGCCCCACATCGCGTCGTAGGGCGGATAGGGCCGAAACGGGTCGTGGGGATCGGCGACGTGCACCAAGGCGAAGAACGGCGCATCTCGATGCAGCTCGAGCCAGGGGAACAGACGGTCCATGTAAGCCCGCGCGGTCTTGCTCGAGCGCCGATCCGGCAGCGAGCCGTCCTCGTGGAGCTGCTCGAAACCCTGGTGCAGGTTGGTGAACTTGCCGGTGAACAGGATCGAGGAAAACTGCAGGGTGGCGTAGCCGGCCTGGCGATAGACCTCGGCCAAGGTGGTGGCCGCGGCCGGGATGCGGTCGGTGAAGTCCTTGACCCCGTGGCTGGTCGGGTACAGCGAGGTCAGCAGCGACGGGGTGGCGACCTTGGTCCAGGTGGCTTGGCTGACGCAGTTCTCGAACAGCGTTCCCTGCGCCGCCATGCCCTGCAGGAACGGATCGGTCTCGCGGCCGTAGCCGTAGGCGCCGAGGTGATCGCGCCGCAAGGTGTCGGCCCAGATCACGATCACGCCGCGTGGCGGCTCGGCGCGGTCTCGATCGGCGCGCTCGCGCCGCGGCGCGGCGCCGCGGCTGCGCACCACCGGCGAGCCCCAGAAGCCCAAGCTGCCCGGGCGCGGCGCGGTCAGCCAGAGGCTCAGGCGGACCTCCTTGCCGGCATGAGCGCTCAGGTCGATCGGGGTCGGCTCCCAGCGATGCGGCGTGGTGACGGTGCGCACCAGCAGCGGCTCGCCTTCCGTGGCCGTCGGAGCTGCCGCGGGCTGCACCGCGACCCGAAACGTAACCGGGCCTTCTTCGATGGTCCCGATCGAGAGATCGAGCCACGGCTTGGGCGGCAAGGTCAGCTGCATCCGCACCACTTCGGGATCACGGGTCACGATCGTCTCGTGGTAGATCTCGCTCAGCCCCTGCCAGCTCACGCCCGAAGGGACGCCGAGCAGGTACTCCTCGCGAAAGATCAGGCGCACCGATTCGATCTCGAAGCTGGCGCCGGCCGCATCGGTGGGCCAGATGATGACGTGGCGGATCTGCGAGGCCGGCACCGAGAACCGGCTCCGCAGCCGATAGGTCTGCAGCTCGTCGCTCGCGATCAGCGGCGTGGTGGCGGCCGCCGCCAGACCATGCCGGGTCATCAGGATGTCGCGGTTGATCGTCTCTTGATCGTCGAAATCGATCGCCAGATTCGCGCCGGCCGAGACCTTGAGCCGCACTTCGATCTCGTGGAGCAGATCGAGGCTTTCGAGGCCGTGGGTCCGTTCGATGCTGAGATACGCGAGGCCGGCGCTGGTGCGGCCCTGCAAGCGACCGCTGCGCAGCGCCAAATGCTCGACGCCGGCGCCGGGCGCCCAAACCGGCGGCGCCGCCGCATCGACCTCATCGAAGCGCCACGCGGTGGGCTCGACGGTGTGGGAGGTTTTCAGCACCCGGCCCTCGATCCGCTCGGGATCGAACCGGTCCACCAGCTGAACCGCGGTCGGTGGCGGTGCCGGCTTGCTGCAGCCGAGCTGAATCAGCCATGCGAGAGCGGAAACGATAAGGATCGGGACCGCTGAGGCGCGACGCAGGCCGCGCGCCGCTCGAGCCTGGGAAGCCGTGCCGCTGGGATGCATAAGGGATACCTCCGGGGCAACGATCCTAGGCGCTTTCGTGAACTTGGACAAGCCGGATTGAGAGCGAAGGGGTGCGCGCGGGTGGCATGGGCACGCGTAGCGCGCCCATGGACGAGACCTCACTCGCGGCGCGGACCTCGTCCATGGGCGGCCTTCGGCCACCCATGCCACCCATTCGGGACCATGCAGGCGGATATCGAGGGCGAAGCCCCGGCTAGTGGGACTTGAGCTCGGAACGCAGCGCGCGAAGGAAGCGGTCGAACTCGGCGAAGTCGGGCCAGGCGGCTCCGCCGGTTTCGGCCAGCCGGACCCAGAACCCTCCCAGCAGCGAGCGCGAGTCGGTCGGGATCGGCGGCGGCGGGCTTTGGGTGTCACCTTCGCTGGAAGCCGCGCTCGGGGGCGGCTTCAACGGCTCGAGCGCGGCCCGCGCCCGCGCTGCGTCGGCTGCGGCGCGCTCGGCGTTGCCCTCCAGGTGCTCGAGGTAGCCGCACAGAAAGTGGGCCCGCGCCGCCCGCGGGTTGGTGCTGCGCACCGCCTCGAGGATCGCGCGCGCCCGCGGCAGGTCGCCGCGCACCAGCACCACCTCGCCCAGGCTCAAGGCCGGGCCGGTCTCCTCGCGGTTGATCCGGTGAGCGGCGGCGAACGCGGCCTCGGCCGCCGCCAGATCGAAAAGCGCCGGCGCCGGCGGCATCGAATGAAGCCGCCCGATCTGGGCCAGCGCGCGGCTGCTGTGCGGGTGGCGCCGGGCCAGCTCCTCGAACGCGGCCAGGGCGGCCTCGTAGTCGCCGAGCTCGAAGGCGCAGTTGCCCAGGTGGTAGCGCGCGTCTTCGTGATCGGGCCGCTCGTCGAGCGCCGCGCGGTACAGCGCCGCGGCCCGGCTGTAGTCCGCGGCCAGGCGCGCTTGATTGGCCGACTCGAGCTGGTCCCAGAACCGCGCGTGCTGTTCGAGCCGGCGCGCCAGGGCTTCAGAATCGGGATGGGCGCCGGCGGCGGGCTCGGAGCCGCCGCCGCAGGCGGACGCCAGCAGCGCCGCGAGCAAAACGATCGGCCCCAGTAGCAGAGCGATCGGGCGCCGATCCATCAATCGGCGGGCTCGACGATCTTGAGGGTCTGGCGCGCCGGCGTCGCTCCCAAGGTCTGTACCGTTCCGCTCGGCCAGGTGATCTCGATCGCGTCGACTCCGGCGGCAGCTCCGAGCCCGAAGTTGAGCTCGTAGGCGCTCTGCGACAGATAGGACGGGCTGGCGCCGACCATCTGTATCCAGCGCCGCTCCCCGGCGCGCAGCTCCACCCGCGCGCCGATGGCGTCGCGGTTGCTGCGCGTGCCTTGCAGCCGCAGCTTGAGCCAGCCGTTGGCGGCCGGCGCCTCACTGCGGAGCAGGTACGGGCGCCCGGAATGATGCAGCACGAACAGGTCGACGTCGCCGTCGGCGTCGTAATCGGCGGCCGCCACGCCGCGCCCGACCTGCGGCTCGGCCAGCGCCGCGCAGCTCGGCTCGGCGACATCGAAGAAGCCCTCGGCGCCGGCGTTCCAGAACAGGCGGTGTTTCATGGCTTTGAGCCGGCTGCGATCGGCGCTGTCCTCGAAGGTCGAGCCGTTGGCGACAAACAGATCGGAGCGGCCGTCGTTGTCCGGGTCGAAGAACACCGAGCCCCAGCCGATGTCGGACAGCGCGATTTGGCCCAGGCCGACGCTGTCGGCGCTGTCGACGAACATCAGCGGCGCGTCGCTGCGGCCGGCGCCGCGATCGTCGCTGCGCAAGTTGACGTAGAGCGCGTTCTCCTGCGCGATCCAGTGGCTGACGAACATGTCGAAGTCTTCGTCGCCCTCGAGATCGGCGACCGCGATCCCCATCGCGCCGCGGTAATCGGCCACCGCCGCCGCGTAGCTGATGTCCTCGAAGCTGCCGTCGCCGCGGTTGCGAAACAGGGCGTTGTCGGAGACGTCGTTGGCGACGTAGAGATCGGGCCAGCCGTCGGCGTCGAAATCGCACCAGGCCGCCGTCAGGCTGCGGCCCATCGGGTTGTCGACCCCGGCGCGGCGCGCGACCTCTTCGAAGCGGCCGTCGCCGCGGTTGCGATAGAGCCGGTTGGGCTGCGGCGGGTAGCTCGACGGGTTGAGGGTGAACGGCTGGGCCGCGCCGTACTGCAGCGAGCTGCGCTGGCGCGCGGCCGGATCGCCGCGGTAGTCGACGTACGCGCAGGCGTAAAAGTCGAGGTCGCCGTCGCGGTCGTAGTCGGCCCAGGCCACCCCGGAGCCGTAGAACGGCTCGCCGGCTCCGACTCCGCTCGCTTCGCTGACATCGTCGAAGCTGCCGTCGCCGCGGTTGCGGTACAGCGCCAGCGTTCCGTACGCGCTGGCCAGCAGGTCCGGGTCGCCGTCGTTGTCGTAGTCGCCGAAAGCCACTCCCATGCCGAGCGCGCGGCGCGCGACCCCGGCCGCGGCCGCGATCTCGGTGAAGCGGCCGCCGCCGTCGTTGCGGTAGAGCCGGTGGGGAGCGCCGCGCTCGAAGCGCAGAACGCCGTCCGGCGGCAGCGGCGCGGCGAGGTTGGCGACGTAGAGGTCGAGATCGCCGTCGCCGTCGATGTCGGCCCAGGCCGCCCCGGAGCCCATGTCTTCGGGGAGCTGGCTGGTGCGCTGGCCGGAGAAATGCGGCTCGACGATGCCGGCCGCGGCCGCGGTTTCACTCATCCGCAGCGGGTTGCGGCCGCCCGGCAGCCGGCGGTCCAAGCTGCGGGTGATGTCCTCGGTCTCGTGGCCGGGCACGTAGGGCTGGGCGCGATCGCGGGTCGCCCACCAGCCCGCCACCAGGCCGACCGACAGCAGGCCGCTGGAGAAGACCGCGCGCCGCAGGCGCCGGCGTCTCGGTGTCAGGGTGGGCATGAAGGCTCTAGCTTTGCACCTGCACGACCGCGTTGTCTTCGCTCATGACGGTGATCGGGGCGGTGTAGCCTTTGTCCGCGCCGAACAGGAAATTGAGCAGGAACTGGTCGACCTTGCGGTACATCAGCTGAGCCCGAACCTGGAGCGGGCCGGCGACCTGATCCGGAAGGCTGACCTGATGCGCCTTCTGGCTGCTGTCGTCGGCGCGGGCCACGGTCGCCGAGCACGGGAAGCTG
>DASWHO010000271.1:0-6824 GCA_036398155.1 Acidobacteriota bacterium
CTCGTCGAAGCTTCGGGCTCCGAGGCTGGGCCGGCCGTACTCGACGGCGACCTGCTTGCCGCCGAGGCTGACCTCGACGGTCTCGCGCGGCGCGGCTTGGGCGGCGGCCAGGCCGCAGGTGGCGAGCAGAACGGTTGCAGAGGACAGAATCGAACGCATGACTTCCTCCTTGGGAACTGAAATCGTGGACCGGATTCAGGGACCACCAGAGCATACGAAACTTGGGCGACGGGATCCAGACCGCCCTGTGCCGATGCAAACACCCCAAGACTGGCCCGGAGGAAATGTAGGGGCGGGGCTCGCCCCCGCCCAAACCGCGCGTCATTCCGGCGCAGACGGAGCCAAGGGGGACTTGCATGTCATTCTGGCGGAAGCCGGAACCGACTGGATCCCGGCTTGCGCCGGGATGACGCGCAGGCTCGAAACGACGGTGCGCCCTCGTGAGGCTACTCGGAGCGCAAGCCGAGCTGGATCTGCAGGTTGCGCAGGTACGGATGGGCGCTGTGCGGATCGGCATAGCTCGGGAAAGCGCGCCGCGCCGCCTCGAGGTCGCCCTGGCGTACCCGAATTTCGGCCAAAGCGCAGGCGACCCACGGCAGATGGCCGTGATAGGCGCGATCGGCCCCGGCCAGATAGGCTTCGACCCGCGGCAGCTGCGAGCTCAGCTCGGCGGCCTCGACCAGGATTTGGAGATGGGCCGGAGGCATCGAGTCGAGTAGGTAGCGCCGCGCCGGCATGGCGGCGATGAAGGACTCGACGTAAGCCGCGGGTGCGCGCTCCGGAATCCAGTGGCTGTCGAGCCGCCGCAGGACCAGCGCCAGCGGCAGCTCCGGTCCGGCCGGCGGGAGCTGGCGGTTCAGCTCGGCGATCAGGGCCGGTTGCCGGGTCGCCTGGGCGTAATCGTAGACCGCTTCGATCAGCGCCGGCTCCACGATCGGATGGGCGCGCACGGCGGCCTGCCACAGCCCGCGCGCGGTCCGCAGGTCGCCGCGTCTCACGCTGGCGATGAACGACCATTGGAGCTGTTCGGTGGAGAGGGCGGCGGGCGCAATCGGTCCGGCGGCGGACGCCCCGCCGGTCAGGACGTGGATCGGATCGGCGCCGGTCAGGAAGCTGAGCTCGAGCGCGATCTCCGGGCGCAGCGAGCGCCCTTCGAGCCCTGGCGGCATCAGGAACGCCGCGGCGCCGCCGGGGCCGGGGCGGAGGCGCTGCTCCTGCAGCCGTTCCAGCAGCGCGTTGCGCGCGTCGCTGACGAACCAGCGCGGGTAGAGGTATTCGAGCAGCGGCCGGTCCACGCTGTTGCGCAGGCCGCTCCAGCCGGCGGCGGCGAGGGTCGCCTGGACCTCGCGGCGCAAGGTGCGGTCGTCGGCGAAGGCGTAGAGCGCGAGATCCTCCGGCCGCTCGAGCCCCAAGCTGCGCAGCATGGCGCGGGCCGGCCCGCGCTCGGCGGCCAGCCGCTGCCAGCGTTCGGGGTGAAACTGCAGCGGCTGCTGCGAGCACAGAAACAGGACGTCGCCGCCGTCCAGGATGCGGAAAGCGAAGACGTGCGGAAACTCGTCCAGCAAGGTGGCCAGCGCCAGCGCCCAAACCTCGCCGCTCACGTCATAACCCATCACCCAGGTGGCGAACAGCCCGTCGGGCCGAAGCCGAGCCCGCGCGGTGCTGAAGAACTCGCGGGTGAACAGATTGCCGATGCCCTTGGACCAGAGCTGGCTCGGCTGCGAGGCGATCACGTCGAGCGACGCCGGCGGCAGCAGCTCGAGATACGCGTTGGCGTCGTCGGCGATGAACTCGACGTTTGGATTGGAGTGCAAGCCGAAGTGATAGGGGTCGAACCGGCGTGATAGCCGCCACAGGCTGCTTTCGAGCTCGACGACCCGGGTGCTGGCGCTGCCCGGCAGGGCGGCCCACGCCCCGGCGGTAATTCCGGAGCCGAGCCCGATATGCAGGCACTCTTTGATGTCGGCGGCGTACAGGTACGGCAGCAATGCTAGATTGATCTGGGTTTTCTGATCGACCCGCGACGAGGCGTTGGGCATGCCGTTGATCCACAGCGCGGTTTGGCTGTTGGCGAAATCGACCGAGATCGCCGCGTCGGCCGCGAGGCCGTGGGCGAAGGTCACCAGCCCGAGCGATCCGCCTTGCAGCCGCGCGACCTGATCGACCGCCTCGGGGCCCGCGTCGGGCGGGATGCGCTTGCCGAGCAGCACCGGCGAGTAGGCTTGGCGCTCGAGGCTCGGAGCGGGCCAGAGCAGCGCGCATCCGGCGACCGCAGCGATGCCCGCCCAGGCGATCCGATCCAGGCCGCTATGCAGGGTAATGTGAGCATCTTGTTCTCGGTGCGGCTGAAGGGGCAGTCGGTTTCCCGAGGGCATCGGCCGCGAGGCGGCCGCGGGAGCGCGAGGGCGGAGCCCTCGCTCGAGATGCCGGCTCAGCGCCAGCGCGGCTCCGCCCAGCGCCAAGAGCGCCAGGATCCGGCTGCCGGTCATCGCGCCGACTTGAGGCAGCAGCGCGAATCCGGCCAGGATCGTGCCCAGCACCGCGCCGGCGGTGTTGGCGATGTAGACCGCGCCGACATCGCGGCCGGCGCGCCCGAGACCGTGCGAGTAGCCGGCTACGATCAACGGCAGCGCGGCGCCGGAGCAGAGCGTCAAAGGCAGCACCACCGCCGCCACGATCGCCGCCTGCTGCAGCAGCAGCAGCGCGTACTCGGGCCGCGCCTGCACCCAGCGCACGACCAGCGCGTGGGCGGCCGGATAGAGCGCGAGCTGGGTCAAGGTCGCGGTCGCGAGCGCGATGAAAAGCCAGGTCAGGCGCGCGTGGCTGAGCCGGAGCCGAGCGCCGAGCGCGCTGCCGGCGGCGATGCCGATCAGATAGACCATCAAGACCAGCGAAAAGGTGTGGGTGGTCGAGAGCAGCAGGCTGGCGAAACCGCGCACCCAGACGATCTCGGCGCCGAGCGCGACGCAGCCGCTGAGCGCGGCCAGCAGCAAGAAGTGGCGTCCGGCCGGCGCCGCTTCGAGCTCGGCGGCCGGGACCGGCGCGCCGGCGGCCGCGCCGGACAAGCTGCGCAGCTCGGTGAAGCGCTGCCGGTTGAGCAGGATGGCGGTCGCGCCGACCGCCAGATTGAGGCAGCCGAACAGGAGCAGGGAGCGGCTCAGGCCCAGCGTGTGCAACAGAACGAAGCCGGCCAGGAAGGTGCCGAGCACCGCGCCCGCGGTGTTGAGCGCGTAGGCCCAGCCGAAGCCTTGGCCGGTGCGCCGGGTGGCGGCGGCGAAGAAGCGCGCGATCAGGGGCAGCGTGCCGCCCATCAAGGTGGTCGGGATCATCAGCAGCGCGAACGACAACAGAAAATCGAGCAGCACCCGCAGGGTCAGGTTGGCGAATACCAGGCTGCCGAGGCCGCGATAGAGCTGGGCCAGTCCCTGCAGCAGCGGGATGAAGCCGAACGCGAACAGGCCGATGACGACTTCGAGCAGGCCGTAGGCCAGCACCGCGCCCGCCGGCGAGAACCGGTCGGCGAGCCGCCCGACCAGCCCGCTGCCGAGCGCGAGGCCGGCCATGTAGGCGGCCACCACGGTGGTGATCGCGAAGCTCGAGACCCCGAACAGCTCCTGCAGATGGCGCGACCAGATCACCTCGTAGACCAGCCCGCTCATGCCGGAGAGGAAAAACAAGATGGCGACCACGATCGCAGCCGGCTGGGTTCGCGCGCCGGCGGTGCTGCGGCTCGGCTCGCGGGCCGCCGTTCGCGCCCGGTTTCGCTTCGAGCGCTGCGCTGGAGGTTTAGACAAGTCGCTCTGCCTATCTAACTAGCCAAGGGCTTCGCCCTTGATATCCGCATGGTCCTGAAGGGGTGGCATGGGTGGCCGCAGGCCGCCCATGGACGAGGTCCGCGCCGCGAGTGAGGTCGTCCATGGGCGCGCTGCGCGTGCCCATGCCACCCACGCGCGCCCCAGCGGCCCACTGAAATCCTGTGCTCCATGTCAGCAAACGAGAACAAAGTTCTCGTTTCAGTGTGCATAACGGTCTAATCGAGGGGCTGCACCCTTGATATCCACGCATGGCGTCCTGAATGGGTGGCATGGGTGGCCGAAGGCCGCCCATGGACGAGCTGTGCACAGCGAGTGAGTCGGCAATCTCATTGTAGTAAGTTGCCATAAATGGCAACTTAATGCAGTGATTGCGGTGATGCGATTCCCCCTGCCCATCGAGTCCATCGTGACGCAGGCGACCGCCGAGCCCCCCGCCGGGGGATCGGAGATCGGGCGGTCCCGGGAGGGGCGGGCGATTCGAGGCTTTCGTTTGGGCTCGGGTCCGACCCGAATCAGCCTGATCGCGGGCTGCCATGCCGACGAGCCGGTCGGGCCGGCGCTGCTGGACCGGCTGGTGGCCTATCTCGCGGAGCTGGACGCGCGCGCGCCGCTGCTGGCCGAGCTGAGCTGGTCGATCGTGCCGCACGTCAATCCCGACGGCGCGGAGCGCAACCGGACCTGGAGCACCGCGATCGGGAAATCCGATGCCGGCGCTTCGGTTTTCGATCTCGGCCTCTATCTCAAGCACGTGGCGCGCGAGCCGCCGGGCGACGACATCGAGTTCGGCTTCCCGCGCGGGCCCAACGATTCGGAGGCGCGGCCCGAGAATCGGGCGGTCGCCGAATTTCTGCGCGCGGGCGCGCCGTTCGGCCTCCACGGTTCGTTTCACGGCATGGCCTTCGCCGCCGGCCCGTGGTTTCTGCTCGAGCCGAGCTGGGTCGAACGGACGGCTGGTCTGCGCGAAACGCTTCGGGCCCAAGTGAGCGCCCTCGGCTACCGGGTGCACGATGTCGACCGGCGCGGCGAGAAGGGCTTTCACCGCATCGACGCCGGGTTCAGCACCCGGCCCGACAGCCGCGCGATGGCCGAGTACTTTCTGGAGCGCGGCGATCCGGCTACCGCGGGGCTGTTCCGGCCCAGCTCGATGGAATTCGTCCGGGCTCTGGGTGGCGATCCGCTGACCTTGGTTTCGGAAGTGCCTCTGTTCTTGCTCCCCGGCGGCCCCGCGGCGCTACCCGATGCTGGTCCACCCGCAGCGATCCAGGCCCTGCGAGCCCGCGCCGCGGCTCTCGCGCCCGAGGCTCTCGCCGCGGCCGGCGCCGAGCTCGGCCTTGCACCGATGCCGCTCGAGGATCAGATGCGGCTGCAGCTCGCTTTCTTGAACGCTGCGCTCGCGCTGCTCTGATTCGATGTGGCTGCTGCTGGGCGCGCAGGGGTGGCATGGGCGTGCGCAGCAAGCCCATGGACGAGGCCCCATGAGCTCCAGGGGTGCCGTGGGCAAGCTTTGCTTTGCCCACGGACGACCTCACTCGCTGTGCAGGGCTCGTCCATGGGCGGCCTTCGGCCACCCATGCCACCCCATTCGGGACCATGCGGGCGATATCAAAGGCGAAGTCCTTGACTAGTTGGGTTACTGAGATACCTTCTTGAAACAGATGCGGGCCGGTCATATCGGAATCGTGGCGTGCAGCGCCGAAGGCGCGGCGCTGTGCTATCGGACCATTTGTATGGAAGCGGCGGCGCTGATGGGGGAGCACGACCATCCGGAGATCACGCTCCACGGCCTGCCGCTGGCGCGCTACATGGAGGCGATCCATCGCGACGATTGGGACGCGGTCGGCGAGCTGATGCTGGTCTCGGCGCGCAAGCTGGCCGAAGCCGGCGCCACCGTCGCGATCTGCCCGGACAACACCATCCATCAGGCGTTCGATTATGTCGCGCCGCGCTCGCCGCTGCCGTGGCTGCATATTGCGGACGTGGTGGCGCAGCAGGGGCGCGCGGCGGGCTTCGCCAGGCTCGGGATTCTCGGCACCAAGTATTTGATGGAAGGACCGGTCTATCCGCCGGCGCTGAGCCAGCTCGGCCTGCAGTGGAGCATCCCCGGTCCGGAGCAGCGCGAGCGGATCAACACCATCATCTTCAAGCAGCTGGTCAACGGCATCTTCACCGACGAGTCGCGCGCCTATTTCAATCAGGTGATGGAAACGCTGAAGCGCGACGGCTGCGATGCCGCGGTGCTCGGCTGCACCGAGATCCCGCTGATCGTGATCCCCGACCAGGCGCCGTTGCCGACCCTGGACTCGACCCGCCTGTTGGCCCGCGCCGCCCTGCGCCACGCCCTGGAAACGGAAACGGGGACTGGTACGAATTTCCACCACGGCCGCACTTAGGACTCCGGCGCAACAGGAAATTCGCTACCTGTCCCCGTTTCCAGGAGGCAGCTCGGTAAACCAAGGTCGTCCATGGGCGGCCTTCGGCCACCCATGCCACCCGGATGGGGAAACGATGGACATTTGGCTGGCTTGGGAGCGTGCAAGGCATAGTCAAAACGGGTGGCATGGGCGTGCGCAGCAAGCCCATGGACGAGGCTCATGAGCTCCTCGGGTGCCGTGGGCAAGCTTTGCTTTGCCCACGGACGACCTCACTCGCTGTGCATAGCTCGTCCATGGGCGGCCTTCGGCCACCCATGCCACCCGCAGTGGAGGCCCTTCGGCCCATGCCACCCCTTCAAGGAAGCTGCGCGAGCTCGCGGTCGTGGCGGCGCGCCAGCGTGAGCTGCGCGGTCACCGCGCCGATCAGGGCCAGGAACATGTCCCACTGGGTATCCCAAACGTCGCCCTGAGTGCCGAGAAACGCGCCGGCCGCTTCGCCGCCGATCAGCGCCGTCCACCACTCGATCATTTCGTAGAAGGCGCTGAACGCCAGACACACGCTGGTCACCAGGGCGAACAACCATTTGCCGCGCGCCAGCGGCGAGGTCCGCAGCAGGATCTCGCGCGCCAGGATCGC
>DASWHO010000272.1:0-1632 GCA_036398155.1 Acidobacteriota bacterium
GCTGCCGGTGTCGACCACTACCAATCCGGTGACGCAGACCGCGCTGGTCGCGGTGAACAGGGCGTCCAAGAGCCGCACCGGCTCGCGCCCCGAGATCGGCAGCGCTAGCACCAAGCCGCCGGCCAGGATCGTGGCGGCAAACCCGAGAATCAGCAGCCGGGTCGGATGCGGTCTCCAGCGCATTGGCATACCTGAGCGCGGATCATAACGCTTTTTGACCGGTGCCGACGCCAGCGGCGCAGCGCATGCGGCCGCGCGACAAGTTTGGTTGCCGCTGGTGTCGGGCCCGGTTGTCGCCGCCGCGGTCGGGAGGCGGCCGAACCCAGGTCCGGAAAGCGTTCCTATGAATCGACTTCGGGGCCCTCGGACCGGCCACCCTGCGGCGGCAGGCCGTTTGCACTTCCGCCGGCTGATGAGCACGGCCAGCGCAGTCGGTCGGTCGGAATCGCAAGGGGCGCCGGGCGGTCAAGCCTTCGCGCTCGAAGCGCCAGATCTCGGCGCTGCAAGCGAGCCCCACGCTTTGTGGCGTTTGGTGCGGCTGGGCCTCGAGCTGTCGGTGCAGCGCTGCCAACATCTCGCGGAGCGCCGCGCCCGCCTGCAGCAGATCCTGGAGGGTCGGCGCGCGGTCGTGGTTCTGGCTCGAGCGCCGGCCGGCCGGCGGCTCCCGGCCGTGCTTCAGGGGCAACCCTTCTGGAGCTTTGAGCTCGATCCGCTTCCGCGCCAAGCCGCGCTGGATCGCTTCCAACTCGGAGCGGCGTCCTGGCTTGTGGTTGCGGGTGCACAGCTGCCGGAGCTCGAGCGCAGCGTCGAGCTGATCGTGCACTGGGGCTGGCCGCCCTCGCTGCGGCGCTACGCTCAGCAGGTCTTCCGGCTCGCCGGGGAGGCCGGCAAGCAAGCCTGCTTGCTGTGGGGTCCGGCCGACGTCCGCGCCCGCCGGATGGAGATCGAACGCCGCTTCCCCCCGCCAGCGCTGCTCGAAGGCCTTCAAGGTTGCGCGCTTCCGGAAGCGGCCGCGCGCGGCATTCCGAGCTTGCGCGCGGCGCGGCGCTGGGGCGTGGAGCGCGCGGGCTCGGCGGCGGAGCTGGATCGGATCGTGCGGCGCGTAGCTCGCGGCCGAGCGGCCATGCGGGCCGACTTGGCCGAATTGCTCAGCTACTCGCTGACGCCGGCGTGCCGCGGCCTGGCGCTGCTGCGCGCCGCGCGCCAGGGAGAGCCTTGCGCGCGCTGTGGGCGCTGCGACAATTGCAGCCGGCGGCGCGCGCTGACCGCCCCCGAGCAGCAGCTGGCGCGTTCGATCTTGATGGCGGTCACCGCCGGGCGCGGGCGGCTGCGGCGCTGGCAGCTGGTGCGGCAGCTGCTGCACCCGGCTCCGCCGCCGCGCGGCGCGCCGGCTCAAGGCCTGCTCGCGGGTCGAGCGGCGCAGTTCGCGGCCGCTTGGTTGGAGAGCCTTGCGGCGGAGGCTTGGGTTCGGATCGAGCCGGGAAACAACGGCCGCATCGAGCTGACCGAAGCCGGCTGCCGGCTGCTGCTCGATCCCGCGGCGGCATTGGTCGCCAACCCGCCGCTCGAGAGCATGGTCGCCAAACGGCGGCCGGCTCCGGCCGAGCTGCCCGAAGTCGAAGCCGCGCTGCG
>DASWHO010000273.1:0-8609 GCA_036398155.1 Acidobacteriota bacterium
GACGCGGGAGCGGACCACGAGCGCGTCGGCGTCAGAGAGCAGCGCGGCCAGCTCGGCCCGCGACGCCCCTTCGGCGCGCGCGACTTTGAGCCCGCTTTGCTCCAGCAGGTCGATGGCGCCGGCCGCGAGGGTCTCGGCCACGACGACCTTACTCATGGCCTCACTGTACCTCGGCGGCAGATCTGCCGTCATCCGCCACCGGGTCTGGGGCGTCATTCCTATTTCGGGGACAGTTTACTTAACCCGGGTTTCGGGGACACTTCCATCTCACGTCGGCGGTTCCGACGGCCCCGAGATCCGGGGCATCCGGCGCCTGCGCCGGGACAAGCTTTTCGGGGTCCGCGGCGGCGGTTATCCTGGGCGCATGGTGGCTGACCAGGAGCACGCGCCGACTCCGCCTGACGCGGCGCCGCCGGACCCCGAGGGGGCGCCGCCGCCGCGCTCGTCCGGGCGCACGCTCGTGATCCAGTTCTTTCTGCTGCCGGCGCTGATCGTGGCGGCCTGCATCGGCGTCTTCGTGCTGTTCGGCGCGCTGGTGCAGGAACGGCGCACGCCGCGCGAAGTGCTGGCCGAGATCCGATCCGGGCGCGAAGACCAGCGCTGGCACGCCGCCTTCGAGCTCTCCAAGATGCTGGACGATGCGGAGTCGGTGCGGCGCGACGGCGGATTCGGCGCCGAGCTGATGCGGGCGTTCGAGGCCGAGCGCGACGCCAGTGATCCGCGGGTGCGGCGCTTTCTGGCCTTGTCGCTCGGCAAGCTCGGCGATCCGAAGCCTGCCGATCTTTTGGCGCGCTCCCTCGATGATCGCGATTCCGATACCCGTCTCTATGTGCTGCTGGCGCTGGGCGCGATCGGCGGCGCCCGCCACGCCCGAGCGGTGCTGCCGCAGCTGGGCAGCGACGACCCCGGCATGCGCAAGGCCGCGGCCTACGTGCTCGGCAACCTCGGCAATCGCAGCGCCGCGGCGGCGCTGCGCGCGGCGCTGCACGATCCGGTGCTCGAGGTGCGCTGGAACAGCGCTTTGGCGTTGCTGCGTCTGAAGGATCGAGCCGGGCTGGGGTTGGGGCTAAGGATGCTGAAGCGCGATTACGTCTCGCGCGCGCCCGGGATCACGGCCAACCAGGTCGAACAGACTCTGGCGGCGGCCGCCGCCACGCTCGGCGGGTTCGGCGCTTCGCAGGCGCGGCCCGGGCTCCAGGAGCTGCGGGATCGCGATCCCAGCCCAGCGGTACGCGAGGCGGCGCACAAAGCCCTGGAGCGGCTGGCGCCGGCCGGCGAGAGCACGGTGTCGGCCGCGCGGCGCACGCGGCGGCGCCCCGGCTCGGCCCGGTGGCCGGCCCGGCCAGCCGACTTCTTGACTTGAAGGTGGCCTTTGCTAACATCCGTTTCTCTGAACCGGGGAAATCGGAGCGACAACGTTCGAACCGCCGGCCCTGAGAGCAGCGAACCAGTCGCTAAGTTTGTAAACGCTCGGTTTCAAGCCTGATGCATCCGATCGAGGAGCGTGGGGACACAGAGTAGAGCATGGCGGAAGCAAGCTCAGATAAGACGCGCGATAAAATGCGCACGCTCGGGATCCAATCGGGTCCGGCGCCGCAGATGACCACGGTTTCGCGGCGCGGATTCTTTTCCTGGATTGGAATCGCGTGGGCCGCGTTCGGTCTGGCCTCGGCCGGTTTCTTGGCCGCGCTGGGGCGGTTCTTCTTTCCCAACGTGCTGTTCGAGCCGCCCTCGATGTTCAAGGCCGGTCTGCCCGGGGATTATCCGCTCAACGAAGTGGACGAGCGCTGGAAGGATCTGTATCGGGTCTGGATCGTGCGCACCGAGCAGCGCATCTACGCGCTCTCGGCCATCTGCACCCACCTGGGCTGTCCGCCGAACTGGCTGCCGATCGAGCGTAAGTTCAAATGTCCCTGCCACGGCAGCGGTTTCTACATGACCGGGATCAACTTCGAAGGGCCGGCGCCGCGGCCGCTGGAACGCTACAAGATTTTGCTGGGCGCCGACGGCCAGCTGGTGGTCGACAAGAACCAGAAATACCAGCAGGAGAAGGGCGAGTGGAACAACCCCGACTCCTTCGTGGTGGTGTGAGCCCATGAACGGCCTGCTGCGCGCGATTCAGGAAACCCAGGTCTGGCGCTCGATCTTCCGGCACGATCTGCCTTACACGCCGCGCAATCGAGCGCTGGTGGTGATCTCCAACGTCTTTCTCCACCTCCATCCGGTGCGAATCCGGCGCTCGGGGCTGCGGGTCAGCTTCACCTGGTGCATGGGCGGCATCACTTTTTTTCTGTTCCTGTTTCTGACCATCACCGGATTGCTGTTGATGTTCTATTACCGCCCGACGGTGGAGTACGCCTACAACGACATCGTCGATCTGGCCGAACAGGTGCCGCTCGGGGTGTTTCGCGAGATGCACCGCTGGTCGGCCCACGCGATGGTGATCACGGTCTGGCTCCACATGTTGCGGGTGTTTCTGACCGGCTCCTACAAGCCGCCGCGCGAGTTCAATTGGAACGTCGGGGTGATCCTTTTGGTGCTGACCCTGCTGATGAGCTTCACCGGCTATCTGCTGCCGTGGGATCAGCTCGCGATGTGGGCGATCACGGTCGGCAGCAACATGGCGCGCGCGACCCCGCTGCTGGGTCACGAAGGGCCGCTCTCGTCCTTGCTGACCCTGGGCGGCCACCAGATGGTGCACATCGGCGACGACGTGCGCTTCGCCCTGCTCGGCGGCCGGGTGGTCGGGGCGGCGGCGCTGCTGCGTTTCTACGTGCTGCACTGTGTGGGGATCCCGCTGGTGGCGGCCACCCTGATGGCGGTCCACTTTTGGCGCATCCGCAAGGATGGCGGCATTTCGGGCCCGCTGTGATCCGCGGCGCGGCGCTCTGAAGCAGGCGCGATGATCGAGGTCCTCAAAGAGTTCATCAACACGCTCTCGCTGCCGTGGTGGTATCTGTCGCTGCTCTCGGTTCTGTTCGTGATCGCGCTGTGGAAGCGCGACTACACCACCAAGCTCCGGATCGCGCTTCCGATCCTGCTGCTGCCGGTGGTGTTCTTCTGCGTCAGCGTGCTGGATCCGAATTTCCGTCTGGTGGTGACCAAGCCCGACAACGTGCCGATCGTGGCGCTCTTGTTTCTGGTGATCTTCTTCACCTGGTATCCGATTCGGAAGGCGGTCGAAAACGATCGCCGCCGCCAGCAAGGCCAGCCGACGTTCGAGGACAGCGAGACCAAACAGAAGGTCCTGGTTTGGCCCGACCTGGTCTATTCCGAGCTGATCTGCTTGGTGCTCTGCACCGTGATCCTGATCGTCTGGTCGATCGTGCTGCCGGCCCCGATTGAGGAGCCGGCCAACCCGACCCGGGCGCCGAATCCGTCCAAAGCGCCGTGGTACTTCTTGGGCTTGCAGGAGATGCTGGTCTACTTCGACCCCTGGATCGCGGGCGTGCTGCTGCCGAGCTTGATCATCGTCGGGCTGATGGCGATCCCGTATCTCGATACCAACCCGCGCGGCAACGGCTACTACACGTTCGCCGAGCGCAAGTGGGAGGTCAGCCTGTTCTTGTTCGGGTTCGCGGTGCTGTGGGTCAGCCTGATCATCCTGGGCACTTTCTTGCGCGGTCCCAACTGGAACTTCTTCGGCCCCTACGAATTCTGGGACGTTCACAAGGTCGAGCCGCTGGTCAACGTCAATCTCTCCGAGATCCTGTTCGTCTGGACCGGTATCGGACTGCCCGGCTTCTGGCTGCTGCGCGAGCTGCCGGGCATCCTGCTGCTGCTCGGCTACTTCGTCGTGCTGCCGCCGCTGCTGGCCCGGACGCTGCTGCGGCGCTTCTATCTGCAGATGGGCTTCGCGCGCTACAACGTGTTTCTGTTTCTCTTGCTGTGGATGCTGCTGCTGCCGATCAAGATGTATCTGCGCTGGCTGATCAACTTCAAGTACATCGTGGCGATCCCCGAGTACTTCTTCAACGTGTGAAGGGCTCGGGCGCGCGGCCGTGAAAACCGTTTACGACAGCCATTACGACGTTCAGAGGCTCAACCGCGTGTTCGCGATCAGCAGCATCGCGCTGCTGCTCTGCACCGGTTGGATGGTGTGGCACGATTACGCCCGCGAGTGGAAGCACTACCAGCGCGACTTCAACCAGCTCGACCTGGAATTGACCCAGGCCCGGATCGAGTCGGTATCCGCCGAGTTGGACCAGGAGCGGCTCGACCAGCTCGCGGCCCGGATCGAAGCGGCGCGCCAAAGCTTGGCGCAGCAGCGCCAGCAGAGCGCCCGGCTCGAGCAGGAGCTGGCGCAGCTCGAGGACCAGCTCTACGAGCGCGACGCGATCTTCAGGGAGAGCAAGGCCCATTTCGACGCCGCCAAATACGAATTCGAAGAAACGCAGCACCGCCGCGGCGAGGCGTCGAGCGCGGCGCAGGCGGCGCGGGAAGCGCTCGAGCGCCGCAGCAACGCCTTTTTCGAGGCCAAGAACGCCCTCGACCTCAAGACCGCCGCGCGCGATCGCAAACAGGACCAGCTCGACCAGCTCGATATCGACAAGAGCGCGGCCGAGAAAGAGCGCGAAGAGCTGGTCAAGCAAGTCAACCTGCTGCAAGCCAAAGCCGAGGCCATCCGGCCCAGTTTCGCGCGCTCGATTCTGAACCTGCCGATGCTGGATTTCATCGCGCCGCCGCTCACGATCAAGCAGACCGTGGTGGCCGGGCTCTACGAAGAGCTCAATTTCCTCCAAGTCGATCGGGTCGACCGCTGCGAGACCTGCCACCTGGCGGCGGCGCTGCCGGGCTACGAGACCCGGTCCGTGACCACGGTGGTCGACGGCGAGCCTCAGGCCGAGGAAGTCGCCATCCCGCAGCCGTTTCGCAGCCACCCGCGGATCGACATCATGCTCGATCCCAATTCCGCGCATCCGGCGGAGAAATTCGGCTGCACGGTCTGCCATTTGGGGCGCGGGCGGGCCACCGGGTTCGTGGACGCGGTGCACGTGCCGCGCGACGCCGAGCAGCGCGAGCGCTGGGAAGCGGAGTATCACTGGCACAAGCTGCATCACTGGGATTGGCCGATGCGGCCGCTGGATCTGACCGAGGCCGGCTGCTTGAAGTGCCACATGGCCAACGTCGAGGTGCCGCAGGCCGACAAGCTCAACCGCGGGCTGATGGCGATCGAGCGGCTCGGCTGCTTCGGCTGCCACAAGATGGAGCGCTTCGCCGACCGGCGCAAAGTCGGGCCCACGCTGCGCCACGTGGCCAGCAAGCTCGCGCCCGAGTTTCTGCATAAATGGATCGAGCACCCGGCTAGCTTCCGGCCCGCGACCATCATGCCGCGCTTCTGGGGGCTGGAGAACAACAGCTCGCCGCCCGACCTGGCGCGCGGCCACGCCGAGGTCGACGCCATCGTGGCCTATCTGATCAGCCGCTCGGAGCCGATCGAATACCCCGAAGTCGGCGCGGGCGACCCCGAGGCGGGGCGGACCTTGGTGACCCAACTAGGCTGCACCGGCTGCCATACCTTGGATGAGTATCAGACCGCGGATCTGGTCGATCCGCGGCGCCGCGGCCCCAACCTCGACAACCTGGGCAGCAAGGTGAGCGCGGCCTGGATCGTGCGCTGGGTGACGGACCCCAAGCACTACTTTCCGGAGACGCGGATGCCGGATCTGCGCCTGACCGAGCAGGAAGCGCTGGACATCGCCGCCTATCTGAGCTCGGAGCGCAGCGCTGAGTTCGACGCGGCGGCGCCGCCGCCGGTAGATCCGGAGATTCGGGCCCGGCTGGTTCAGGAGCTGCTGCTCGAGAGCGACACGCTCGAAGGCGCGAAGCGGCGGCTGGCGCAGATGGATGACGAGCAGCGCCGCCTGTTTCTCGGCGAGGCGATGATCTCGCGCTACGGCTGCTTCGGCTGCCACGAGATCCCGGGCTTCGAGGATCGGCAGCCGATCGGGGTCGAGCTGTCGAAATGGGGCGACAAGCCGCTGATGCAGCTCGACTTCGGCTTCATCGAGATCCCCGAGACCTTGCACGACTGGCTCGACACCAAGCTCGAGAACCCGCGGATTTTCGATCGCGGCAAGGCCAAGCAGCCGCATGAAAAGCTGCGGATGCCGAGGTTCGAGGCGCTCGAGCCGGCCGACCGGCGCTCGGTGATCACCGCGATCCTGGGCATGACCGCCGATCCGATTCGTCCCGATCGCAAGGTGGTGCTGGGCGCGCGCGGCGAGATCCTGGAGCGCGGCCGGATGCTGGTGCAGCAGTACAACTGTCGCGGCTGCCACATCGTCGAAGGCCACGGTGGGGCGATCCGCGACAACATCGCCAAGCAGATCGCCGGCGCCGGCCGCAGCCCCGAGGAGGCCGGTTCGTTCTCGCCGCCGAACTTGATCGGCGAGGGCCAGAAAGTGCAGCCCGGCTGGTTGTTCGAGTTCTTGATGAACCCGACGCCGATTCGTCCTTGGCTCGGGGTTCGGATGCCGACCTTCGGCTTCAGCGACGACGAGACCAACGCGATCGTGGCTTATTTCGCGGCCCTGGATCAGGCGACCTATCCGTTCGAGAGCCCGGGCGACTACCAGCTCACGGCCCCACAGCGCGCCGCGGTGGATACTCTGTTCAGCCCTGATTATTTTAATTGCGGCAGCTGCCACGTGCGCGGCGCGCAGCAGCCCGAGGGCCCGCCCGAAGGCTGGGCGCCCGATTTCGCGCTGGCGGCGAGCCGACTGCGTCCGGAATGGATTCCGAAATGGCTCAAGAATCCGTCGGCGCTGATGCCGGGGACCAAGATGCCGGCCTTTTTCGGCACCAGTCCCGAGGAGTACGCCGAATCGGGCCCCGACGACGTATTCGACGGCAGCGAGGACCTGCAGATCGAGGCGCTGCGCAATTACTTGATCTCGCTCGGACGAAGCTGAAAGATAGAAGCCGTTGCCGGTGCGACTCCAGCCGAAGTCGGCCGGCCCGAATCCACTTTTTCGGCTCAGGAGGAGAAAGACCATGTTGAGAGCATTCGCCGCGCTGGGTGTGGGACTACTGCTGTGCGTCCCGCTGAGCGCCTATACCGCGGGACCGGTCCAAGGCGGGGGCAGGATCAACGGCAAGGTCTCGCTGAGCGGCCCGGCGCCGACGCCGGCCAAAATCCCGGTGACCAAGGATGCCGCGGTGTGCGGCAAGATCGAGCATGTCGACGAGTCGGTGCTGGCGACCGGCGGCGGCTTGAAGAACGTGGTGGTCTCGATCACCAAGATCGACAAGGGCAAGGGGTTCGCGGCGCCCGGCGCGAAGCTGGATCAGAACGGCTGCCGCTTCGATCCACACGTCGTGCTGCTGCCGGCCGGCGGTGAGCTCGAGATCATCAACAGCGACGGGATCCTGCACAACATCCACACCTTCAGCACCAAGAACCCTGCGATCAACAAGGCTCAGCCCAAGTTCAAGAAGGTGATGAAGGAGAAGTTCGCTCAGGTCGAGGTCGCGCCGCCGGTCAAGGTGGTGTGCGACGCGCACTCGTGGATGGGCGGCTACCTGTTCGTGCTCGACCATCCCTACTACGCGGTCACGGCCGACGACGGCAGCTACACCCTGGGGGATGTTCCGCCGGGCACCTACGAGCTGCGTTTCTGGCACGAGAAGTTCGGCGAGAAGAAGGCCAACGTGACGGTCAAGGGCGGCGCCGCCGCCAAGGTCGACCAGTCGTACGCGGCCAAATAAGCAGGCTCTCAGGTGGGGTGGCATGGGCACGCGCAGCGCGCCTGTGCCACCCTTTTCAGGCCTCCTTTGCGGAAGCGCGATCCCCTAGATTTGGTGGGCGAATGGGGCTTGGACCCCATATATTCGGTAAGTGCTTGATGGAGTTGACATAGGAATGCTATATTCGTCGCCGTGCTGCGAATTGCCTCCCTGCAGGTCAAGGGGTTCAAGTCGTTTCAGGCCAAGACCGAGCTCGCCTTCGGGCCGGGCTTGACGGCCATCATCGGTCCCAACGGCTGCGGCAAGAGCAACATCTCCGACGCCATTTCGTGGGTGATCGGGGAGCAAAGCCTCAAAAGCCTGCGCAGCGCCCGCAACGATGACCTGATCTTCAACGGCACCCGGGGCAAGCGCCCGATGGGGATGGCCGAAGTCAGCCTGCGGCTGAACAACGGGCAGCCGGGGCCGGAAGGGGAGCTGGAGATCACCCGGCGCGTGTACCGCTCCGGCGAGAGCGAGTTTCGGCTCAACGGCGCGCCCTGCCGGCTGATGGACATCCAGCAGAAGGTCGACGAGATTCAGGTCGGCGGCAAGACCTATTCGATCATCGACCAGGGGCACATCAGCAGTTTGATCAGCTCCAAGCCCGCCGACCGCAAGGTCATGCTGGAAGAGGCGGCCGGCATCTTCCAGTACCGTCGCAAGCGCCGCCTGGCGCTGTCGAAGCTGGAAGAGACCCAAGGCAACCTCATGCGGGTCACCGATATTCTCACCGAGCTCGAGCGCCAAATGGGCTCGCTGCAGCGCCAGGCGGCGCGGGCGCGGCGTTACCGGCGCCTCAAGGACCGGCTGCGCACGCTCGAGAGTCTGCTGCTGTCGCGGCGCTACCGCGAGCGCAGCGCCCGCGCCGCCGCGCTGCA
>DASWHO010000274.1:0-1906 GCA_036398155.1 Acidobacteriota bacterium
GCCAGGCTCAGCCGCACAAGTTCTTCGGCTGCGACTCGATCCGCACCGTCCCACCCTGATCAGCTAAGCAGCTCAGCGTAGATCCGACCCAGCGCCCGACCTTGCTCCCGCGCGTCGAAGTGCGCCTCGATGTGCCGGCGCCCGGCCCGCAGCATCGGCTCCCATTCGGTGGGGTGGTCAATCCACCACTTCAGATGCCGGACCAGACCCGGCACGTCCTGCTCCTTGGCCAGGAGCCCGGTTTGTCCATCCAGGATCACCTCCGGGATATCGCAGTGTTTGGTGCTGACGATCGGAATCCCGCTGGCCGCCATTTCGATCAGCGAAACCGGCGCGCCGCCCTCGGTGTCTCCGTCGTTCGCGGTGAGACTGGGAGAGAGGAAGAGGTGGTGCGCATACGCCTCACGCATCAGAACCGCGTGCGACTGATAGCCCAACAACCGGGTTCGCGTTCGAAGCGCGTGGCGATCGAGCAGCTCGAGGATCTTGGCCTTCTCCGCCTGACTGCGCGGCTGCGGGTCGGCGTCGCCAATGATGGTGAGCTCCAACGGCAGCTCCGGCGCCAGCGCCGCCAAGGCTCGGATGGCATCGGGTATCCCTTTCTTCTCGCGAAACGACGCGGCGATCAGGATCCGGAAGGGTAGGCCCGGCTGCCAGCGCCGCGGCTCGAATCGGATTTCCCGCACCGCAACTCCCAGTCGTTGCACCCGGAGCTTCGACTCCTGGCAGCCGAGCGCCACGATGCAGCGCGCCATGTGCGGCCCTTCGCACAGGATCCGGTCGGCGCGCTCGAACAGAAGCGCGTAACGCCGCAGCCAGCGGGCGTCGCTGCGCGGCAGAAAGTTCACATCGAAGCCGTAGAAGGTGACCGCGTGCTTGGCCCGCAGGCGCCGCAATGAGCTGAGGTCGCGCCAACCCGTGTCGCCGAAATGCGAGTGGACGACCTGCGCGCCGCAGCGGCGGGCGACCCGCACCAGCAGGTTGGAGCTTGCATCCCAGCGCCGCCGCTGCACCTCGACCAACCGGCGCCAGCGCGGCTGGCGCTCCAAGGCATGGATATTGGGCAGCTCGAACTGCTCCAGGTTCTCGGTCCGATCGCAAACGATGTGGCTGGTCACCTCTGGGGGCAGAAAGCGCACCTGGTTGTAGATCCAGGTCGCGGTTTGGGGGAGCCACGTCGGCTGACTGTGGACGACCTTGATCGGAGGGTTCACAGCCGCGCTCCTTCGGCGGCGGCCTCGCGATAGAGCTCGACCAGGCCTTGGGCGGTGCGGCTCCAAGGCAGCTCGCCGGCCCGCGCCAGCGACCGTTGCACCCGCTCCGCGCGCCGCTCCGGCCGCTCGAGCAGCTCGCGCAGCGCATCGAGCCATGGCTCGGGCCGATCGGGGGCGAGCAGCACGGCGGCCGCGCCGCAGACCTCGGGCAGCGCCCCGGCATTCGCGGCGAGCACCGGACAGCCGCAAGCCATCGCCTCCAGCGCGGGCAGGCCGAAGCCTTCGTTGCGCGACGGGAACAACAGCGCCAGCGCCGCGCGATATAGCTCGATCAGCTCGTGATCGCTGCAGTCGTGCTCCAGCCGCAGGCGGCCGCGGCGGCGCAGCGCTTGGCCGCGCCGCCGGAAATCCGGATCGGCCGCCGCCGGGCCCGCGATCACCAGAGGCGGCAACCGTTCTGCGCCGGGCAGCTCGAGCAGATCGACTAGTAGCCCCAGGTTCTTGTGCGGATCGGCAGCGCCGACATAAAGCAAATGCCGCGCTTCGGTCGGCGGTCCGGGTCCGAAGGGTGCACCGACACCTGATGGCACCGCGACCACGCGGCACGCCTCGAGCTGAACCTGTGACAGCAGCTCGGAGCGAGCGTATTCGGAAACAGCGTGGACTCGGGTCGCGCGGCTCAGCGACCGGAT
>DASWHO010000275.1:0-6764 GCA_036398155.1 Acidobacteriota bacterium
GCGACGTCGTACTCGAGCCGATCGCAAGTGCCTTTTTGATCCGATCCTTGCAGCACCACCGCGCCGCTGGCCTTCACCTCGGTGGCCTCGCCGTCGGCGTCGAGCAGCACCTCGATGGTCTGCCCGCTCATGCTGCGGCCGCGTTGCATCAGCTCGGCCGAGCGGTTCAAGACGATCGTGCGCTCGGCGCCGCGATAGCGCAGCTCTTCGGCCTTGGCGCTGAGCTTGCCGCGGCCGCCGTCGGCGGCGCTCTCCGGTCCGATCGAGCGGCCGTGCAGCACCACGAAGACCTTGCCCTGGGCGTCGAGCCGGCCGCCTTGCCGGGTCAGCTCGAGGGCATCGGCGCGGATCGAATCCTTGCCTTGAATCCCGGCCACCTGACCGCTGTAGCTGAACAGGCCGGTCTGGTCGGTGTACTTCAGCCGCTCGCTCTTGAACAGCGACGGCGCGGCGCCGCCGAAGAGCCCGCCTTCTGAGCGCGCGCCGGGCTCGGCGGCGCCGCGGGCTCCGAAGGCGGTGCGGACGTTGCCATCGGCCACGAAGTCGCTGGTCTTCGACTCCAACACCAGATGGTCGGCGTCGAGCGCGTCGTCGCCGCGCTGGGTGTGGACCGCGCCGGTGAACTCCGCGCGCCCGGAGTCTGGATCGTGCTCCAACCGGCCGGCGCTGATCAGCAGCGGTCCGCCCTGCAGATCGAGCTCGGGGTTGGGGCTTTGGCCCAGCTCGACCCGCACCGATCCGGTCGCTCGCAGCACGCCGGTCGACTCGTCGTATTCCAGGGTTTGCGCCTCGATGCGGCGCTGTTCTTCGATCAGCACCGGCTTGCCGGTCAGGGTCAGCGTGCCGCCTTCCAGCTCGCCGGTCTGCCCGCTGGCGCGGCGCCCCTCGCCTTGAAACTGGACCTCGCCTTCCAAATGGATGCGGTCGGCCGCGCCGCGCAGCGGCAGCTCGGCCCAGCCGCGGCGGGCCTGAATCTGGCGCGGCCGCTCGCCGGGCCGGCGCGGCTCGAGCATCAGCTCCACACCCCCGCTGCCCTCGACCCGGCGCAGCGCGTCGGCGCCTTCGTAGAAGCTGCCGCTGAGCTGCTGGGCGCGGATCTCACGCCCGCCGCGGTCCGCGGTCGGCTCGAACACCAGCCGCGCCTGGCCGCTCGCGTTCACCTGCTCGAAGAAATCGCCGTCCGGCGCCATCACGATCTCGAGCTGCTCCGAGGTCAGCCGGCGGCCGCCGCTCTCGGCGTCGCCCGCAAACGCCGCGTCGACCCCTGAGCCGGCCCGCAGCCCCATCAGCCGGGTGAGATCCGACGACAGATCGGCTTCGACCCACTGGGCGGCCAGCCGGGTGCGGCCCTGGGACAGCACCGCGTCGCCTTCGCAGCGCAAGCGGCCGCCGCTCAGGTCGAGCAGCAGGCTGCGCGCGCTGATCGCGAGGTCGCCGCGCAGCTCGGGCCGCGGGCTGACGTCGCGCACCGTGACCTCGGCGTCGCGCAGAATCTCGACCTGCTCGTCATCGATGTCGTAACGCAACCCGCTGCCGCGGCCGGAGGCGTTGGCGCGGCTCCAACGCACCGGGTCCCGGGTGCGCACCACCTGCTCGCGCGAGCCGTAGGTCAGCGACTCGGTGTGGAGCTTAAAACCATCCTCGCGCTCGACCTCGACCGCGCCCTTGAGCTCGATCCGACCGACCTCGCCCTGTTCGAGCGCCTGCACCTGTTTGACTTCGGCGCTGCGGCCGCGCACCGTCAGCAGCTGCCCGCTTTTTTGGCGCGCCTGGACTTCAACCCCTTGCAGCTCCCAGCTCTGGTCCTTGAAGATTCGGGCGCTGTCGGCCGCGATCCGCAGGCCGCTGGCCGGATAGGTGCGCTCGAAGTTGAGGATCGCGCTGGCGAGGCGCGCGTCGCGCTGCGGCGCCTGGGCGGCGGCGGCCTGGCGCCGCGGCTGGACTACGCGGCGGTAGATCAGGTTGCCGCCGACCAGCAAGCCGAACAGGGCCAGGGCCGGCAGCAGCCATTTCTGGATTTGGCGCGCTTGCATGGCGATCTCATCGGATCGAAGCCGTATGGATTCCGGCTTGCGCCGGAATGACGAGCGGGCGGGAGCGCGAGGGCGGAGCCCTCGCTCTAAGTGGGACGGTCGAGCCTGGCGAACTCCTCCTCGCAATAGCGCTGGAACAGGACGTCGTACTGGGTGCTGCCGAAGGCCACGTTTTTCTGCTGTGCGAGCTTCTTATGGGCGCGCGACTCGATCTCTTCGAACTGGCGCAGCTGCTCGCTCATGACGTCGACGATCTTGAGCCGGGCGTCGTTCTTGGCCGCCGGATCGAGCAGGATCTCCTGCTGGTTGAGCCAGTCGGCCAGCAGATGAGAGAGGTGGTTGACCTTTTCGCGACTGAGCTTGCTGGCCATGGTCTCAGAGGATCAGCTTGCGCTCGCGCACCAGCTTTTGCTTGACCACCTTGAACATCTCGTGGTACTCGACGCCCTGGCGCCGCAGCTCGCCTTCGTGCTTGCCGAGGATCTCGCGGACCTCGTCGTTGAGCCGATCTTCGACCAGCAGATCCTCGGCGATCAGATGGCGCACCTGCTCGGTGAGCGCGGTCGGATCGGGCGCCTCGACGTAGCCGGCCTGCGCCAGTCCCTCGACCACCGCGCGGCTGATCAGATCGAGCTGGATTCGGCTCAGCCGCACGGGCCACCGCCTTCCGGCCGGCGCAGGTAGGAGTGCGACAAGCGGTGCGCGTAGAGCGGGAAGCGCTGGCACAGCAGCTCGACCTCGCGCCGCACCTCTTTGTGCGCCGGCTCGTCCTCCGGAGCCGACAGCACCCGGCCGATCAGCTCGGCGATCTGTTCCATTTCGGCGCTGCCCATGCCGCGGGTCGTGAGCGCGGGGGTGCCCAAGCGGATCCCGCTCGCGATCGCGGGCTTGTTGGTGTCGTAGGGGATGGTGTTCTTGTTGACCGTGAGCCCGCAGCCGCCCAGCAGGTCCTCGGCGCGCTTGCCGGTGATCCCGCCGCGGAACACGTCGACCAGGACCAGGTGGTTGTCGGTGCCGCCCGAGACCAGGCGGAAGCCGTGGCGCTGCAGCGCGCCGGCCAGGGCCGCGGCGTTGGCCACGATGCGGCGCTGGTAGTCCTTGAACGACGGCTCGAGCGCCTCGCGGAAGCAGACCGCCTTGGCCGCGATCACGTGGACCAGCGGCCCGCCCTGCACTCCGGGGAACAGGGCGCGGTCGAGCTGTTTGGCCCGATCGGCGCGGCACAGCACCAAACCGCCGCGCGGTCCGCGCAAGGTCTTGTGCGTGGTGCTGGTGACGTAGTCGGCGTGCGGCACGGCGTCGGGGTGGAGCCCGGCCGCGATCAGACCGGCGATGTGGGCGATATCCGCCATCACCCGCGCGCCGCTCTGTTCGGCGATCCGGCCGATCCGCTCGAAGTCGATCGCGCGCGGGTAGGCGCTGGCGCCGGCCACGATCAGCTTGGGACGCTCGGCGTGCGCCAGACGCTCCAGCTCGGCGTAATCGAGGCGCTCGCTGCCTGGTTCGACCCCGTAGCTGATGATCCGGTAGGTGAGCCCGGAAAAGTTCAGCGGATGACCGTGGGTCAGGTGGCCGCCGTGCGACAGATTCATGCCCAGCACGGTGTCGCCGGGCTTGAGCTCGGCCAAGTAGACCGCCATGTTGGCCTGCGAGCCGCTGTGGGGCTGAACGTTGGCGTGATCGGCGCCGAACAGCTGCTTGACCCGCTCGATCGCCAGCCGTTCGACCGTGTCGGCGTGCTCGCAGCCGCCGTAATAGCGTCTGCCGGGATAGCCTTCGGCGTATTTGTTGGTGAACACGCTGCCCATCGCTTCGAGCACCGCGTCGGAGACGAAGTTTTCCGAGGCGATCAGCTCCAAACCGGCGCTTTGGCGCGCGGTCTCGGCCTCGATCGCCGCGCCAATCTCGGGATCGGCCTGGTGCAGCGTGCGGCGCAACGGATCGGTCGGGTTCAACGGATCGGCTCCCATCGCCTTGAGTCCGGCAGCGGGCTCGCTCGGCGCAACGAATCCCACCGCTACAATAGCATACGCCCTCGGCGCGCGCCCAGGCTTCCGGTCGCGACCTAGACCGGGATCGCCTTGGGCTGAGCGGCCTGAGCCGCTGCAGTCGTGCGCACCTGTCCGTCGTTTTCGGCGGCCACTATATAATGAGCGAGCGCGGCCGACCGGGCCGCGCGCCTCGGGACGTGCCTGCCGCAACCTCTCAGCTGCTGAGCCTGCTGCTGCCGTACGCGCGCCGCTACCGCAGCGCGATCGTGCTGGGCGCGTTGTTCGTGGTGCTGACCAACGTGATGGCCCCGCTGCTGCCGCTGTCGGTCAAGTACGGTCTCGACGGACTGCGCGGCGAGCCGACCGATCCGGAATTCTTGCACCGGCTGTTTGGGTCGTGGGGCTGGGACACCCCGCGCGCCCGGGTGGCGTTCTACGCGCTGGCGGCGGTGCTGGTGACCGCGCTGGCCGGGACCTTCCGGTTCGCGATGCGCTACGTGATCACCGGGGCCTCGCGCTACTTCGAGCGCGATCTGCGCGACGATCTCTACCGCCACCTGCTGAGCTTGCCGCGGCGCACTTTCGATCGCACCCGCACCGGCGAGCTGATGGCGCGCTTCACCAACGATCTCGAAGCGGTGCGCATGATGGTCGGGCCGGCGCTGATGTACCTCAGCGCGACGGTGGTCAATCTGGTGGTGTCGCTGGCGTTCATGGCCCAGCTCTCGGTGCCGCTGACCTTGTACTCGTTGATTCCGCTGGGGCTGATCGCGCTCACCGCCCGGGTGCTGTCGCGCGAAATCCACGACCGCTCCGAGAAGGTGCAAGAGCAGTTCGGCGAGCTCACCACCCGCGTGCAGGAGACCTTGAGCGGCATCCGCGTGGTCCAGGCCTACACCCAGGAACAACCCCAAGCGCGGGCGTTCGAGCGGCTCAACCACAACAACATCGACGCCAACATGGCGCTGACCCGGGTGGTGGGCCTGTTCATGCCGCTGCTGATCGCGTTCGTCAACCTGGGTCAGATCCTGATCCTCTGGATCGGCGGCCAGCGCATCGTCGCGGGCGGCATGACCCTGGGCGACTTCGTCGCCTTCAGTCTGCTGCTCAACATGCTGATCTGGCCGATGGTGGCGCTCGGCTGGGTGGTCAGTCTGTATCAACGCGGGGTGGCGTCGCTCGGGCGGCTCGGCGCGGTGCTGGCCGAGGCGCCGCAGCCCGACGCCGGCCGCGGCGCCGCCGCCCATGAGATCGAGGGCGCGATCCGGCTCCAAAACCTGCGCTTCGCCTACAACGGCGCGCCGGTGCTGGCCGACGTCAGCCTCGAGATACCGGCCGGCTCGACCACCGCGATCGTCGGCGCCACCGGCAGCGGCAAGTCGACCTTGCTGAACCTGATCGCCCGCGCCTACGAGCCGCCGCCCGGCTCCCTGCTGGTCGACGGCGTGGCGCTGGAAGCGATTCCGCGCCGCGCGCTGGCGCGGGCCTTGGGCTACGTGCCGCAGGAGACCTTCCTGTTCTCCGACACGCTGCGCGCCAACCTGCTGTTCGGCGTCGATCCGGTCGATCCCGAGCGCGCCGCGCAGTCGGAGCGGGCGCTGGCGCAGGCGCTCGAAGCCGCCCAGCTCCGCTCCGATCTCGAGGGCTTTCCCGAAGGGCTCGAGACCTTCGTCGGCGAGCGCGGCATCACGCTTTCGGGCGGGCAGAAACAGCGGGTGGCGATCGCGCGCGCGCTGCTGATGGATCCGCGGATCCTGCTGCTCGACGATGCGCTCGCCAGCGTCGACACCCATACCGAGGAGGAGATTCTGCGCCGGCTGCAGCAGGCCCGCGCCGGTCGCACCACCTTGATCGTTTCGCACCGGGTCTCGACGGTGCGCCACGCCGACCAGATCGTGGTGCTGCAGGGCGGGCGGATCGTCGAGCGCGGCAGCCACGACCAACTGGTGGCGCTGGATCGGACCTACGCCAACCTGTACCGCATGCAGCAGCTCGAAGAGGAGCTGGCCCGCGCCGACGCATGAGCCAGAAATTCCACGAGGAAGAAGTGCTCGGCCAGGCCTATGACGCGCGGCTGATGCGCCGGCTGCTGGCCTATCTCAGGCCCTACCGCGCCGCGGCGCTGCTGAGCGTGGTGCTGCAGTTCGTCCTGACCGGCATGGAGCTGGCCTCGATCGAGATCACCAAGCGCGGCATCGACGACTATATCGCCCCCGGGCGGCTCGACGGCTTCGCCGGCTTGGTGCTGCTGTTCGTGGTGGTGGCGGTGGTGATGCTGGTGGCGCGCTACGGCCTGGCGCTGCTGACCCAGCTGGTCGGGCAGCGGGTCATGCTCGACCTGCGCACCCAGCTCTACCGGCGGCTGCTCAGCTACCGCCCCGGCTTTTTCGATAAGAATCCGGTCGGACGCCTGGTCACCCGGGTGACCAACGACGTGCAGACCCTGGCCGAGCTGCTGACCTCGGGCGTGTTCATGATCTTCTCCGATCTGTTCCTGCTGATCGGGATCACCGGCTACCTGCTGTACCTCGACTGGCGCCTGGCGCTGGTCGCGTTCAGTGTGCTGCCTTGCCTCGTGCTGATCAGCGCGATCTTCAAGCGCAAGGTGCGGCGCGCGTTCCGCGACGTGCGGGTGCGGCTGGCGCGGATCAACGCGTTTCTGCAGGAGTCGATCACCGGGGTGTTCACGATCCAGATTTTCGATCGCGCCGCGGCCATGGGCCGGCGCTTCGCCGAAATC
>DASWHO010000276.1:0-5778 GCA_036398155.1 Acidobacteriota bacterium
CCGCGGCAGGCGGCGTCGAAGCTCGCGGTCCCCTGCGCCGCCGCGCCGCGATGCGGCTGGTGGCAGGTGGTGCAGGTCATCTGCGGCGCGCCGCGAAAACAGGCCGACAGCGCGAGCCGCTCGAGCTGGCCCACGAAGCGAAAGTCGCCCTGCGCCTGGGCCGGCACCAAGACCGGAATCTGTCCGGCCAGCGGCCGATCCGGCCGTGGCCGGCCGCCGGTCAGATCGATCCGCGCGTCGCCCTGCAGATGGCAGCGGGCGCAGACGTCGCGCTGCGCGCCGGCGTCGAGCCGCCCGAGACGGGGCAGACCCAGCTCGCCTTCAGCGCCAGGCTCGCGCCCGGACATGATATCGGCGTGTTTTTCGACCGCGCCGTGGCAGGCGGCGCAGCCGAGCGGCTCGAAGTGCTCGAACGCGTCCGCGCCCAGAGCGTTCGGCGGATACGGCTTCGAGCCGGCGTCGGCAGCGCGGGCCGTCGCCGCGCCCGGCAATCGGCCCGGATCGCTCAGCGTGTGGCAGGTGAGGCAGCCCTCAGTCAGCGCCAGGTCGAGCCCCGGCGATGCGGCATGCGTTTCGAACGGCGCCAGCTCCCAGCCGCGCCCGCTCACCAGCTCGACCGGCGCGAAGAACAGCCGCCCGGTCACGGCGCCGGCCCCGTCGGTCTCCGCCGCCGCCCAAGAAGTGTCGAAAATGCCCGCGCCGATCCGGCCGACTAGCTGCTGGCGCCGGACGCCGCCGTCGCGGAACGTCGCCCGCAGCCAGACCGCGCCCGCGTCGCTCGCAATTTCATAGCGGTTCCCGTTGACCGGATTGGCGACCACTCCGCGCGGAACCTCACCCACCGGACCGACGCTCCGCGCCATCCCATGCTCGAGGTAATCGCGCACCACCCGCTCATGGCACAGCGTGCAGCGCTCCACCGCTGCGGGTAGAGATTGCACGGCGCCAGCGGTTCCAACGCTCCAGCACGAAAGCGCAACCGCGATGGCAACCGAACCTGTCGCAGCCCGGATTGATAGGACTGGCGGCATCGCCCAGCTCGGCTCCGCCACCCTATATCGGCCCGCCGTCCTTCGTCCACCAGCCTCGCGGTCCGGCGACGGTCCGTATTGCCATCACCCGCTGCCTGCCGCAGCTCGGGTTCAACTCAGGGCACGGCCACCAATCCTTCGCAGGCACCGCAGTCTACGCTGACCCGCTCGAGTGTGGCGCGGCATTTCCGAAATTGACTGCCTTGTCCAAGCCGAATGGTGTAGACACGCTCCTCGACGTCGGGACAGCCTTGTGATTCGCAACCGATACAAATTTGCATCGTCGGGTCGACATTGGGACAGGTCTCGGTAAACGTGGCGATGTACCGACAAGCTAGTTTGGATGCCGGAAATGGCCCCTGGGCGGTTTGATCGCACTCCATCGGCACAAAATTGTCCCCGATTATGAAGTCGATGAGTTTCCTGGAGCACTCATCCTCCCCGCTCCCGCGCACCAGCAGGCCGGAAATCTGCATCGTCATGTCGTGGGGCCCGTGGTTGGCGTATTGCACGCTATTGGCCACGGCCGTGTTGCCCTGAATCACGGTGTCCTGGCAACCGGGATTCTCCGGTAAGTCACAGACGTCCATCCCCGGACCGGATCGAGCGCCCGGCACCAGCTCGAGCGTGAATCGGGTTCCGCTGCCGTAGCAATCGGCGCGGCTGAAGGAGCCGACTGAGTAAGACCCGCCCGCGTTGGCGTAGCCGCCCAGGCCCGCCAGGCAATCGGGCGTGCCGTTGGCGTCGCCATCAGCGAAATCGTCCGCGCCCAGGCACAGGTCGCAGGCGTCGCCGACGCCATCGCCGTCCTGATCGGCCTGGCCCGGGTCCGCGTTCTCGGGACACGCGTCGCAGTGGTCCAACACGCCGTCGCCGTCGAAGTCCGTGGGGTTCGGACAGAAGCGCAGCAGCGATTCGGCGCTGAAGCCGGTGGTGCCGCCATAGACGCCGGTCGCGTGGCGGTTGCCGTTGAGATGCCCATAGAACGTGAGGTCCAACGTACGGGCGCCGAAGACCGAGGCTCCCGCGTAGCTGGCTTGGAACGGATCCGAGCTGGCTCGACCCAGGAAGATGTCATGGGTGATGCCGGCGGGGGTGAGGGCGACCTCGAACACGATCTTGCGCAGGGTGTCGCCCTGATCGCTGGTGAAATAAAGCAGAAAGGTGTTGAGGTCGGTCTGCCAGACGCCGTCGGTCGGGCTGCCGATCGGCTCCAGGACCCGCGCGGCGCTGAAACCCTGCGGCGATCCCGCTTGGCTCACCGTGCCGCTCATCGAGGCCCCGGAGACGGTCGCGGTCAAGGTCGAGCTCCCGTCCAAGCTGGTGAGGGCGATTTGAGCGCCGCTGACCGAGCCCAGATACACGTCCAGCGCGGTCAGCCCGGAGCGAAATCGCAGGCCGATGGTTCCGCCCTCGGTCTCCATCACGGTGAGGATGTCGCCGGTGCTCATCGACCAGATGCCGCTGGCGTTGGTGACTTGAAGCGGAGCGAGGTCGAAGGTCGTGATCTTGAACGACCCGGAAGCCTTACCGCCCATCGCCCATGCACTCGGCCCGGCGGCCAGAACAACGATTGCCATACCGATGATCCGAAATTTACCCATGGCCCACTCCTCCGGTCTCGAATCGACGCAGATACCTCTCACTGCCGCACGAACCGCCGCGCTCGTCCATGGCTTTGAGGCCCCCAGTCTCCTTTCACCGCGCCAGGTCGGGCCGCGGCACCGCGGCCAGGCCTTGGCAGGCGCCGCATTTCTGGTCGATCCGGCTGATCGAGGCGACCTGACACTCCCGGAATTGGGTTCCTGATCCGATCAGGATCGTGTACTGGCCGGGGCCCAGACCGCGGCAGCGCCCCGAGGCCGGGCACTCCATGCACAGCTCGCTTTCGGTGCCGATGCCCGGGCAGCTGCCGGCGAAGGTGGCGCGGTAGCGGCAGGCCCGCGCGCTGGGTTCGACGAACGCGCCGACCCCGTCGATGCGGCACTGCTCGAGGCCGAAGTTGTTGTTCAACGGACCGGCGATCTCGAACAGCTCGTTGCCGAAGTTGCGCGGCTTGGCGCCGCGGTCGTCGTCGTCATCGTCGTCGCCGTGGAAGTGGTTCAGCTGCGCATGCCAGTCATTGCTGCTGCCGAAAAACTGGATGTTATCGAAGGTCGCCTGGTTGCCCTGAACCGCGCTGGCCTGCCGGCAGGCGTTCTGCGGCAAACCGCAGATCGAGATCCCGTTCGGCCCAACCACGATCTGGAAGCGTTGGCCGGCCTGATAACAGGGAAAGCGCAGCAGCAGATCCTTCATTGAATACACGCCGCCGGCGCCGGCGAATTCGCCCGCGGCCGCGAGGCAGTCGGGCCGGCCGTTGCCGTCGGCGTCGGCGAAGTCGTCCGCCCCCGGACAGATGTCGCAGGCATCGCCGGCGCCGTCGGCGTCGCCGTCGCTTTGGCCGGCATCGGCGTTGCTGGGACAAACATCGCAGTCGTCCACCGCCCCATCGCCGTCGAAATCGGCGGCCGCGGCGCAAAACCGCAGCAGCCGCGAGCCGCTGAAAGCGGCGGTGCTGCTTCCGGCGTGCGCGCCCTCCAGCCGCGGCCCGCGGAAGGTCGCTTGCAGGCTCCGGGCGCCGAAGATCGAGCTGCCGTTGAACTCCGAGCTGAAATCGGAGGAGACGGTCGCGCCCAGATAGATGTCGAACTCGATCGCGGCAACGGCCAGCGCTACCTCGAACAGCACCGTCGGCAGCGCGCTGGAGTCGGTCGAGAAGTGGACCAAAAACGCGCCGGAGTCGGTCTGGTAGACGCCGTCGACTGCGCTGCCCAGCGGCGCCAGCAGGCGCGCGGCGCTGAACTCGATCGAAGGGCCGCCCTGAGTCAGCGAGCCATTCATCGTAGCGCCGCTGACCACCGCCACCAGGCCATGCGCCGGATTGAGGATGCTGGTCAGTGACAACTGATCGCCGCTGACGGTCCCCAGAAAAACCCCGAGGCTGGCGAGATTCGAGGACAGGAGCAGGCCGATCGTACCGCCCTCGGACTCCATCACCGTCAAGATCTCGCCGCTGCTGAGCTGCCAAATCCCGCTGGCATCGGTCACCTGCCGCCCGAGCCAATAGGTCTCCGCAACCAACAAGGATCCCGCCGCTGAAGCCGGCGGTGCCGGCGATTGGGCTGTGAACTGGACCAACGCAAGAAAGGCAAATCCGGCCCACGCGAACGACCGCATCATCCCATACCTCCAAGGCGTCTGCGCAAGAAGCGCATCGCCCGGACGATGATCGACCGTGACCAGCGGCGCGCCTCGCGTTCCCAAAAGGTTTACGCCATGTCCCCCGCGCGAAGATGGGTGCCCCGAACGCGGCGGACGGTCCCTTTGAGCCTATCCCTACCACATTCGTCGCTCCGGGTCAATGCAGTTCTGAGCGCCACCGCGTTCTCTGCGAGCGCCGTGATACCCTGCTGAGCCATGGAGGCGGCCGCCGGTCCCCACGCAGGCGCGAGCCGCTCCGCCGCGGCCCTCCGAGAATGAAGCTCGCCCTGATCGGCCCCACGTTCCCCTTCCGCGGCGGCATCTCGCACTACACCACCCTTTTGTACCGGGCCTTGAGCAACCGGCACCAGGTCGGTTTCTTCTCGCTCTATCGCCAATATCCGCAGTGGCTGTTTCCGGGCCGGACCCAGATCGATCGCTCCGATGCCGCATTCCAGGTGGCCAATCGACCCAGCCTCAGCCCGATCAACCCGCTGTCGTGGCTGATCACCGCGCGCCGCGTGGCGCGCTTCGATCCGGAGCTGATCGTGCTTTCCTGGTGGCACCCGTTCTTCGCGCCCGCGTTCGGCAGCGTCGCGCGGCTGGCGCGCTGGAGCGTCCGCCGGCCGAGCTGTTTTCTGTGTCACAACGTGATCCCGCACGAGTCGACCCCGGTCGATCGGCTGCTCCTGCGCTACGCCTTTGGGTCCGGCGCGGCCTTCATCACCCACTCCCGCGAAGACGCCCGGCAGCTCGAGCGGCTCCGGCCCGGCGCGCGCATCTATCTCAACCCGCACCCGACCTACGAAGTGTTCGCCGCCGGGCCGCGCTGGCCGAATCAAGCGGCCAAAGCCGCGCTGGGGCTGGGCGGCAAGCGCGTGCTGCTGCATTTCGGCTTCATCCGCGATTACAAGGGGCTCGACCATCTGCTGCGGGCGATGGAGCGGCTCGAGCCGCAAGCCGGCTACCACCTGCTGCTGGTCGGAGAGTTCTACGTCGACCGCGCCCAATACCAGGTCCAGCTCGACCGGCTGGCGCAGCGCGGCCAGCTCACCCTGGTCGATCGTTATGTCCCTAACGACGAGGTCGCGCTGTACTTCTCGGCCGCCGACTTGGTCACCCTGCCCTATGTCAGCGCCACCCAGAGCGGGATCGTTCAGATCGCCTACGGTTTCGAGAAGCCGGTGCTGGCCACCGCGGTCGGCGGCCTGCCCGAGGTGGTGATCGACGGCGAGACCGGCTACCTGGTCCCGCCGGCGGACGCCGCGGCGATCGCCGCCGCGGTCCGGCGCCATTTCGAAACCGGCGAACCGGAGCGGATGCGGCGCCGCATCGTCGAGGAGAGCCGGCGCTTCTCCTGGGAGGCCATGGTCCGAACCATCGAGCGCGTGGCGCAGGATCTTCGGGCTTGACCGCCGCGAAGCGCGCGGCAGCCATCAGCCGCGCCGGCTCCGAAAGTTCAGCTCGGGCGTTTGAGAACCAGCGGCCCTCGGGGCAGCTCCGC
>DASWHO010000277.1:0-2297 GCA_036398155.1 Acidobacteriota bacterium
ATCGCGGTCCTCTACGCCCACGTGCTGATGGTGTACCAGGGTGCCGACCACAACATGCGCTGGTACATGCCGATCCTGCCGCTGCTGGCGCTCTACGTTGCGCGCGCGCTCCTGCGCCTGCCCACCTGGCTGCGGAGTGCGGCGCTGGCGATTTTTCTGCTGGTCAACTCGGTGACCATCGCCGGCTTCAATCACCAGGGCAGCAGCGACCGCCTGCGCGTCTGGCTGCGGCGCCTGCCGCTGCGGTTCGAGCACTTCGACAACCTTCGGCTTGCGACCCACCGCCGGGTCGCGTCCGACTTCGAGCGGATCAACCGCAGCGTGCCGCCGCGCGGCACGCTCTACTGGCTTTCGGACTACTACGGCGACAGCTCCTACCACGTGTTCGATCGCGGCGAGCTGCTGCGCGGCGACATCGCGGTGCGCTACGCGGACAAGCTCAAACGGATCCGCCCTCGCGAGCTCGAGTTCTTCGTCTACCACTTCAACCAATACTTCCACCGCGCCCGGGTCAGCGTCGCGGTGCTGCCGCGCCACTTCGACGGCGCGCAGGTGAACCGAATCAGCAACGAGCTGCACCGCGTCCGCCGTTCGCGGCCGTGAACCGGATCGCTCGGGTCACCATCCATCCGGTTGGGTGGCGCGGCGCACGTTCGATGTAGGGGCGGGGCTCGTCCCCGCCCGCGAAGCGGATGAATGATGGGGTCGGCGGCCCAGGCGCCCAAACGGGCGGGGACGAGCCCCGCCCCTACATCATTTGCATCGGCGCCTGTCCCATGGACCCTCCCAACGTCATTGCGGGTTCGGCTACTCGTCCTGGCTCGGCTCTTTCCAATCGCCGGGGCGGATCAGCTGAATCGTGCCGTCGAACGATTCCAGCTCGAGCCGCGCGCTGCCCGAGCCCAGGCTCATGCTGAAGCGCCGGCCCTTGCGCAGCTCGCTGACCTGGGCCGCGAAGGTGGTTTCGAACTCGCCGTCGAAGGTGGCCACCGAAACCGCGGCGTTGATGTTCTCCGGGGCCACCACGGTGATATCGCCGTCGTGGGAGACGAAGCGGTAGCGCCCCTGATCGTGGATCGATCCGATGTAGAGGATGTCGCCGTCGACGGTCGAGGCGTCGACCCGGGTCGCGTCGAGCCGGCGCAGCTCGATGTCGCCGTCGACCGTGTCGGCCACGATCTCGCCGGCGCAGTCGATCAGCGAGACGTTTTCATCCACCGAGTGCACCTCGATGCGGCCGCGCGCCTGCTCGAGCCGGACCGCGCCCTCGACCGACTTGAGCGATACGAATTCGGCGCCGCCGCGGACCTGGATCTCGCCCTCCACGGTCTCGACATGGATCTCGCCCTGCACCCCTTCGACCCGAACATCGGTGTAGGTGCCGTTGAGCTCGAGCTTGATCCAGGCCGGCACGCTGATCTCGTAGTCGATCAGATGGTGGGCGCGGCCGTGCGGCGAGCGGCCGCGCACGATCACGGTCGCGCCGCTGCTCTTGATCTCGACCTGCTCGCGTTTCGAGTGCAGCGCCTGGACTCGGATCGCATCCTGATCCCAGGCCTTGATCGCGATCTCGCCGCCGTAGTTGCGCACTTCCAAACGCGCGCCGGGTTGCACCGGGACGGTCTTGTCGGTCTGGGGCGCGGCGAGCGCCGCCAGAGCGCTGATGGTCAGTAAGGTCCACATGGACGTTTCATGCCCTCCAATTCGATTCGCGGACGATAGCGGCCGCCTGGCGCAGCAGCGCCAGTTTGCGCCGCCGGGTGTCGGCCAGATGGTTGTTGAGATAGAGATTGGACGGATCGGCGGCCAAGGCCCTTTGGGCCTCGCCGATCGCGCGGTCGATGGTCGCCAGATTCTGCTCCAGGATCCGCAAGGTTTCGGGCTGCAAGAGCTCGCGCCCTTCGAGCAGGGCGCGCTCGAGATCGGCGATCGCGGCGTCGTATTGCGGATCGGCCTGCCGCGCCGCCGCGGGCTGGATCGTTGCGGCCGGTGCGTCCGGTCGCGCCGGCTGGGAAGCGCCGCGCGCCAGCCACCATGCGGTCGCGCCCGACAGCAGGATCAGGCCGATCGAAGCCGCCGCCAGCTGAGCCACCGACAGCGCGATCCGCCCCCGCGGCGCACCCGGCGCCGGCGTACCGCTCGCTTCGGGACGGCCCAGGCGCGCCTCGATCGCGGGCCAAAGATCCGACTCGGGCGCGCGGTCGGTCAAAGTCGCGGCCCGCGCCACCACCGCGCGGAGCTGCTCCAAAGCGTCTGCGCAGTCGGAGCAAACGCGCAGGTGCCGCTCCAGCTCGCCG
>DASWHO010000278.1:0-41139 GCA_036398155.1 Acidobacteriota bacterium
TGACCCATCGCGACAGCCACGAGCATCCCGAGCCGCTGGAGCCGGGACGCCGCTACCGGGTTCGGGTCCAGCTCAACGATATCGCGCACGCGTTTCCGGCCGGACACCGGATCCGGCTGGCGATCTCGACCAGCTATTGGCCGATGGCGTGGCCGGCGCCCGAGCCAACCACCCTCAGCCTGTTCACCGGCGCGAGCCAGCTCGAGCTGCCCGAGCGCCCGCCGCAGCCTGTCGACGCGCGGCTGCGCCCATTCGAACCGCCCACGGTTCAGACCCCTGATTCCGACGAAGAGCTGGGAGAGATCGAACGCAAGGTGATCCGCGAGGTCGCCGCCGGGAGCATCGAGTACTTGGTCGCCAGCGGCTTCGACGCCGACGGAGGGATCGCGTTGCGGCGCCTGGAGTCGATCGACCTGGCCTACGGCCACGCGATTCGGCAGCGCTTCTGGATTCAGGACGACGATCCGCTCTCGGCGCGCGCCGAGCTGCGCCACAGCTTGATAACCCAGCGCGGCGACTGGTCGGTCCGGATCGAGACCAGCGCTTGTCTCACTGCAAACCGCGAGCGCTTCCGCCTTGAAGCGACGCTCGAAGCGTTCGAGGGTGAGCAGCAGGTCTTTTCGCGCCGCTGGGACCGCGCGGTGCCCCGCGACCTGGTGTGAATGGCAATCAGCGCGGGGCGATTTGTTGCTCACGCATCCAAAGTGAGGCCGCACGGGCGGGGTCAAGCCCCGCCCCCACATTCGATTTGGCAAGGGCCTCAGCTCGACCATCCAAAGGGGGATTGTCGCTCCCGGGTCCGGAGTGAGGCCGCACGGGCGGGGACCAGCCCCGCCCCTACATTGGCCTCGTGATAGGACCGATTCGCCGAGCGATCGAGCTCGGAGTGTAGGGGCGGGGCTGGTCCCCGCCCGAAAAAGCGTAAATCAAGGATCCGGCATCGGGCTCGTCAGCGGAACCAGCTCGAAGCCGAGGCGGGCGTAGATCTGGTCCAGCTTGGCTTGCAGCGCCTCGTGGTCTTCGGCGCCGGCGTTGATGACGCCGTAGCGCACGCTGGCGCCGTCCTCCATGCGCTCGAAGTCGGTCAGATCGAGGTCGCTGCGGCACTCTTTCCAGATCAAGGTGCCCGGGAACTCGTGCTCGACCGCCTCGACCTGCTGCGGCGGCGGCGCGCGCACCACCCGGGTCGGCTCGAAGATCCTGAGCGGCCAGCTGCAGGCGACGCGGCAGTCGCCGCGGCGGTGCGACCGTCGCGGCTCGGAACCAGTGGCCAGCGCCAGAGCGACCTCGTAGTTGCTCACCCCGTCGACCTTCTGATACAGGTCGCCGAACTGGCCGCACAGCCGCGGGTTGACCTCGATGATCGAGATCCGGTCGCGCTCGGCATCGAACATCATCTCGATATTGAACAGCGCATCACCGAGCCCGACCTGCCGGATCACGCGGCCCGCGATCTCGGCCATGCGCGATTGGACTCCGGCCGCGAGCCGCGACGGATAGTCGAAGCGCACGAAGCTGCCGCGCTCGGGGTGCAGCACCGAGTCGACCACCCCGAGGATCTCGACCGCGCCGCCGCGGCTGAAACCTTCGACCGTGACCTGCCGGCCTTGGAGCAGCTCCTCGGCCATGAACACACCGCCCTCGAGGTCGGAATCGGTGTAACGCCGCAGCAGCTGCGAAAACATATGAACGAACTGCCGGCCGAACTCGCGTGCCGCGGGTCGAGCGAGGAACGCGCGCAGCTGCTCGGCGCTGTCGACCCGTCCGGACAGGATCGAGAACGCGCCCTTGACCGGCTTGACGAAGCACGGAAAGCCGATCGCGAGCGAACCGACCGGGTCGCGCGGATCGAGCCGGCAGAAGCGCGGCGTCGCCGCCGGCGCCGCCTCGCGCTGCGCCACCCGGGAATCGAGCTTGTGCCCGCAGCGCAGCACGCTTTGCGGCGTGGGGCCCGGCAGGCCCAGCGCGGTCGCGATCGCCGCCGCCACCGGCGCGCCCGGATAGTCGCTGGCGCTCAGCACCCCGTCGATCGCGCCGCGGTAGCGTTCGACCGCACGATCGATGAAGCCGAGCACGTCGAAATCCCACGGCCACTCGTCGTCGGACGGCTCGGTGAAGGTCAATTCGTAGCGCTCGCTCCACGCCGCACGGCAGGCTTCGAGCTGCTTTAGGTCCCACTGGGTCGGGAACACGATCAGCACGCGCTGCATGGTGGCGGCGGGACCTAGCCCGCATTTCTCACAAGGCATCTACTGCGGCGGCGTAATGCACGGTGTCTGCGGCGTTATGCTTTCCCGGCCTCCTCGACATACTGTCTAGTATGCCTGCGTCGGCCGGGCGGCGCATGCCTTGCAGCCACCGCACCTTACGCCGCCTCGCGACGATGCCTTGTGAGAAAAGCGGGCTATGCGAGCGCGGGAGCCGCGCTATTTGCGCGCCACCGCGGCGTACTCTTGGGGCGCGTACAAGAAGGCGTTGAGCTTGGCGAGGTTGCGGTTGAGGGCGCGGGCCCAGCCGCCCGCGCTTTCGGGCACCAGCTCGAGCCGCTCGATCTCGGGCACCGGCGAACGCAGCCGGATTTCGACCCGCGCGAAGCCGCAGGCTTCCAGGACCAAGCGCAGCGCCTCGGGATGGATCGGAGTCCGGTGGCTCAGGTCGAGCACGTAGGCGTGGCTGAAGGCGTACGGCGATCCCGGGTGGATGGTTTCCGCGATCAGCAGGCCGCCGGCGCGCAGGGCGCGGAAAGCCAGCTCGACGAAGCGGCGCACCTCGGCGGCGCCGAGATGCTCGAGCACTTGGGCGCAGAGGATCCCGCCCAAGCTGCCGGGCTCGAGCGCGGCGAGATGCTCGAGCACGCCTTGTTCGCGCACGTCGAGGCCGCGGGCGCGGCCGCAGGCCGCGAACTCCGGATTGAGATCGATGCCGTAAGCCGGGCGGCCGGCCGCCTGCAACAGATCCAGAAACTCGCCGCGGCCGCAGCCGGCGTCGAGCACCGGCGCCTGGTCCGCCAACAGGCGGACGTACTCGCTCAGGCGAGCCTGGATTTCCGCCGGATCGCCTCGAAACCGGCCCGCGAAGCGGCGGTACTCGCGCGCCTCGAGCCAGGCCATGGCGCCCGCGGCGCCGCCCGTCCCGGGCGCTTCAGCGGTCTCCAATCGCGCGGCCGCGCGGCGCAAGCGCTCGCGCTCGCTCTCGGTCGACACGAACAGCTCGCGGTAGACATCACCCAGGCGGCGGCTGGCTTCGAGCGCCTCCTCCACCTCGGCTGCCAGCTTCGAAAGCTGGGCTGCGAGGCGGCTCTCGACCGCTTCGGCGCGCTCGCCGGCACTGGCTTCGAGCCGCGCACCCACCTGCTCCAGCCTCTGCTCGAGCCTTTCGAATCGGCCGGCCAGGTGGTCCAGAGTCGCGATCCAGCTCTGGTGCTCGGATTGCGCCCGGGCCTCGAGATGATCGAGCAGACCGAGCTGATGCCGTTCGATCGCCTGGAGCTCGGCGGCCAGCGCGGCCCGCGCCGGGCGGCGCAGCAGGCGCTTGATCCATGCGAGCGGCGCCCCCCACAGTCCGGGGCGGCGCGGTGGCGGAGGCAGCGCCTGCAGGCCGCTCGTGGCGCGAAGCCGCTCGAGCTCGGAATCCACAGCCGCATGATGCCTCCCCGGCGCCGACTTCTCAACTCGATGCGCTCCCTTCCAACTAGAGCGAGGGGTTCGCCCTTGATATCCGGCCCCGAGGGTCCCGCATCGGGTGGCATGGGTGGCCGAAGGCCGCCCATGGACGAGGTCCGCGACGCGAGTGAGGTCGTCCAGGGGCGCGCTGCGCGTGCCCATGCCACCCACGCGCGCTCCAGCGGCCAAGTCGCATCCTTGTGCTCCTCGCCTGCCACCAGCACAAGCTTGGCGGCTGCCGGATGCGCTAGATTGGAGCGATGCTGCTCCCCCGACTTCTGACCGCGACGGTCCTGGCCGCAATCGTCTCCGCGCCGGCGCCGCTAGGTCCGATCGCCGCTTCCGAATCGCCACCCAACGTGGTGCTGGTCACGCTCGACACGACCCGAGCCGACGCGCTCGGCTGCTACGGCAATCCGGCCGCGCGCACTGCCGCGTTGGATCGAGTCGCGGCCGAGGGAATCCGCTACGCGCGGGCTCTCACCGCCGCGCCGCTGACCTTGCCGGCGCACTGTTCGCTGCTGACCGGGCTCGATCCACCCCAGCACGGCGTGCGTGACAACGGCGCCGCGGTACTGCCTTCCGACCTACCGACCCTGGCCACGGTTCTGGCCGCTCGCGGGTATGCCACCGCCGCGGTGATCGGCTCGCGGGTGCTCGACCGCCGCTTCGGTCTGGCGCGCGGCTTCGAGCTGTACGACGACCGCATGGCGGCCGAACAAATCGGCGAGTACGGCTACCCGGAGCGCGATGCTGCGGCGGTGACCGCGGCGGCGATCGACTGGTTGGCGCGGCGCTCCGTCCAACAGCCCGCCTCGGTCTACTTTCTGTGGGTGCACTACTACGATCCTCACGCGCCCTATGCGCCTCCGGCAGCATGGCGCGGACCGAACGATCCCAGCAACTACGCGGGCGAGATCGCATACATGGACCAGCAGCTCGGGCGCCTGCTCGACGCTCTGCCGCACTCGCCCACCGTGCTGGCGGTGGTGGGCGATCACGGCGAAGCGCTCGGCGATCACGGCGAGCGAGCCCACGGCCTGACGCTGTACCGCGCCAGCCTCGAAGTGCCGCTGATCCTGCGCGGGCCCGGCATCGCACGCGGCCGGGTGGTCGAGGAAGCGGTCGCCGCCACCCGGCTCGCCGCCAGCTTGCTGCGCCTGTTGGGCATGGACGATGCGGCCGGCCGCTTCGGTGCCGCGCTGCCCGGATTGGAAGCAGGCGCCCCGAGCGCAGAGCTCCCGATCTACAGCGAAACCTGGATGCCGGCTACCACCTACGGCTGGGCGCCGCTTCAAGCGCTCACCGATCGGCGCTGGCGGATGATCGCCGCGCCGCGCCCCGAGCTCTATGACTACGTCAGCGACCCGGCCGAGTCGAACAACCTCTGGGCCGAACGCAGCGAAATCGCCGCCGAGCTCCAACGCGCGCTGCGCGACTTGGCGACCCGCCCGGCCCGCGCGGCTCCGGCGCCCGAGCTGGATCCGGAGCTGACCGCCTCCTTGCGGAGCTTGGGATACCTCCAGGGCGCGGGGCACGCATCCGTTTCGGACGCCGCCCGCGCCCTCGATCCCAAGGACGGGCTCGCTCTGCTCGCCGAGCTCGAGGCGGCGAAAAAAGCGCTGGCCGCCGGACATACCAAGGCGGCGCTCCAGGCCTTGCAACGGCTGGTTCAGCGCAGCCCGAACAACGCGGTGTTTCTCAGCCAGCTTGCGCGCGCCCAGACCGCCGCCGGCCAAACCCGGCAGGCGCTCGCCTCCGCCCGCGAGGCGCTCGCTCTCAATCCCCAACTCGATTTCCTGCGGCTGGGTTTGGCCGATGCCTATCGAGCGAGCGGCGAGCTCGAGGCGGCGCGCCGCGAGTATGAGGGCGCGCTCGAGATCAACCCGCGCCTGGCGGACGCCTGGCTCCGACTTGGTGAGATGGCCTTCGAAGAGGGAGACCCGGAGAAGGAGCGTGGTCTCCTGAGCCGAGCAGTCGAGTCCGGCACCGACAGCGCCGCGATTCTATCGCGCTTGGCCCAGATCGAAATCGCTTCGGGTGAGCTCGCAGCGGCCGGCGGTCATCTGCAACGCGCGGTCGCGCTCGCGCCGAGTTGGGCGGCCGCCTGGCTGCTGTGGGGCGATCTGGCCGAGCGGCAAGACCGGCCCGCGCTCGCGCTCGAGCGCTATCTCAAGGCTGTGGCCGCGAGCCCGGCCGACACCCCGAGCTTGCTTCGCGCCAGCCGGTTGCTGCTGGGTTTCGAGCGTCACGCGGAGGCCGCCGAACTGCTACGGCGGGTCATCGCTACCGCAGCCGAGCCGGTCGCCCGCGACCGGGCTCGGCAACTGCTTGAAGAGCTCCGGCAGCGAAACCTGCGATAAGAGAGAGGCCCCGGCCTCCCATCGAGGCCGGGGCCTTGCCCACAGGGGGGTGGGGTGGGTTAGAAGCCTAGGGTGCCGGTGATCTCGATCGCGTTGGACTCCAGCACCGCGCCCGAGCGCACGATGTACTCGGTCGCACCCGCGCTGGTCGTGGCCTGGAACAGCCCGATCCCCAACGCATCGGTGATCGCGCTCGCGCTGCCCGTGCTCCCGTCCGAGCGGGTCCAGCTCAAGGTCAGGTTCAGTCCTTCTAGATTGACCTGGTCCTGATGCACGATCGCCACCATCAGCTGCGGCGTCCCGACCACCGCTTCACTCAGCAGGATCGGATCCAGCTCCACCACCTGCGGCTCGGCCGCCCGTCCCGCCGCCCGCGCCGCTGCGCGGTCGAGGTGGATGTTGCCGCCGTCGAGCACGTCATCCGGCGTGCGCGACGCGCTGTCGTAGCTGCACCCCGACACGCACTGGATGTGGATCCGGTCGTTGCCTTTGCCCGGGTTGCCGTTGTCCTCCCCGCAGACCCGGAACTGCGCGCCGTTCACGTTGTTGAACTTGCCGATGGCGGTGAATTCGAACGAGTTGGCGCTCGGCGGCACCCCGTTGCAGGCGCTGCCCCCGCCGCTCAGGCTGGTGATTTGGTCGGCGTCGATCTTGACTCCGGCGCCCTTGTCGTTGACCTTCAGCTTGCCCTTCAGGCTGCCATCCTGCTCGAACTTCGCGTCGAAGCTGAAGTTGAGCTTGCCCGAGCCGCCCTCATCGTCGTCGTCGTCCCCGCTGCTGCTCGAGCCGGTCGCCAAGAACCCGCTGCCGTGCGCCCGCTCCAGCGTCCCGCCGCCCGGACCCTCTGTCACCGTGATGCTCACCGTCGCCGTGGCCGTGCCGCCGTTGCCGTCGCTGATCGTGTAGCTGAAGCTGTCGCTGCCCACGAACCCAGCATCCGGCGTGTAGGTCACCGTTCCGTCGCCGTTGCTCACCGCCGAGCCGTTGGCCGGATCGCTCACGCCGGTCACCGTCAGGCTGTCGCCGTCCGGATCGCTGTCGTTGGCCAGCACGTCCACCGTCACCGGTGTGTCCTGCGGCGTCGTCGCGCTGTCGTCGTTCGCGACCGGTGCCTGGTTGCTTTGGCCCTGGGTGACCGTCACGGTAACCGTTGCCGTATCGGTCAGCCCGCCGTCGCTGACCGTGTACTCGAAGCTGTCGTCCGGCGGGCTGAAGAACCCGGGATCCGGCGTGTAGGTCACGGTGCCGTCGCCGTTGTTTACCGCGGTGCCATGGGGCGGATCGGAGACGCTTACCACCGCCAGGCTGTCGCCTTCAGGATCGCTGTCGTTGCCCAGCACGTCCACCGTCACCGGCGTGTCCTGCGGCGTGGTCGCGCTGTCGTCGTTCGCCACCGGAGCGTCGTTCACCGGGTTGACGGTGACGTGGACGCTGGCCTGAGCGCAGAGCCCGCCGGGATCGCAGACCGTGTACTGGAAGCTGTCGTCCGGCGGGCTGAAGAAGTCGGGCGCCGGCGTATAAGTGACGGTGCCGTCCCCGTTGTTGACCACGGTGCCATGCATCGGAGCCGTCACCTCGGTCACCGTGAGCGGATCGCCGTTGGCGTCGCTGTCGTTGGCCAGCAGGCCGATCACCACCGGCGTGTCCTCGTCGGTCGCCGCATCGTCGTCCATCGCCCGCGGCGGCACCGGGCAGTCGCTTGGAATGACCAAGGTGTTGGTGAACTGGACGTCGTCGATCCACCAGCCGCTGCCGGGGATCGATCCCGGCGCGACCGGGTCGGCGGCCAAGCGCCAGCGCACCCGCACGTTGAGGCCGGCGAAGGCGCCCAGATCGACCTCGACCCGGTTCATCGCGTCGATGAACTCCGAGAACCCGCTCCAGGCCAGCCGTCCGGCGATCGGGCTGCCGGCCCCGGGGTCGATGCTGTCGTTGTAGCCGCCTTCGACAAAGCTGCCGCCGCCGGCGAGCACGTCGACCCAGCTGCTGCCGCCGTCGGTGCTGACCTCGAGCACGCCGCCATCGAAGGTCGGCTCGAAGAAAAAGCGGTGCCAGAAGATCAGGTGGCTGCCGGAGGAGAGATCCTGCGGCGGCGCGATCAGCCGGTCGTCTTTGAGATCGAGGGTCGTGGCATCGCTGAAGTACGCTTGAGTCGGGCTCTGGGTCAGCGGATCGGTAACCGTCTGCCAAGTCAAGCTCGGCAGGTTATTGGCCGCCGTCTCGGTGGTCCAGCCGGCTTCCGGCTCGGGCTCGAAGTCGTCGCTGAAGCTGCCGTCCGCGGTGGCCGGGCACTGGACCTCCACGGCGACCGAGGCAGTGTCGCACAGACCGGCTGGATCGCAGACCGTGTACTCGAAGCCATCGGAGCCCAGCAAGCCGGGATCGGGGGTGTAGGTGATCGTGCCGTCGGGGTTGATGGCTGCGCTGCCTTGCGCCGGATCGGTCACCGATACCACGGTCAGCGGATCGCCGTTGGGATCGCTGTCGTTGGCCAACACCTCGATCGTGACCGCCGCCCCGACTTCGGTGACCGCCGAGTCGTCCTGGGCCGCGGGAGGCTGATTCGAGCCGCAATCAGTCACCCCATAGGAGCCGCTGCGGGTCAGGCTGTCGGGCATGTTGTCCGGCGTCACGGCTCCGCCCGGACCCAGCTCGACCCGAATCCGGGTCAGGAACTGGCTGAGTTGTTGGCCCGGGATCGGGCTGCCGAGCTGGCTCGCGGGCACCACGATCCGGATCGTGCCGTCGGCGTTGAAGCCGCTGGCTGGATCGGCCGGGCTGCCGGCCACCGAGGGGTTGGTGCCGAGGCCGTGGGCGAAGCTCACCGTGCCGGTGGCGCTGGTCGCCATCTTGACGAATCGATCCACCCCGTCCGGGGTGCGGAAGATGACCGGCCAGGTGGTGTTCGGCGTCGGGTTGGCAAGCCCGGCCATCTTGAGCGTGAAGACGAACTTGTCGCCGTTCAGCGCGGTCGGCTGCGCGATCGAGAGACTCAGAACGTCGTGTTCCGGTTGGGCGGTGCTCGCATCCCCGCCGCCGTCGGTCAGCACCGTCGCGCCCGGCTCGGCGCAGGCGGCTGGCTGAGTGACGGTCACCGTGACGGTGGCCGAATCGCTGTTGCCGAGCGCATCGCTGATCGAATAGTCGAAGCTGTCGACCCCGACAAAGCCCGGATCGGGGCTGTAGGTCAGCGTGCCGTCACCGTTGTCGATCACCGAGCCGTCGGGCGGATCGGTGACCGCGGTTACGGTCAGCGGCGGGTTCAAGGTGAAGTCATTGGCGACCACGTCGATGGTCACCGGGCTGCCGGACGGCGTGCTCGCTGCATCGTCATTGGCCTGAATCTGCGGCGTTGTTTCGCAAGTGTCGCTCTGCGCATCCGGAACCTGGAGCTCGAAGTCGGTCAGGGTGACCTCGTCGAACTGTAGTCCGGTGGCTTCGACCGCGGGATCGGTGCCGTAGGCGACGTCGATCCGCAGCCGCCGGCCGGTGAAGCTCGAAGTCTGGAGCGCGGTCGGGGACCAGCCGCTCTCGAGAAAGCCGGGCCCGGGGCCGGCCCAGCCGGCTTGGCCCGCAGTCACGCACACGCCGCCGGAGCCGGAGACGTTGTAGAGCCTGCCGCTGTCCGGCGCGACCGTGATTCGGGAGCCGGCTTCGACATCGAACAGCCCCACGTTGGCGCGGTCGTAGACCCCCAGTGGGGTTCCCGGCTCGGTCACGAACATGTTGAACAGCGAGAGGGTCGAGGTCGGGGTCAGGCGGATCTCGGGCGATTGGATCTCGTCGCACTGGCCGGCCTGGAACGAGGAGGAGGCCAAATGGAACAAGGTGCCGTTGGCGCCCGGCGACTGGCGGATGTAGGAGCCGGAGGCGAATCTCCAGCCCTGCAGCCCGTCCTCAAAATCGAAGGTCACCGAGTCGAAGAACATGAAATCGCTCTCGGTGCCGCTGAGCTCGATGGTGCCGACCAGCGTGGTGGTGCCGAACGCCGCGCTGCTGCCCTGGATCACGACCTCGAACACCATGGTCTCGTCGAAGCCCACGCCGTGAGGCACGAATTGGAAGCTGGCCGCCGCCAGGGACTCGGGCGCGGCGCAGCTGCCGCCCGCCAAGCTGCTCGCCAGCGGCGCCGGCAGCGAGGTCAGGATCTCGGTCTGCGGATGGGAAACCGGGGTGATCGAGACGATCGCGACACTCTGCAGGTCGACCGACCCGGCGTTTTCAACCTCGAAACTGAACTTGGCGATCTCGCAGTTGTCGAGGAACGGATCGTCGTCACCGGTGAGGATCGCCAGCGCATTCGGCACTTGGCGGAACGCGAGCAGGTCTTCGACCTCGGCCGGCTTGGGGGCCGGAACGGTGGCGACGCAAGCGCTCATCGGCCCGGCGCAGCTGTCGTGCGCTCCGACCGGCATCACGCTGTAGAGCAGCTCGAAGCCGTCGAGCAAACCGCTGTCGCTGTACTCGGTCGCGGTGGTCTCGGCGATCCGCACCTTGCCGAAGTCGCACCCTTTGACCCCCTCGGTGCGAAACACCCAGTACTTGGTCGCGCCGGGCACCGCGGTCCAGCTCAAGTGCGCCGCTTGCGGCAGGGCGGTCACCGTTAGGCTCGGAGCCAGCGCCGGCGCGCCGGCGCAGCCGCTGTTCTGGACCGCCGGCGTGGCGCAGGCGATCTGATGGCGGTCGAAGGCGTTGAAGATCGCCTGCATGTGCGGCGTTCCATCGCTCAGGTCGCCGTTGTCGTCGTCCACCGCCAGCAGGTTCAGGTAGCCGCCGTCGGCGACACAGCCAGCGAGCTGAGCCGGGCCGGGGGCGCACTGATACCAGCTGCCGATGTTGCCGGCGCTGAGGTAGAAGAGCCGGGTCGCGATCTGCAACCCGGTATTGAGATCGGAGTTGAACGGAGCGCTTTGCAAATCGCGGGCGAATAGATCCCAGCCGGCCTCGGCCGGCACCATGCCCTCGCAGTGGGTCTCTTGGCCGCAGGGGCCCTGCTGCAGACCGGCGACCCCGACGCAGCCGCCGCCGGGAGCCACGGTCGGCGACAGGATCCAGTCGATGTCGTGCGGCTGCCCGGACTGGTGCTTGGCGAAGTCGAGATCGCGCACTCCGGTGCAGCCCAAGCATGGATCGCCGTAGCCGCCGCCGGCGCAGCTGAGGTCGCCCGGAACGAAGCCGCGGCCGAAGCAGGAGTCGACCACCCGCAGGATGCCGTAGATATCGGCGATCGCCTCGCCGGGCGAAGAGATCTCGCCGTCGGTGTCGTTGTCATCCAAGCCGTGGCCCCACTCATGATCGAAGACCGCGGCGATCTCGCCGGTGTTGCCGCAGCCGGCGCCGGACTTGAAGAAGTTGACCGTGAGGCCGTCCCAGAACGCGTTGCAGGTATCGTCGATGTTCATGTTGGCGGTCAGCTGGTCGTGCAGCCAGGGGTTGCCCGGCAGCAGAGCGCGGGCGCCTTCGATCTGGCGGTTGAGCTCGTAGAAACCGCTGCGCGCCGAGTGGGTGTCGCCCGCCGAATGTCCCGGCGGGACGTCGCAGTCGGTGCCGGGACCCGACCCCAAATCGAGATCGCTGCACTCGAGGACTTCGTCGATCGGACCGCAGTTGTCGTTGATGTTCACGTACTGGCCGCTCAGGGTCGTGCGCAGCAGGCCGCCGACATCGTCGACCAATCCGGAGCTGTTGCTGAACAGCGAAGTGCCGAACGGCTGGATGGCATCGGCAAACGGTATCGGATAGCCGGGCTGCTCGACCCCGTCGGGCGGCTGGCCGTCGTTGCTGACCGGATAGATGCCGCCGCGAAGCTTGCGGTCGTAGTACAGGTTGAGATCGGTGAACGCCAGCAGCTCGCCGCTGGCCGCGTCGACCAAGGCCTCCCAGCGGCCGCGGTCCTCGCTCACGGTCGGGCTCAGAACCCAGACCAGCCGGTAGGTGTAGCCGGCCCCGAGCGGAGCGCTCGACGGCTCCGCGCCCACCGCCAGCGGGACGATGGCCAGTTCGGCCGGTGCCCTAAAGCCGCTCAAGCTGAAGCCGGTTTCCACATAGGCGCGCACCGCCGCTTCCGCTGCGGCCGCAGCAATGCCCGGCTCGAGCTCCACCTCGACCGATCCCCAATTGCGGCTGCCGAAAAGGACCAAGTTGCCGCTGTTGATCACGGCGCTGATGTAGGAGTCGCGCACCGGTATGCCGCCGACCTCGCGGCGCCCGTGGATCTGAATCACGCGGCCGCCTTCGTGAACCGAGATGCCCGGGTCATCGCTGAGCTGAACCGGATCGATCCCCAACTCGGCCCGATAGGCGGTCAAATACTGTCGCAGCGCGCTCCAGGCCCCTGCGCCGAGCTCGGCGTCGCCGGCGGGAGCCGAGCGCCCGAGATCGGCCCAGCTCAGCCGACCTTGATTGGCCGGGCCGGGAATCATCGGCGTGCTGAGCACCAAAGTGCCCCAACGGCCGCCGCGCAGGTCGTAGAACGCCGAATCCTGCGCCACGCCGAGCAGCTCCAGCTCGGCGTCGCGCTGCTCCGAGCGCTGCCCCGGCACACGGTCGGGCCGCTGGTAGACATTGCGGATCTGCAGATCGGGGTGGCGATACTGAAGCGCTTCTCTGGTTCGATCCTGCTGCGGAGCGATCACCGCCTCCAGCGGCGCGCACCAAAGCAGAGCCGAGCTGAGAAGGACACATCGGGTGATTCCGGCCGGTCGAGACATGGTCATGCTCCTTTGGATAGATGGGTTCATAGATCTTCAGTATCGGGAACGGACCGCTGGCGTTGAATGGGGTTCTTCCCCCAAATCCGGGGGGGATTTCCCTCAGAGCAACCCTCGCGCCGGCCGATTTTCCGCCCTGGGGGGGTTGGTCCAGGCGCGGATTGCAACTACGCTTGCAGCATCGGCAAGCGCCGCCGCGGACCAGCCGGGGGCACTTTTCGGAGGAGGTGAGAACGGATGCGGGCCCAACAGGTGATCGGGTTGGTGTTGATCGTGGGCGGGCTCTTGGCCTTGATCTACCGCGGCTTCAGCTATACCAAGGAGACCCACGACGCCAAGCTCGGCCCGATCGAGTTCCGGATCGAGGAAAAGGAGCAGGTCAACATTCCGGTCTGGGCCGGCGCCGGCGCGATCGTGGTCGGCACCGGCCTACTGCTGCGGCGGCGGCGCAAAGACTGAGCCTAACGCGCGATCGATCGGCCGATCCGAACGACGGACGGAATTCCAAGCTGGAGGTGACCAGGACGGTGAAACAATGGAATCAAGGCTTATTCGCTTCGATGCTGATCGGTCTGGTGCTCGCGGCCGGGCCGGCGCAAGCCGCCAAGGTTTTGCGGCTGTCTCTGAACCCACTCGGCGCAATCCTGGATGACGGCGCCATCGTGCAGCTCTCCGGGGGGAGCGCGCCGCTGCTTCTGACCGGGAATAGTGGGGTCCCTAACTTCGGACTGAGCTTCACGATCCCCAACGACTATAAATCGGACACGCCCTTGGTTCTCGAGATCGTGTGGGAGGCATACGAGACCGACTGCAGTTTTCTTCTCGCACCCAACCTGCTGTACCGCTCGCGACCCGGAGAGGCGGCCGATGGCGGAGGGGCGAGCAGCGGTTTGATCGCGCTCGAAGCCACCACGGACTTCACCCTGAGCGGCGGCCGGATCCAAATGGCGGCCCCGGCTACGGAGCAGGAGAGCGCCAAGGTCCGCTTCGAGATCAGCGGCGGCGACGAGGAATTTCCCTCCTTGGATCAAGGCGACGGGATCACGTTCGGGATCTTTCGCGATGACCGGGGCTCGGAAGACAGCTGCACCGGCGAGCTGGGGATTTCCGGGATCTCGATCGTCTATGAAAAGGGAAAAGTCCCCAAGACCTGACGGTCCAGGGGACTGAGGGAAACCCAGCTGGCTTCGAAAAGGCCGGAGCTATGAGCCTAGGGCGGCAGGCTCCTAGCCGGCGAGGTGCCGGCGCAGCGCGTCGAGAGCCGTCTTCCAGGCTTCGCGCCGCACTTCGATCAGCCGCGGCTCAGGCAGATTCGAGTTATCGGCCACGATCGAGCTCTTTCCGCCCGGGCGCGGATCGATCCGGATCTCCACCGACGAGGCGCCCCAGCGCAGCCGCAGGCGGGCGTCGCCCTTGGGGCGCACCGCCAGCTCGCGCCGCTTGGGACCTTGCAGCGCGGCGCGCAGCGCCCGGGTGAGGCCCGGATCGGCTTCGGCCAACCAGCGGCGGCGCCCCTCGGCCGAGGCCAACGCGCGGATCACCTGCGGCACGCCGGCCGGCACCACCCGCGAAACCGAAACCTGAAAGCGGCCGCTGCTGCTCTGGTTGATGTCGCGCAGGCCCTTGGCCCGCTCGTAGGCGACCGTGATTCCCTGCGAGTGCCAGGCCGGGACGCCATGGTCTTGACGCAGATGCCGGGCCGCGTCGGTGTGTCCCTTCTGAGCTGCGCCGAAGGCATCCAAAACCGCGAACCAGTGATCGAGCCCATGACCGGTTCGCTCCCGGCAGTTCAAATCGCTGACGCCGCCCAGCGCGCCGCGACCAGCCGAGGAGCCGGGTGAAGGCGGAACGGATCGGATCGGGGTTGGTGCGCCGGACTGGCGGCTGCGCTTGGAGCGCAGCGCCAGAATTTGGCGGCGGGCTGCGGCGTAGCTCTCGCCGGTCTTCTTGGCGCGAGCGCGGATGTCTTTCTTGAGCTTGCGAGCTTGAGTCATCGGTATCGTTTCCTCTCAGTCACACGACTCCAGCCCCCGCCTGCGAGTCGGTGACGAAGAAACGATTCCCCATGGCTCCCGAGGCTTGATGACCCCTTTGCCCCGTCCGCGGACCTCGCGGGGGGAGGTCGGGCGGGGTTCGGCGTTGGGCCGTCGCCGGACAGTAATCTGCCGGACGCGGAGCCCGCTTGTCAATCGAAATCCAATCAGGCCGGGCGGCAGAAAGCAAACCCGGCGCGGCGGGGCGATGAAACCGGCTCAGGGTTTGCCACCGTACTGCAGCATGACCTGGGTCTTGCCTTCCTGCCTGGTGATCGTGACCGTGAGGTTGCGCTCCGAAGCGGCGTGGGTCCCGATCAGCATCTCCTGCTGTCCGGCGCTGCCGAGACCGAGGGTGTGGAGCTGCAGCTCATAGCCGGCCGCTTCGAGCCGCTCCTGATAGAAGCCGCGCAGCTCGGCTGGGCTCTGCTCGCTGGCAAAGGCCACCAGCCCGCCGACCTTGCCTTCGGCGGCCACGGTATAGCTGGCCTGGAGCTCGCCGTGGGTTTCGGGCAGCGGCACCCAGGCCGGCAGGCGCTCGGCCCCGCCGCTGCCCAGGACCGCCGTGCCCTTGTCGCTTTCGACCGTGAGCGTGCCGCCCTGCTTGCTTCCTTCGATGCTGAGCGTGGCCTCGCCCTCTTGGCTGCGAAAGCGCAGTTTGCCCTCACGGATCTGTTCGAAGTCGAACGTGGCTTCTTCGCCGGTCTGCTTGAGCCGCACCGTGATGGTCTGATCGTCGGAGCGCACCAGCTCGAGCTCGGGGTTGATCCGCACCATCATCTCGGCGGCCTTCTTGGCCGGATTGGCCTCGAAATCCTCGGCCACGCCCTTGAGCTTGCGGGCTCCATACCAGAACAGAACCGATGCCACGATCAGGACCAGCACGATCAGGCCGCCGCAGCCGATCGCGATCCAAGCCGGCGCGGAAAGGCCCGACTTGGGCGCCGGGCCCGTTGGGGTTGATGGATCGGTCATCGCTTTCTCCTTCTCGAGTGCGACCACTCTACCATTCCGGGTCCGGTGGGCGCGAGCTTTCGGTCTGGATCATTGGACCAAAGGGCCGCAGGGAATGCCGGTGATCCGGCTGATGACCTCGGCGTACTTGCGTTCGATGGTCGGCCAGTTGTAGTAGCGGGTCACGAAGCGCCGGCCGAGCTCGCCGCGGCGGCGCGCTTCCTCGGGCTCATCCACAATCGTTCCCAGCGCCGCGCCGAACTCGGCGGCGGTGCCGAAGGTCCAGCCGCCGCCGCTGCGCCGGATCAGGCCGGCGAGCACCTCGCTGCGGCGGTCGGCCAGCACCGGCCGGCCCCAGCGCCAGGCTTCTAAGGCCACGATCGACAGGCTCTCGTACAGCGACGGCACCGCCATCGCCGCCGCGCCGGCGAAGGCGGCGTCCTTGTGCTCCGAGCTGAGGAAGCCCAGGTAGCGCACCCCGTCCCCTTGCGGCTCGCTGCCTTCGGTCGCGCCGATCAGCACCAATTCGAGACCGTCGCCGCGGCCGGCGCGGTACTCGGCGAAGCAGCGCAGCAAGGTATCGGTTCCCTTGGCGGTGGTGATCCGGCCGGCGTAGATCAGATACGGACGCTCCAGTCCGTAGGCGCGGCGGAACCCGGCGACGTCGGCGGCGCCGGGCGGATCCATCCCGACTCCGACCACCCGGCTGAAGGTGAACTGATTGTGGGTCAGGCGGTTGAGCAGTCCCTTCTCCTCCACCGTGTTGTAGAAGATCGCCGCCGGCAGGCGGAAGAAGTGCTGGTAGCAGTTCAGGTAAATGGCCGGCTCGTTGTGCGCGGTCGGCACCAGCGCGCTGCGGCGCGGATGGAGCTGCAGGCCGAAGAAGGTCGGATAGTAGAGATAGGTGAAAAACAGCAGCAGGTCGTAGCTCGCTCCCTCCGCGCGCAGGTACCAGAGCAGCTCCGGGCAGCGCGGACCCTGGGCTTTGAGCCATTCGAGCTCGGCGCCGTAGGGGTGATCGCGCAGCAAGAGCTGCTCGGTCAGCGCCGGGAAGGTCGCGACGTCGCGTTGCTGCAGATTGGCGAAGCGCAGCACCGGCAGGCCGTCGACCTGATCGCGCCCGGGCGCGAAATGATTGGCCCAGGTCAGATAGTCGCGCGCGCAGGTGGTGACCACCGTGAGGTCGGACCAGCGTGACAGCAGCCGGGCGATCAAGCGCGCGTGGTCCTCGGCCCCGCCGACCACGCCGGGGCCGAACCGCTGCGCCACCAAGGCGATCTTGGGCCGTCGCGGCCGCGCCCCGCTCACTTGGTTTCGGCGCGGCGCTTGAGCAGCTCGATCTGCTCGGCCAGCACGGTGGTCTCGTGGTGCAGCGCCACCGCTTCGTCGATGCGCTTCTCGAGCTCCACGGCGCGAAAGCGCAGCTTGCGCAGCAGCTCGCTGTCCTGATCCTGGGTCTCGATCAGGAAGTTCAGCAGCCGCACCGCCTGGGCGTTGAACTCGCGTTGGGTCGCCACCAGCGCGCCGAGCCGTTCGGTCAGCCCGTTGAGCAGCCGCACCTGCTGGGCGTTGATCCGCTCCTGCGCGGCCAGCTTGGGCGCGACCAGCTCGCGCACCGCCGCGCCGATTGCACGCCGCAGCCGCCCGGCCAGCAGACCCAGCGGGCCGCGGCGCGCCGGCGCCGCCAGCTCAGGCAGCGGGCCGAGCAGATGCTCGCGATTGAGCTCGGCGCGAGCCTGGGCCTGGGCCGGCGCTTCGAGCTCCGGCAGCAGGTAGGTGCGGTTGAGCTGGGCCTGCTGATCGCGAACTCCGGGCGGCAAGCTCATCGCGCCAGCCTTCAGGCCCCGGAAATGCCCTCGCCGCGCCCGATTCCGGTGTAGTGAAAGCCGAGCTTGCGCATCTGCTCGGGATCGTAGACGTTCTTGCAATCGACCAGAATCGGCTGGCGCAGCAGCGACTTGATCTCGGCCAGATCGAGGCTGCGGAACGGATTCCATTCGGTGAGCAGCACCAACGCATCGGCGTCCGCGGCGGCGGCCTGCGCGCTTTCGGCGTACTCGACATCGTTCAGGAAGCGCTGCGCCTCCTCCATCGCCGCCGGGTCGTAGGCCCGAATCCGCGCGCCCTTCTGTTGCAGCGCCGCGATGATCTCGATCGAGGGCGCCTCGCGCATGTCGTGGGTGTTGGGCTTGAACGACAGACCCAGAATCGCGATCCGCTTGCCGTCCACCCCGCCGACCGCGCGCTCGATCTTCTCGACCATGCGTTGCTTCTGCGCCTGGTTGGCACGCAGCACCGCCTTGAGAATGCTGAAATCGATCCCGGCGCGCTCGCCGATCGCGACGAAGGCGCGGGTGTCCTTCGGAAAGCAGGAGCCGCCGAAGCCCGGCCCCGGGTGCAGGAACTTGGAGCCGATCCGCTGATCCAGCCCCATGCCGCGCGCCACCACCTGGACATCGGCGCCGACCTGCTCGCAGATCGCCGCCACCTCGTTGATGAAAGCGACCTTGAGCGCCAGGAAGGCGTTGGAGGCGTACTTGATCAGCTCGGCGCTCTCGACCGTGGTGACCACCACCGGGGTTTCGAGCAGATAGAGCGGGCGGTAGAGGTCCTTGAGAATCGCGACCGCCTGGGGGCTGCGACAGCCGATCACCACCCGGTTGGGCCGCATGAAGTCTTCGATCGCCGAGCCCTCGCGCAAGAATTCGGGGTTCGAGGCCACGTCGAAGTCGATCGGCTCGCGCTGGTGCTGGCGGATCAGGCGCCGGATGCGCTCGCCGGTGCCGACCGGGACGGTCGACTTGGTGACGATCACCTTGTAACCGTCCATCGCCTCCCCGATCGAACGCGCCACCGCGTCGATGTACGACAGGTCGGCCGCGCCGTTGCTGTGGCTCGGGGTCCCCACCGCGATGAAGATCACCAGCGCCCGCTCGACTCCGGCGCGGATGTCGCTGGTGAAGTTGAGGCGCTCGGCGCCGGCATTGCGGCGCACCATCTCCTCGAGCCCCGGCTCGAAGATCGAAACCTGCCCGTCGTTCAGCTGCCGGATCTTGTCGGCGTCGCTATCGATACAGGTGACGTTCAGGCCGAACTCCGCGAAGCAGGCGCCGGTCACCAGCCCGACGTATCCGCTTCCGACCACCGCGAGATTCATGATTCCGATTCCTCCGCTGAGCCGGGAAGGCCGGCGCAGGATAGCACAGCGCAGCGCCCGGCCGGCAGGGCGCTTTAGGCCAGGCGCTTGAGAAACTCCTCGACCACCCGATCCAGCTCGGCGCCGCGCACGCTGCGGTAACGCTCCGCCTCGCTGGCCTGAGCCTGCTGCTGATATTGCCCGCCGCGGGTCGCCTGCAACAGGCTGCGATGCTGGCGCCGCATCAGCTCCAGCAGCTCGACGTCCTCCAGCTCCGCGGCATAGGGCGTCTTGCGACTGGCGACGATCGCCCCGCCGCAGTAGACCAGCGTCTCGATCACCGGATGCTGGCGGCCCTTGTCCTCGGTTTGGACGTGAAAACGCCGCCCCTCCACCTCGATTTCGGTATTGAAGCCTTGCAGCATCGAGCCGCCGGCGCCGCGCTGTGACCCATGCTAACCGCCCGGTCTCGCGCCGGTCAATCGAGCTCGACCCGACGCGTAAGAAACAGGCGCTCAAAATTGGCGCTCAGCTGCGCGCCGAGCTCTTCGCGCGACTGATCGCGCGACCTCGCCAGCACCTCCAAGGTGTAAGGCAGCAGCGCTGGCTGGTTGCGCCGGCCGCGATGGGGCTCCGGCGCCAGATACGGTGCGTCGGTCTCGATCAGAAGCCGGTCGGCCGGCACCGCGCGGGCCAGCTCGCGCAGCGCCGCGCTGCGCTTGAAAGTCAGCACGCCGGCGAACGAGATGTGCAGGCCGAGCTCGAGCGCCTGCTCCATGAGCGCGCCATCGCCGGTAAAACAATGCATCACCCCGGCCGGCGGCGGGGTGGCGCGCAGCAGCGCGATCAGATCGCGGTCCGATTCCCGATTGTGCAGGATCACCGGCCGGCCGGTCGCGCGCGCCAGCGCGAGCTGCGCTTCCAGCGCCCGCTGCTGCTGCGGCCGCGGGGCGAAGTCGTAGTGGTAGTCCAGTCCGATCTCTCCGAGCGCCACCAGCTCGGGAAGCGCGAGCAGCTCGCGCAGCTGCGCGCCGCTGTCCGCCGTCCACTGCGCGGCGTGATGCGGATGGACGCCGGCGCTGGCCCATAGTCCTTCGCGCCCGCGCACGAACTCGGCGCCGGCGCGCGCCGACTCCAGCGTATCGGCGACCGCGAGGATGCCGCGCACGCCGGCGGCCAGCGCCGCCTGGACCACCGTCTCGCGGTCGGCGTCGAACTGTGGATGCAGCAGATGACAGTGGGAATCAATCATGAGCACGGCGGTGGATTTGCCGCCATCTGCTTCGTTGGGCTTGCTCGGGCTCCTCCAGCGTACCTTTCAGTACGCTTCCGTCGCCCTCGCAGCGCCCGCCTTGCAGCTGACGACACCTCCACCGCCCACGATGCCGTGCTGGACCCCCACGATATGCACAGTCTTAGGCCAACTTCGGCTGCCTTTTAGCGGACGCGGGCGCCGTTGGGCACCGGGTCGGCGAAGCCGGCCAGGATCGGCCGGCCGGCCGCGTCGGCGGCCAGCACCATGCCGTCGGACTGAACCCCCATCAAGTTGGCGGGCTCGAGGTTGGCCACCACGATCACCTGGCGCCCGACCAGTGCTTCCGGCTCGTAGACCAGGGCGATGCCGGCCACCAGGGTGCGCTGTTCGCTCCCGAGATCAACGCTCAGCTGGAGCAGCTTCCTGCTGCCTGAGATTTTCTCGGCGCTGCGCACCGTGGCCACCCGCAGCTCGACTTTCTGAAACTGCTCCAACCCGATCCGTGCTGCGGGGCTGGAAGCTCCCGCGCCCGCGGCGGACTCCTTCCGCTCCGACTCCGAATCCCGCATGATGTCGTCGCCCATCGCTTCAACCCGCCGGACTTGGTTCCGGACCTCCGGAGCGCTTGTTATCAAGGATAGTCATCTTCGAGTCAAGCGCTCGAATGGGGTGGCATGGGCGGCCGAAGGGCGCCCATGGACGACATATCTATCGTGAGGTAGGTCGTCCATGGGCTTGCTGCGCACGCCCATGCCACCCATGCGCGCGGCGCCGCGAGGTTGACGGCGGCGCAGGGGCGGGCCCATGGCCCGCCCCTCGGGAGGGGCCAAGCCCCTCCCCTACAGTACAGAAAATACGCCGGAGGAAGCCGAGCAAGCCCAACGAAGCAGGCGGCGCCAGATCCGCCGCCGGGCTACGCTTCGCTGGCCCAGTCTTGATACCCCCGCCGCCCCGCGCCGGCGCCGTCGGCGGCCGCGGACTCCGGGTCGGCGGCGGAAAGACCCGCGGCCTGGGCCGCGGCCGAGTCCGCGGGCTCGGGCGGCGCGCTCGCGCCCGGCACCGCGCGTTGCACCATCGGATGCTCGTAGATCAGAAAGACGCTGGTGTAGTTGTAGGGACCGTGAGCCGATTGCTTGGTTTCGACCCGCAGCACACCCTCTTCACCGAGCCGATTGATGATTGCTTTACGCTGGTGCAGGTTGAACTCCGGCATCGCGTCGTTCATGAAGTTCTTGAAGAACGGCACCAGATAGATTTCGGGCCCGAACTGCTGGGTGGCGCGATGGAGCAGCTGAATCGCGCGGATCTTGATCGCTTCCTGGTCGGCGCTCTCGGGAAACGCGACACTGGAAGGCGGCATCGGCCGCGGCTCCCGGTTCTCCTTGGCCCCGGGGTCGATCCGGCGACCGCGTGGATGGCGCGGCATCACCGGCCCGCGCGGCGCGACCGCTTCCCGGCCCGACTCGCCGGTCCCGATCAGGGCCGAGGGCAAGGCCAGCAGCAGGCCGCTGGCCGGCATCAGCAACGAGGTCATGTCGATGAAGCGATCCTTGCCGACGATGTCCTGCAGATCGCCCGACACCGAGCCCGGCAGCGAGGCGATGAAAATATCCTTGCCCTTCTCCATCACCCGCGACACGATCGGAATGTAATCGCGATCGCCGCCGACGATCACGAACGCGTCGACCTCGGGGCGGGTCAGCAAGGTCTCGAGCAGGTCGAGCGACAGCGCCAGATCGGCGCTCGACTTGCCGGTCTTGGCCAGCACGTACTGCGGTTTGATGTTCATCAGCGACAGGTTCGCCTGCAGGCCTTCCTCCATGCTCTCCCAGTCGGCGTAGGCGCGCCGCACCCGAATGCTGGAGGCGCCCCGGCCGGCGTCCTCGATCGCGCGGATCAGGCCGCCGAGAATCCGCACGGTTTCGTCGGTTCCGACTTCGGAGCCGACCCGCTCTTCGACCGGCCGCAGGATATTCTCGAAATCCACGAAAAGTGCTATCGAACGCATACTCAACCTCGAATGCTAGTACCGGCTCGACGGTACGGACAAAAGGTCAGAAACGCTTGTCGATCCCTCTCCCCGCGAACGCCCGGGGCTGCCCCGGGCTCACCATGAATAATTCCACCCCTTATTAGAAGTCAAACCCGATCCAAAAGTCTACACCGCTTTTGGTCTCATTGGAACTGGTGTTGGGATCGTCGCGGTTGAAGTTCTTCCAGCTGTAGTCGATATGCAGCGGCAGGAAGAAGTTGATATTGATGCCGAAACCGTACGACGAACGGCCGTTGGGACCGAACTTGCCGTCGGTGAAAAAGCCGAAATCGCCGCCGAACTCCTCGAACTGCGGGGTCCAGGCGTTGCCCATGTTGAAGAAGAACAACCCCCGGATGCCGCCGAAGCCGAGCACCGGAGTTACCAGCGCATCGATCAGCGGAAAGCGCAGCTCCGCGTTGTAAAAGAACACCCGAGTTCCGACCATGCTGCGATAGGGAATGCCGCGCACCGTATTGTCGCCGCCGGCCCAGAAGAAGTTGGGATCGTCGCCGAACGAATTGAGCGAGACCAAGCGCTGCGCCAGCAGCGAGCGCCGCCCCAGCTTGGTGTAGTGCCGCAGGTCGGCGGTGAGATTGCGCCGCTCCAGATAGCTGCCGATCGGGAGATAGTGGGTATAGTTGATCGAATAACCTTCGCCGGCCAGCGGGCCGAACGGCAGATAGCGGATGGTGTCGCGCGACAGCCCGACCCCGACGCCGAACAAGGTGCCGCTGCGGGTCGGGTCCTCGATCCGCACGTCGCCGACCTCTTCGATGAAGACGTTGCGCTCGGTCTTGAAGTCGTACCAGCCGGTGATGAAGTCGACCCGGTTGAACTTGTTGAACGGATAGCTGGCAAAGCCCTCGACCCCGATCAGCCGCTGGGTGGCGAGGGCGTCGTCGCGGTTGCCGACCAGGTCGAAGGTGCCGAAGAAAAAGTCGGTGGTGTGCTGGAAACGGCTGCCCCAGTACCAGCGCCCGCCGCGATTGGAATACTGAAACAGGTAGCCTTGGAACTCGCGCACCGTGCTGGCGAGGAACAGAAACTCGCTGTCGACCAGGATATCGCTGAAAACGATCGCGGTGTTGGCGAAGAAATCGCCTCCCGAAGTGACCCCGATCGAGCGCCCGGCGGTCTCGAAGTTGAAGCGCGAGAACATGCCTTTCTTCTGCTTGTTGGCCTCCAACACCTCGTGCTGCACCGCCGGCGCGAACGGGGTCAGCGCCTCTTGTTCCGCCTCGCGGGCGGTGCGCTCCGCGGCGATCACGGCGATCGGCTCGCGGTCGGCCGCAATCGAGCGCAGGCTCCAGTCGCCCTTCCAATAGCACAGAAAGCCGATCCGCTCCTTGCCTTCGCCGACGATCGGGGCCGGCGACAGGTTGGCGGTGGTGACCGCGGTCAAGCGCCGCAGGTCGCCGCTGGTCAGATCGAGCGAGAACACGTTGAAGATGCCGCCGCGATCCGACGAGAACAGGATCTTGCCGCCGTCGGAGCTGTAGCTCGGAGAGCGGTCGTTGCTGTCGCCGAAGGTCAGCTGGATGCGGTTCTGCGGCCGTGCCACCTCGATCTGAAACAGCTTGTCGTAGAGGTTGACCTTGCCGGTGTAGGTCAGGTATTGGCCGTCGGGGGACCACAGCGGCGTCTCTTCGTAGACATCGTCCTGGGTCAGGTTGGTGGTAGCGCCGCTCGCCAGGTCGAGCAGGAAAATGTCGCTCTGGCCTTGGTTGATGGCGCGAAACGCGATGGTCGAGCCGTCGGGTGACCAGGCCGGAGCGGTCACCTGCTCGAGCTCCATCGGGATTTCGCGCTCGAGCGCGCCGCTGATCACATGGATGATCAACAGCTTGCGCCGCTTCTCGGCGCGCGCGAACAGCGCGATCCGGTCGCCGCTCGGATCCCAGGTCAGCGAGCGGCCGTCGAAGAACTTGCCGTCGATGTGCAGGTATTCCCAGTCATTGGTGTAGCCTTCGGTCAGGTTGCGCAGCAGCCGCCCGTCGCGCGCGCTGATCAGGATCAGGTCGCTTTCATAGTCGTTCTTGTTGTACGACAGCGCCGCCAACAGCTCCCCGCTGGGACTGGGGGCGAAGGCCAGCACGCTCTCGAACGGCTCCGGCGGCTTGATCTCTTCCCCGTAGGCATCATCGGGATCCTCCATCTGATCCTGGTCGCGCAGCTTGTAGATGTCCTCGAGGTAATCATGCCAGTCGCGGGTGAATTTCTCGGGCTTGAGCTTGAAGGTCTTCTCGATCGCGCCTTGGCTCTTGCCGTCGCCGCCTTCCAGCAGCGGCGCGCGATTGAGGTTGAAGAAGAACCGGCTGACCGACTTCTTGCCGTAGCGCTCGGCCATGAAATCGAACACCGACGCGCCCAGGTTGTAGCCCAGCACCACGTTGGGATAGGCGTAGACGTTGCTGAGCTGCTCGAGGGTCGGGAGCTGGTTGTTGAGCACCGCATCGCGGACCAAGGCCCGATCCATGCTGGTCCAGTCCTCGCTGATGAAGTTGGCGTGCCCTTCCCACACCCAGGGCGGCGCCTGCGCCCCAACCAAGGTCCGGTACAACAGGTTGTACTGGAAGATGTGGGTCAGCTCGTGCTCGATCAGCGTCTGCAGCTCGTCGGGCGGATCGTCGATCGGCAACACCATCCGATTGCGATAAGGCTCCGCGAAGGCGGCGATGCCCTCGATGATGAAGGCCGGAAAGATGTTGGTCTGCTCGAATTCGCTGTGGGTTTGGTAGAAGACCAGCGGAATCTTGTAGGGGATCTTGTGGTCCATCGCCTCCGAGATCTTGAAATAGGCGCTCTCGGCGTAAGAGACCACGCGGCCCAGATGCTGCTCTTCCTTGGTGTAGTAGTAGACCTCGAAGTGCGGCGAGGTGTAGATGTGCCAATCGAAGTCGTCGTAGTGGATCTTGTTCTTGCCGAAGCCGAAGGCGGGTCCGGCCGCCAGCGCCACCAAGAGCCAAGCCAAAGCACGGGATCTCATCGCGGGTGCCTCCGGTTCACCACCCAACGGCCTCATTCCAACAGATAGCGCTCCAGCACCACCGTGGGCGGGGAGACGATCGAAGTGATTTGCGGCATGATCTCGTCCATCATGCTGTAGAAGACGCTCAGCGGCGAGAGATCGTCGAGCTCGGTGCGGGTGACTTCGTTTTGGAGTTGTTCGGTGTAAACCTGATCGCCGCTGCTGCCGTCGATGAAATACAGGTCCAACAGGATGGTGTAGGCGTAGCGCTTGCGGAACCGGGTCACGGTCAACTCACGGTCCATGTTGTAGCGATCGCGAACCCGCTCTTGCACGAAACCGGACACGTCCTTGGACGCGACCCGGGTGCGGCCGGTGAGAATCAGAGGCGAGCGGTAGTTCTCCCCCATCTCGACCCAGAAATCGCTGTCTTCGAAAACCTCGTCGTCGCTGGCCGGCGGCAGCTGCGGGGGGTCGATGTCGAGCACGTTGAGCGAGGTGTTGGCGCGCAGCTCTTCCACCAAGTACTGGCGGGTCTCGTTGGCGAAGTCCAAGGAGCCGTAGAACTGCCGCGTGCTGCGTTCGGGCTTGGACTCTTGCTTCTGGTCCGACTCCGCTTGATCGGATGCTTCCTCGCCGGAGCCGACTTCCCGCTGCTCGGACTGCTCCAACATACCGGCCAAGAAATCCCCGACCAGGATGTCTTGGTACTCCTCCATGTCGATCTTGGTCTTGATCTGCGACTCGATGGTCACCGTGAAGCTGTCGGCCGCCGCCCCAGCGGCAAACAGCAGCAGCCCCATGACGGTCGAGGCAGTCCGGAGCTTCACGGTTCGTCCTCCGGCTGAGTCTGGGCCTTCGCCGCTCCCGCGGTTTGACCCGGCGCCTCGGCTCCCGCGGCTGCGGCTGAGCGTTCGACCCGCTGCTGAACGAACTGGGTGAACCGGGTGTAATTCTCGCGCACCTCGGAGGCGCCGGTGGCCTTGAGCGCGGCTTCATAATGCTGCCGCGCCTCCTCGAACTTGCCCTCGCGCTCGTAGGCCACCGCCAGATTGTTGTGCGCTTTGGCATTGCTGGGGTCGAGCTTGAGAACCCGATTCCAGCGGAACATGGCCTCGGTCCACAGGCCCCGCTTGGCGGCTTCGGTTCCGAAGCGCAGCGTGTCTTCCACGCCGCTGGTTTGAGCCCAAGCGCAAAACGGCGCCAACAGACAGACCGCCAGCAGCGCGCGGCGCGCGAAAATGGTTGCCAGATTCATGGTGCAGGATGCGTCCCCATCATATCGAAGCGCTGATCGGCCCACAACGATCTGCCGCCCTGACGACCTTGGAGCCTATCGGAACCGGATTCGAAGCGACCGTCAGCGTTGTTACGGAATGTGGCATGTCTGACATCGATCCAGCGGCCTGGCGCAACAGCAGCGCCACTGCGCTGCTCGCCTTGCACCTCGCGTGCGAGGTCGGCGGCCGCCGGATGGTCCGGCTGCTCGGGGCCTTCGGCAGCGCCGAGGCCGCGCTCGCGGCCGGTCCGGCTCGGCTCGCCGGGCTGCTCTCGGCAACGGCCGCCGGCCGGATCGCGGCCGCCGGGTGGATCGAAGCGGCGCAGCGCGAAGAGACGCGCGCCCGCGAGCTCGGTCTGGAGCTGTTGTTCTACGGCCGGCCCGGCTATCCGCGCTATCTCGAGCAGCTCCCGGACCCGCCGCCGGTGCTCTACGTCCGGGGCCGGCTGGCACTCGACGACGAGCGAGCCATCGCCGTGGTCGGCTCGCGCTCGGCCACCCCGTACGGCCTGTCGGTGACCCGCGCATTGGTTCGCGAGCTGGCGCAAGCGCGCATCACCATCGTGAGCGGACTGGCCCGCGGCATCGACGCCGCCGCTCATCGCGCGGCGCTGCGCGCCGGCGGCCGCACCTTGGCGGTGCTGGGCTCCGGGCTCGACCGCCTCTACCCGCCCGATCACGCGGCGCTGGCCGATGAGGTCGCCGCCAGCGGAGCCGTTCTTTCCGAGTATCCCTTGGGAACCCGGCCGATGCCGACCCACTTCCCGGTCCGCAACCGCATCATCGCCGGGCTCGCGCTCGCCACGGTGGTGGTCGAGGCGGCCGCCAAGAGCGGCGCCTTGATCACCGCCCGACTGGCCAACGACTACGGCCGATCGGTCCACGCGGTGCCGGGAAACGTCACCAGCCGGCTCAGCGCCGGTCCCAACGAGCTGATCCGCCAGGGCGCGCTGCTGATTCAGTCCGCCGCCGAAGTCGTGAGCGCGCTGGGCTGGTCGCTGCCGCCCCAGAGCGCCGCCGCCTCCGAACCGCTGGCGGCCGCCCCCGAGATCGCGATCCTAGCGGCGTTGGAGCCGCGCGGCGAAGCCTGCTCGATCGACCAGCTCTGCGAGCGCCTCGGCCGCTCCCCCCAGGAGCTGCTCCCGCTGCTGGTCGGGCTGGAAGCGCGCGGGGCAATCGAGAGCGTTCCGGGGATGCGATTTCTGCGTCCGTTGGGCTCCCTGCTATAGTGCCTGCGACTTGCCATGAAGAAAACTGCCAAACAAAAAACGAAACCGAGCCCGAAACCGAACCCGAGCGCCGCCAAGGCGAAACCGAGCGGCACCAAGCTGATCATCGTTGAGTCGCCGGCCAAGACCCGCACGATCAAGAAGGTGCTGGGCCGCGGCTACGACGTGCGCTCGTCGATGGGTCACGTTCGCGACCTGCCCAAGACCAAATTGGGCATCGACGTCGAGCGCGACTTTCAACCCAAGTACGTGCCGGTCAAGGGCAAAGAGAAGGTCATCAAGGATCTCCAAGAGGCCGCCGCCAGGGCCGATCAGATCTACCTCGCCTCCGACCCGGATCGGGAGGGCGAGGCGATCGCCTGGCACGTGATGGAGACCCTCGATCTGCCGCGCTCGCGCTTCCTGCGCATCCTGTTCAACGAGATCACCAAGAAGGGCATTCAAGACGGGATCGCCAACCCCCGGGCGCTCGACATGAATCTGGTCAATTCGCAGCAGGCGCGCCGCATTCTCGATCGGCTGGTCGGCTACGAGGTCTCGCCGATTCTGTGGAAAACGATGGCCAAAGGTCTCAGCGCTGGACGCGTCCAATCGGTCGCGCTGCGGTTGATTTGCGAACGGGAAGACGAGCGCGATGCGTTCGTGCCGCAGGAGTATTGGAGCCTCGAAGCCCAGCTTAAGGGGCGCGCCCAAATCCCGTTCCGCGCCGAGCTGAGCCGAATCGACGGCGAAAAGACCGAAGTTTCCGACGCAGACAGCGCCAACCGAATCGCGAGCGAGCTGCGGGCCGCGAGTTTCTCGGTCGCGGCGATCGAGCGCAAGGAGAAACGCCGCAATCCGGGCCCGCCGTTCATTACTTCGACCCTGCAGCAGGCCGCGTCGGTGCGGCTGAGCTTCTCGCCCAAACGCACCATGATGCTGGCCCAGCAGCTCTATGAGGGCGTCTCGGTGGGCCCCGAAGGCAGCACCGGGCTGATCACCTACATGCGTACCGATTCGACCCGCGTCGCCGACGAAGCGATCGCGGCGGCGCGCGCATACGTCAGCGCGCAGATCGGTGCCGATTTCCTGCCCGATCAGCCGCGTCAGTTCGCCAGCAAGAAGGGCGCCCAAGACGCCCACGAGGCGATTCGGCCCACCGAGGTGCGCCGCACGCCCGAGCAGATGGCCGCCTTCCTCGACCGCGACCAGCTGCGGCTGTATACCGTGATCTGGCAGCGCTTCATGGCTTCGCAGATGGCCGCCGCGATCTTCGATACGGTCGGCGCCGATATCCAGGCCGGCCGCTATACCTTGCGAGCGACCGGCTCGACGCTTAAGTTCGCCGGTTTTCTCAAGCTCTACCCGCCGCGGCCGGGCGAGGAAGAAGAGGACAAGACCCTGCCGCCGCTGGAGCAGGACGAGCCGCTCGAGCTGCTCGACCTGGTGACCGAGCAGCACTTCACCCAGCCGCCGCCGCGCTTTACCGAAGCCAGCTTGATCAAGGAGCTCGAAGCCGACGGCATCGGCCGGCCTTCGACCTATGCCGACACCCTGTCCAAGATCCAGGCCCGGCGCTACGTGGTGCTCGAAGAACGCCGGTTGGCGCCGACCTCGCTGGGCCGCGCGGTCAAGAAGCTGTTGGTCGAAACCTTCCCGCAGCTGTTCGAGGTTCCGTTCACCGCCCGGATGGAAGCGACCCTCGATCAGATCGAGGAGGGCGAGCTCGAATGGATCGACGAGCTGGCCAAGTTCTACAAGCAGTTCAAACCCCAGGTCAATGAGGTGCTGCGCGACGCCAAGAAGCTCAAAGAGTCGATGCAGGAGCAGAGCGACATCGATTGCCCCAAGTGCGGCGCCAAGCTGGTCGCTAAATGGGGCCGCAACGGGCGCTTCTTGGCCTGCCCCAACTACCCGGAGTGCAAGCACACCCAGGAGCTGGAGGGCCCGGCCGCCGGCGCCGACCTGGCCGCGGTGCAGGACGAAACCTGTCCCAACTGCGGTTCGCCGATGGCGGTGCGCAGCGGCCGGTTCGGGCCGTTTCTGGCCTGCACCGCGTACCCCAAATGCAAGACCACCAAGCGCCTCCACCTCGACAACGGCACCGCCAAGCTGATTCCGGATGTGCCGCTCGAAGAGAAATGCCCGACCTGCGACAGCCACTTGGTGCGGCGCCACGGCCGCTTCGGCGAGTTCACCTGCTGCTCGCGCTACCCGGACTGCAAATACGTCAAGCGCAACTACATCGGGGTCGCCTGCCCGCGCGAGGGTTGCGGCGGCCAGCTACTGGAGCGCAAGTCGCGCCGCGGCCGGGTGTTTTTCAGCTGCGACAACTACCCCAAGTGCAAGTTCGCCACCTGGAGCAAACCGGTGGACAAGGCCTGCCCCGAGTGCGGTGCCTCGTACCTGGTGGAAAAATCCTTCAAGCGCGACGGTTTGGTCTGGGTCTGCGAGCAGAAGGATTGCAAGCACAAGGAACCGGCCCCCGCCGTCGCCGCCACCGCGTAGGTCGCCCTCGCCCGAGACCGTTATGCAGGCTGAAACGAGAATTCTGTTCTCGTTTCTGGTAAGGGCACGGGATGCCAGTCCACTGCAGACAGGTGCATGGGTGGCATGGGCGTGCGCAGCAAGCCCATGGACGACCTCACTTACGCTGGAGATCTCGTCCATGGGCGCCCTTCGGCCGCCCATGCCACCCCAATCAGACCTTGAGTAGTTAGACTTGGGCGATAGAGGCATGGGTAGAGAGCCGATCACGGTTGTCGGCGGGGGGCTGGCCGGCAGCGAGGCGGCCTGGCAAGTCGCGCAGCGCGGTCTCCAAATCGAGCTCTACGAGATGCGGCCGGCGCGACAGACTCCGGCGCACGCGACCGATCGGCTCGCCGAGCTGGTCTGTTCCAACTCCTTTCGCAGCGCCTCGCTCAGCAACGCGGTCGGTCTGATCAAGGAGGAGATGCGCCGGCTCGACTCGCTGACCATGCGCGCCGCCGACGCGGCCCGGGTCCCGGCCGGCGACGCGCATGCGGTCGACCGCGCCGTCTTCGCCGCTGCAGTAACCCAGGCGCTCAGCACGCATCCCCGCGTCCGCATCCACCGCGCCGAGATCACCGAAATCCCCGACCGCGGGATCGTGATCGTGGCGACCGGGCCGCTCACCAGCGAGGCGCTGAGCCGCTCGATCGCGGCGCTGACCGGCGCCGACCGGCTCTACTACTTCGACGCGATCTCGCCGATCGTGGAGGCCGACTCGATCGATTTGGACCGGGTGTTTCGCGCCTCGCGCTACGGCAAAGGCGGCGGCGAGGACTATCTCAACTGCCCGCTCGACCAGACCGAATACCGGCGCTTCCACCAAGCGCTGATCGGCGCCGAGCTGATCGAGGTCCACCAGTTCGAAGAGCGGCTCTGCTTCGAAGGCTGCCTGCCGATCGAGGTGATGGCGCGGCGCGGACTCGACACCCTGCGCTTCGGACCGATGAAGCCGGTCGGCCTGATCGACCCGCGCAGCGGCCGGCGGCCCCACGCGGTGGTCCAACTGCGGCAGGACAACCTGGCCGCCGATCTCTACAGCATGGTCGGCTTCCAGACTCGGCTGCGCTGGCCGGAGCAAAAGCGCGTCTTGCGCCTGATTCCGGGGCTCGAAAACGCCCACTTCGTACGACTCGGGCAGATGCACCGCAACACCTATCTCAACGCGCCCACCGTGCTGTTTCCGTCGTACCAATCACGCAAGCGCGAGACGGTGCTGTTCGCCGGCGTGCTCTCGGGGGTCGAGGGCTACGTCGAGAGCGCGTCCAGCGGCCTGCTGGCGGGGATCTACGCCAGCCGACTGGCGCGCGGGCTCGAGATCCAACTGGTGCCGGCGACCACCGCCATGGGCGCGATGGCGCACTACATCACCCATACCCGCCCCGAGCATTTCCAGCCCAGCAACGTGATCTTCGGGATCTTCCCGCCGCTCGACCCGCCGGTGAGCGACAAACGGGAGCGGCGGCGCCGCCTCGCCGAGCGCGCCCTGGACGAGCTCGAACGCTGGATCAGGGACGGCGGCAGCGGCTGAGGGAAGGTGGCGAACAAGCGCACAGCGGCGGATCCGGGCGCCTTTCTCGCTGCGCAGCTGGAGCGCTTTCTGTCGCAGCTCGATGCCGAGCGCGCCGCTTCGGCGCACACGCTGCGCGCCTACCGCGGCGATCTCACGGAGCTGATCGGCTTCCTGATCGAGCGCGGCCGGGCCGACGGATTCGATCACACTGACCTGCGCGCCTACCTGGCCCGGCTCGACGGACGCGGACTCGAGCGCTCCAGCATCGGGCGCAAGCTGGCGGCGCTGCGCTCGTTCTGCCGCTTTCTGATTCGCAGCTGTGCGATTCGCAACAACCCGATCGAGCAGCTCGCCACCCCGCGGCCGGTCAAGAAACTGCCCCAGTTCGTGACCCAAACCGAAGCCCAGAGCCTGCTCGAGCTGCCCGACGGCGCGAGCCCGCTCGGAGCGCGCGATCGCGCCCTGCTCGAGCTGCTCTACGCCAGCGGCGCTCGGTCCGAGGAGATCGTCGGCCTCGACCTCGACGACGTCGATCTCAAGAGCCGGATCGTGCGTCTCCTGGGGAAGGGCCGAAAGGAGCGCATCGTCCCCTTTGGCCGGCCGGCGCGAAAAGCGCTGAGCGTCTATCTGGCGGCGCGGGGCGAGCTGATCCGCAAGGCCGGCGCGCGCGACCGCGGCGCGCTGTTTCTCAACCACCGCGGCGGCCGGCTGACCACCCGCAGCGTGCGCCGGCTGGTGCGCGGCTACGTGCAGCGCACCGCGATCCAGCGCCATATCTCACCGCACTCCCTGCGGCACTCGTTCGCCACCCATCTGCTCGACGCCGGCGCCGACCTGCGCACCATCCAAGAGCTGCTCGGCCACGCTTCGCTCGCGACCACCCAGAAGTACACCCATTTGTCCCAAGCCCGGCTCAAGTCGGTCTACAACAAATCCCACCCGCGCGCATAGCCGGAGGCGGCGACATCATCGCGACCTGGATCCGCGCAGCCGACATTCTTAGGGAGCGTTTGCTGGTTTCAATGTAGGGGAGGGGCTTGTCCCCTCCCGAAAAACGCAACAAGCACGACCAGGGCGCGCCATTAGGATCACAGGCCACAAGCGGGGAGAGGTCGGTTCAGGGAACGGGCGTAACCTCGAAGCTGGCGCTGTCGATCGGCGTGATCAACTCCAACGGACCGCCGTGGATGGCAAAGGCAGCGAGGAACTGATGGGAGCCTTGTTGCTGCGCCGGAATGACCGTTCCAATCGGCAAGCTGAACAGCGGTGCGTTGCGCAGCTCCAGCCCAGCAGGAATCGCGATTCCAGGAACGACCGGGCGCAAGCTTGCGGGAAAATTGTTGGGATCGCCCAACACGAAGCTATCCGGAAACACATAGCTGAAGAACTGGCCATCCGGCCGCAGCATCACCAAGTACGGATCAACCACCACCGCCTGGCTGGCGTGGTTCACCACGTCGACCAGCAAGGTCAGCTCCGCTCCCGGCTCGAACCGTTGGGCGCTTGAGGTTTCTGCTGACTCTTCGGCGATCGCGATTTCGAACTCCAACTGCCCGAACAGGTTGGTGGTCGTGGTGGTGCTGCTGGAGGTCGTGGTCCGAGTGGTCGAGGTCGTGCTGCTGGCGGTGGTCGTCGTGCTCGAAATCGTGGTCGTCGTGCTCGTCGCGGTCGTGGTGGTCGTCGTCGTCGTGGTGGTCGTGCTGGTCCTCGTGGTTGTGGTTGTGGTGGTCGTGGTGGTGGTGCCGGTTTGAAGCAATACGAACGTGGTCGCGGCCGGACGGAGATAATCCGGCCATTCGGGCTGGCTCGCGGCGATCGGAGCTGCAATCAGCAGCGGAATCGCTCCCGCGATCAGAAGCCGGCAGGCGGCTCCCCTCATGAACACAACCATAACAGGCTGATCGGTCGCGACCATGCCCGCGATTACAGAGCGCCCAATCCCGGGGTTGATACGTAGGTGGATGGCAAGCCCTGCCCCGGCCAAGGAAGGGCGCACAAACGCCCGGATCCAGGCTGCGCGCGGCGTTGCGCGGGCGCGGCGGTCCTCGTTAGGATGCAGCCCTCTCGTCCGAAAGGAGCCTCATGATCTCGACCCCCCCGAGACCCATCCGACCGCAGCGGCTGGGAGCCGTTCTGCTGATCGCGGCGCTGCCGCTGGCATCGGCCCGCGCTGGAGACGGCTTCACCAGCGAGCTGGTGACCGGCAGCCTCGGGCTGCCGATCGCCATGGCCTGGACCAGCGCCGGCCGCGTTCTGATCACCGACAAGGTGGACTTCGCCGGGGTCGGCACCTGCAACATCTGGGAGGTGGTCGACGGCGTGCTTCAGACGCCGGCCTGGGCCACGGTCAGCAATTGCAACCAAGACGGCGAACAAGGACTGCTCGGGATCACGCTGGATCCGAGCTACGTCGAGCCCGGCGGCCGCGCCGGCAAGCTCTCCACGCCCGCAGGAGTGGGCAACAGCTTCGTCTATGTCTACCTCAACACCGCAACCGCCCACCCCACGGTTCCGAGCGCGTTGATCACCCGCATCCTGCGCTTCACCGACACCGGCTCGAGCGGCACCAACCCGACCACGGTGATCGACAACCTGCCCAACAGCACCGCGGCCACCAACCACGACGGCGGCAACATTCATTTCGGTCCCGATGGTTACTTCTACCTCTCTCTGGGGGATGACGGCAACAACGCCTGCAACTCGCAGGATCTGACCACCTATAACGGCAAGATCCTGCGCTACGATGCCAGCACCGTGCCGTTCAGCTCGATCCCCAGCAATCCGTTTTTCGTCGATAACATGATCGACGAGCCGCGCGACTATTTCTTCTCCATCGGCGAGCGCAACAGCTTTGATTTCACCTTCCATCCGGTCAGCGAGATTCTATTCGCGACCGAAAACGGACCCGGCACCCGCGACGAGATCAATGACATCGGCAGCGGCGACAACCTGGGCTGGCCCAAACAGTACGGCGGAGCCAATTGCACCGTGGCCTGCTCGAGCTGCTGCGGCGATGGCGTCTGCAACTCCTGCAACGGTTTCTCGAGCGCGGCGCCCCAGCACTGCTACCTCACCACCATCGCTCCGACCGGCATCACCACCAACCAAGGCCTGCACTATCCCGGCAGTTATTACCGCGATCTGTTCTGGGTCGACAACAACACCGGCAGCGTGCGCCACGGCGAGCTCAACTCCAGCTTCGACACCATCGTGAGCGTCAACGAGAGCTTCCTCACCCCGGGCCTGGGCGCCCTGTTCGACATCGAATCCGCTCCGGACGGGCTGCTCTACTTCACTGGCATCAACGGCCAGCTGCGCCGCATCGTCTATACCGATCCGCTGCGCCGCCTGATCAGCGGCAGCGGCCCCGGCGGCGCCAGCCGGCTGCGACACTTCGAGAACTCCTGAACACTCAAGAAAAATGCGCGGGATCGGCGCCAACCGCCGTCCCGCGCCATGCTCGCCGGGGTGGAACTAGGCCTGCTTGGCCACCTTCTTGCCGCCGACCTCTTCGATCAAGAGCCCGCCCGCTTCGCTGCACTCCTGTTTGGAGGTCGAGGTCCAGTTGAGGATCCCGCTGCTGGCGCCGCACTTGGCGTGCGAGCCGCAGCCGTGGACCTCGGATTTGCCGAACTGCTTGCCATAGCCCTCGTCGCCGAGCAAAGCCTTGACCGCGTCGAGGTCGGCCTGCGAGACCGCGCAGCTCGCGTGCGAGCCGCAGCCGTTGATACCGTAGCACTTGACCTCGGCGCCTTCCTCCTCGCCGGCGCTGACCTGCGGCTGGCTGATGCCGAACGTGATCCCGGCCACCGCCGCCATCAGCAAGTTCTGTTTGCGTCCCATGAAATTGACCTCCTTCTAGGTTCCGGCCAATCGATTCCGGAGGGTCATCCCCCCGGCTCCTTGGCCACGCAGCTTAGATGGAGCCTCCGGCTCCGGGGTTTCACCAATCGTCGGTTTACTCTTGTTGGGCGAGCCCGGGTTGAACGGCGCCCGCGGTGCGGCGATATTTCAGGGCGGAGAGCTTCCAGTCGATCACCAGGCCGGTCGCGATCCGCTCCGCTGCCGCGCGACCGTAGAGCTGCTCGACCAGGTAGAGCGCGGCGTCGTAGCTCTTGGCGCCGCCGACGCTGGTGACCGCCTTGCCGTCGTGGACGAACGAGATCCCGCGCTGGAGCTGGACCCGCGGAAACATCTGAGCGAAGCGGTCCTGGTCGCCGGGGAAGGTGGTGGCTTCCAACTCGTCGAGCAGGCCGGCCTGGGCCAAAAGAAACGCGCCGTCGCAGAGCGAGAGCAAGAGGCGCGCGCGCGCGCCGGTGCGCCGCACCCATCCGATCAGGTTGGCATTCTCCAGATCGCTGTCCATATTGTGCTCGGCGCTGGGAACCACCAGCAGGTCGATCGGCGGGGCGTTCTCGAACGTGTAGTGCGGCAACAGGTGCAGCCCCTCGAAGGTGCGGATCGCGCCCGGCGCCGGCGCCACGGTAAAGACTTGCGGGGCGTCCTCGATCCGAAAGCGCAAGTGGTCGAACACGTCATAGGGCGCCATCAGCTCGCTGTTGTAGACCCCGGGCAAGACCAGGAAGCCGATCGTGCGCAGAGGACGATCGGGCTCCTCGGCTGGCAGGTTTGAGACCAGGCAGAACACGAATAGCCAGCTCAGCAGAGACGCGAATCGCAGGGTCATGGCCATACGTCGCCGGGCGCGGGCTCCTATCTCTCGATCAGGACCTGATCCAGAGGCTTGCGAGCGATATCGGGGACCTGGCAGCCGTCCGCGGGGTAACCGACCGGAATCAGCAGATACGGTTTCTCGTGCGCCGGCCGATCCAGAATCGCGCCGAGAAACTCCATCGGGCTCGGGGTGTGGGTGAGCGTGGCCAGACCGGCCAGGTGGAGGGCCGCAAGCAGCATGCCGCAGGCGATCCCGACCGACTCCTTCACATAATAATGCTTGCGGCCGTCGGCCGAGCGGCTCTGCGCGAACACCACGATCAGGGTCGGCGCGAGCTCCAGAAACGGCTTGTCGGCGTCGGTGCCGAGCGGCGCGAGATCCTCAAGCCACTCGACCGTAGCACGGCCGCCGTAAAAGGCGCGCTCTTCGGCCTCGGCGCCTTCGCGAATCCGGCGCTTGAGCTCGGGATCGGTCACCAGCACGAAGGTCCAGGGCTGCTTGTTGGCGCCCGAGGGCGCCTGGGCCGCGGTGTGGATCGCAAGGCGCACGACGTCGAGCGGGATCGGCGCGCTGCTGAAATGGCGCACGGTGCGGCGCTGCCGCAGCGCCTCGAACAGCTCTCGAGCTCGCGACCGCATCTCCGGTTCGGGCAGGCGCTGAAACTGAAGCGGAATCGTGGGCAACGTGGGCATGAAAGGGGAACTTACACCCAACCAAGCTCTCCGCGCGACTGAGCAAGCCGACACCAGACCGCTTCCCTGCCCCAACCTGGCGAACAAGCGAGAAGCCGTAGGCGCCCACACTGGGAGGCGCCCAGTCCCTTACACCGACCCTCTCCCAGGGGCCCAGGGGGAGAGCGAGATCAGTCCAGGCGGGGCGAGAACATGGACCCGGGTTGAGGGAGCTGCGCCGACCCTCTAGACTGGAGTAAGGAGGCTGCGGCCACCGGCTCCAAAAGCTTCTTGCCACCGCGGAGCGTTCCGCTTGCTCGGGTGCGCCGGGCGGCCGCGCCGGAGAGGAGGCGTGGTCATGAGCATCCCCAGCCGTATTCTCCAGTTTCTCAAGGACAATCAGGTGGCCTACGAGAGCCACCGGCACCCGACCGCCTACACCGCTCAGGAAGTCGCCGCGGTCGAACACGTGCCCGGCCGCGAGCTGGCCAAGACCGTCATCGTGCGGGCCGACGATCGCATGTTGATGGTGGTGCTGCCGGCGCCGTATCGGGTGGATTTGGATGCGCTCAAGATCTGCCTGAAGGCTAAGCAGGTCCGCCTGGCCGACGAGGACGAGTTCGCGGCTCGCTTTCCCGGCATGGAAGTCGGCGCGATGCCTCCGCTCGGCAACCTATGGGATCTGCCGGTCTACGTCGACCGCGAGCTCGAGCAGGATCAGAAGATCACCTTCAACGCCGGCACCCATCAAGACACCTTGACCGTGGCCTACGCCGATTTCAAGAAGCTGGTCCAACCGAAGGTGGTCGACTGCAGCGTGCTGGCCCGCGCCTAGGGAATCAGGCGGCGTCGGAAGAGGCCGGGAGCATGCTGAGCTCCTGCGGCAAACGCTTGAGCTCGCCCACCAGCTGCTCGATCGCGCGGCAGGTCTCCTGCGAGTATTCGTAGAGATGCTTGTGCATCAGCGCGAACTCCACCGCCATGCGGATCTTGAGCGGCCGCCGCACCGCGGTCTCGACCAGCATCGAGGTGGTCAACCAGGCGCGCCGCGGCGAGGCGCTCAGCACGCAGGTCCATAGCATCCGCAGCAGGATCTTGAGATCCTTGCCGCTGGCCATCAGGCGGGTGCCGATTCGGTTGCCGCGATGCAGAATCAGCTGCATCGTGCGCCGCCGGTAGTTGCGGTAGCTGTAGAGTCGTTCGAGCAGATTCTTGTAGCCTTCGTAGAGCTGCAGCCGCGACATTCCAGCCGGCACGATGTTGGTGAACACGAACTGGTCGCCGACCGATTCTGCGATCAGCCGGCCGGCCTGCTTGAGCCGCTCGTGGAGCGGAGTCTTGGGCATCGCGTTGAGCATCCCGGTCATCGAGACCGGAATCCGGGCCTCCTGGATGAAGCGAAACTGCTCTTCGAAGATCGAGGGGTCGTCGTGGTCGAAGCCGACGATCATGCCGGCCATCACTTCCACGCCGGCCTGCTGGATCCGATGGACCGCGTCGAGGATGCTCTCGCGCAGATTCTGGGTCTTGTGGCTCTCCTGCAGGCTGGCGGCCCGCGGCGACTCGATACCGATGAAGATGTTGGTGAAATGGGCCTGGCGCATGAGCTTGAGCAGCTCGTCGTCTTGGGCGATGTTGAGCGTCACCTCGGTCAAGAACTCGATCGGGTAACCTTTTTCGCGCTGCCACTCGATGATCGCCTGCAGCAATTCCTTGGCCGCCTTCTTGTTGCCGATGAAATTGTCGTCGACCACGAAGATATGATCGACGCCGAGCCGGTGGATCGCCTCGACCTCGGCCATCACCTGGGCCACCGACTTGGTGCGCGGCCGCCGCCCGTACATCACGATGATGTCGCAGAACTCACAGTTGAACGGGCAGCCGCGGGCGAATTGGATGGTCATGGTCTGGTAGCGGTCGAACTTGAGCAGGTCGAAGCGCGGCAGCGGCGAGTCGAGCATGCTCGGCTTCTCTTCCTGGCGGTACTCGGCCTGCCAGCTCCCGGCCGAATAGTCCTGGAGAAACTGGGGCCAGCTGTACTCGGCCTCGTCGACGAACAGTGTGTCGACCTTGCCGCGCAGCTCCTCGGGACAGAGTGAGGCGAACGGCCCGCCGGCGACCACGAACTTGCCGCGGCGCCGGAACTCGGCGGCCAGCTCGAGGATGCGCTGCTTGTGGATCACGTAGCCGGTCAGCCCGATGAGGTCGGCGTCGGTGTCGAAATCGATCGGCTCGACGTTCTCGTCGCACAGCACCACCTCGTGCTCGCGCGGAGTGAGACCGGCCACCGTGGGCAGCGACAGATTGGGGTAGACGCATTTCTTGTTCAGGCTCGGCAGAATCCGATCGAAGGTCCAGAATGACTCCGGATTCTTGGGGGCAATGAGATATATCTTCACGATTCGTTTTCTCCAAAGCGATCGATCCTCGCCTCGTCCCGCCCGGCCAGCCGGCACCGCGCGGTCCACCAACTGCCCGATAGAGCTGCAAGTACGGCCACTGTGCACCATACGCCGCCATCCGTCAAGCGCGGCCGGATCTAGCCGGCGATCGGGAAGTGCTCCAGAAACGCCGTCAGCGCCCGGCGATACGCTTCGGGCGCGACCAGCGCCGAGGCGTGTCCGGTGCCGTGGAAGGTCGTGACCTCGGCCCTCGGGTAGAGCGCCGCCAGCCCCGCGCGATCGGCCGCGCTGACCAGCGGATCGTCGTCGGACTGCAGGATTAGGACCGGACCGGACCAATCGACCGCAGCGGCGGGCACGAAGCTGTAGTGCGCGTCCAAATCCAGAATGCAGCGATAGCGCGCCAGGATGTCGCGCTTGGCCAGCCGGCCGAAGATGTCTCTGAAATAGGCGCGCCAGAAAGCGAAGTCCGGATGCTCCGGCGGCAGCAGTCGGAGCGCTTCACGGTGCATGGCCCAGCGCAGCACGGGCGTCGGAATCCAAGGCACGATCCCCAGCGCCAGGCGGATCCCGCGCGCCCGCCGCCGCCGCGGCAAGCCGGTATGCGACAGAATCAGGCTGGCGACCCGCCGCGGATGGCGGCGCGCCAGACACTGGGCCACCAGGCCGCCGAACGAGCCTCCGAGCACGTGGGCGCGCTCGACCCCTACGGCGCCGAGCAGCGCATGGAGCCCATCGGCCAGCTCCGCCATCGAGCGCACCGGAGGATAGGAAGGCAGGAGGACCCGATAGCGGCTTTTGAGCGCCATCAGGTGCGGGAACCCGAGCTCGCCGATACCGGAGGCTCCGGTGAGAATCAGCAGGCACTCCGGGCCTGCGCCGCCGCTCAGCAGCTCCCAGCGAACGTCTCCCACCTGGAGCTGCTCCGAGCGGTGGGCGGCGCGAAAGCGCCGCAAAGTCTCAGCTAAGTTCGACCCGCTCACCGTTCCGGCGCCGAGTTCGAGAGGCGCACCAGGGCCCGCTGGGTGCGTTCGATCTGCTGCGCGTAGGCGCCGGGCCGCGCCAGCGCGAGAAAGCGGCGATAGCTTTGGACCGCCTCCGCTCGGCGCCCGACCAGCTCGAAGACGTTGGCCAGGTTGTAGAGCGCGTCGGGTTGTTCGGGATCGAGCTCCAAAGCGCGACCGAAGCTCTCGATCGCGCGCTGGTGATCGCCGAGCCGAAAACACGCCACTCCGAGCCCGTTCCAGGCGCTGCTGTGCCCGGCGCGCGCGGCGACCGCGCGCTCGAACGTGGCGCGGGCCCGGCCCCAGTCGCCCAGCACCATGTAGCTGTTGCCCAGGTTGTTGAGCGCCTCGACGCTTTCGGGATCGAGCTCCAAGGCGCGCTGAAACTGCACCAGCGCCTCGGCCTCCTTGCCCTGCTCGTGATAGGCGGTGCCGAGCTGAAGCAGCAGCGCGACATCGCCCGCGCCCTGCCGCAGCCCCTGCTCCAGCACCTCCGCCGCCCGTGCCGGGCGCGCGCTGCGGCGGTAGCATTCGCCGAGATAACGATAAGCCAGCGCGGGCACCGCGCCGCCCCGCTGCAGCGGCTCGAGCTCCGCGTCGGCCTCGCTGCAGCGTCCGGCCTGGGCCAGCTCGACCACCGCTTGGATCCGCACCCAGTCGGCCACCCGCGCCGCCGGAGCGGGGCCGATGGGCGCGCGCAGCTCCTGGTCGGCCTGCGGCGCCGGCGCCGCGCCGGCCAGGT
>DASWHO010000279.1:0-16648 GCA_036398155.1 Acidobacteriota bacterium
TTGATCGCGGTCAGGATGCCGCCGACCGTCACCTCCTTGCCGCCCTTGATCTCGCCGAGCTCGCTGACCGTGACGTCGGCGAAGCGCGCGATCTCGTCTTGGTAGCGGGTCAGCGGGTGGCCGCTGACGTAGTAGCCGAGCGTCTCCTTCTCGTAGGCCAGCCGCTCCTCCTCGGGCCACTCCGGCAGCTCCGGCAGGATGCGCGCGTCGGCCTCGGCGGCCGGCGCAACCTGATCGCCGAACAGATTGCCCTGCCCGTGCTGCAGCTCGAGCTGGCGCCGCGCCGCCAGCTCCAGCGCCCGGTCCACGCCCGCCATCAGCCGCGCGCGCGTCAGCCCGAGCCCGTCGAACGCGCCGCATTTGATCAGCGACTCGACCACCCGTTTGTTGACCTGATGCGGGTCGACGCGCTCGCAGAAGTCGATGAACGAATGGAACGGACCGGCCGAGTTGCGCGCCAGCAGGATCGACTCGACCGCCTTGACCCCGACGTTCTTGACCGCCGAAAGGCCGAAGCGCACCGTGCCTTCGACCACCGAGAACTCGCTCTCCGAGGTATTGACGTCGGGCGGCAGCACCGCGATGCCCATCTCCTTGCACTCGTTGATGTACTGGACCACCTTGTCGGTCGATTCCTTTTCCGAGGTCAGCAGCGCGGCCATGAACTCGACCGGATAGTGGTTCTTGAGATAGGCGGTGTAGTAGGCGACCAGGGCGTAGGCGGTCGAGTGCGATTTGTTGAACCCGTAACCGGCGAACTGCTCCATCAGGTCGAAGATCTGCTGCGCTTTGGCCTGCGGGATGCCGCGCTGCTGGCAGCCGGCCAAGAACTTGGTCGCCTGATCGGCCATCAGCTCTTTCTTTTTCTTGCCCATCGCGCGGCGCAGGATGTCGGCTTCGCCGAGCGAGAAGCCGGCCAAGGTCGAGGCGATCCGCATCACCTGCTCCTGGTACACGATCACCCCGAAGGTCTCGTTCAGAATCGGTTCGAGCTGCGGCAGCGGGTAGCTGACCTTGACCTTGCCGTCCTTGCGCTTGATGAAATCGTCGATCATGCCGCTGCCCAGCGGACCCGGCCGATACAGAGCGTTGAGCGCGATCAGATGCTCGAACACGCTGGGCTTGAACTTGCGCAGCAGCTCGCGCATGCCGGCCGACTCGAACTGGAAGATCCCGGCGGTGCGTCCGGCCTGAAACAGATTGTAGGTTTCGGCGTCTTCCAGCGCCAGCGCTTCGAGCTCCAGCGTCGGGTCTTTGGACTTGCGCACCAGCGCCACCGCGTCGGCCAGCACCGTGAGCGTGCGCAGGCCCAAGAAGTCCATCTTGAGCAGGCCGATCTGCTCGATCTCCTCCATCGCGAACTGGGTGGTGACCTGGCCGCTGGTGTCGCGGTAGAGCGGCACGAACTCGGTCAGCGGGCGCGGCGCGATCACCACCCCGGCGGCGTGGGTCGAGGCGTGGCGCACCATGCCTTCGAGCTTGCGCGCGGTGTCGATCACCTTGCGCACCCGATCGTCGCCCTGGGCCAGCTCGCGGAAGCGCTCGTTGCTCTCCAGCGCCTGCTCGATGGTGATGTGGATCTCGTTGGGCACCAGCTTGGCGATCCGATCGGCTTCGCCGTAGGACAGGTTGAGCCCGCGCGCGGTGTCGCGGATCGCGGCCTTGGCCATCATGGTGCCGAAGGTGATGATCTGGGCCACGTTCTCGCGCCCGTACTTGTTGGTCACGTACTCGATCACCTCGCCGCGGCCGCGGATGCAGAAATCGATGTCGATATCCGGCAAGCTGATCCGCTCGGGGTTGAGGAAGCGCTCGAACAGCAGGTCGTACTGCAGCGGATCGACTTCGGTGATGCCGAGCGCGTAGGCCACCAGCGAGCCGGCGGCGCTGCCGCGCCCGGGCCCGACCGGGATGCCGCGCTCCTTGGCGTAGCGGATGAAGTCCCACACCACTAGAAAGTAGCCGGCAAAGCCCATCTGCTGGATCAGCTCGACCTCGCTCTGGAAGCGCTGGCGGTATTCGTCGAGCGACTGGCGCAGCCGGCCTTGGGCCGCGAGCTGCTCGAGGCGCGCCAGGCGGCGCTCGAAGCCGGCCCGCGCCACCGCCTCGAAGTGGCTTTCGACCGTCGCCCCTTCCGGCACCTGGAACTGGGGCAGATGATAGTTGCCGAAATCGAGCTGCAGATCGCAGCGTTCGGCCACCGCCACGGTGTTGCGCAGCGCCTCGGGCAGCTCCCCGAACACGCGCGCCATCTCCGCCGGGCTGCGGAAATGGAATTGGTCGCCGCTGAAGCGGAAGCGCTCGGGGTTCTCCATCGTCGAGCCGGTTTGGATGCAGAGCAGCACCTCATGCGCGTACGCGTCGTCGCGGGTCAGATAGTGGCAGTCGTTGGTGGCGACCAACCCGAGCCCGAGCTTGCGGCTCAGCGCGACCACGTCGGGGAGGATGCGGCGCTCGGCCTCCAGCCCCTGATCCTGCAGCTCGAGAAAAAAGCGCTCGGCGCCGAAGATGTCGGTATACTCGCCGACCGCTTTCTCGGCCGCGGCCTGCTGGCCGCGCATCAGGAGCTGGTTGACCTCGCCCTTGAGACACGAAGAGGTGGCGATCAGGCCCTCCGAGTGGCGCGCCAGCACTTCCTTGTCGATCCGCGGCTTGTAGTAGAACCCTTCCTGGTAGCCGATCGAGACCAGCTTGAGCAGGTTGCTCCAGCCGCGTCGATCCTGGCACAGCAGGATCAGGTGGTGGTAGGCCTCGCCGGGCTTGGCGCTGCGCTCGAAGCGCGAGCCCGGCGCGACGTAGGCTTCGACCCCGATGATCGGTTTGATTTCGGCCGCGCGGCAGGTGCGATAGAACTGAATCGCGCCGAACAGATTGCCGTGATCGGTGATCGCGACCGCCGGCATCCCGAACTGCTGCGCCTGCTCGACCAGCTTTTCGACCCGGATCGCGCCGTCGAGCAGCGAGTACTCGGTGTGATTGTGGAGGTGGACGAACTCCGGCGCGCTCATGCGCGATGCTCCCGCTCGCCGGACGCTCCCACTGGTCCGGCTACTCCCACTCGATGGTACCGGGCGGCTTGCTGGTCACGTCGTAGACCACCCGGTTGATGCCGCGCACCTCGTTGACGATGCGCCCGCTGATCCGGGCCAGCACGCTGTCGGGCAGCCGCACCCAGTCTGCGGTCATGCCGTCGGTCGAGTGCACCGCCCGCACCGCCAGCACGTTCTCGTAGGTGCGGAAGTCGCCCATCACCCCGACCGATTTGACCGGCAGCAAGACCGCGAACGCCTGCCAGATCGAATCGTAGAGCCCGGCGCGGCGGATCTCCTCGGTCACGATCGCGTCGGCGCGGCGCACCAGCTCGAGCCGCTCCTCGGTCACCTCGCCCAGCACTCGGACCGCCAGCCCGGGCCCCGGGAACGGCTGGCGCTGCAGGACCTCGGCCGGCAGGCCCAGCTCGAGCCCGAGCGCGCGCACCTCGTCCTTGAACAGGAACCGCAGCGGCTCGATCAGCTCGAACTTCAGGTCCGGCGGCAGGCCGCCGACGTTGTGGTGGCTCTTGATGGTGGCGCTGGGGCCCTGTTGCGACACCGATTCGATCACGTCCGGATAAAGCGTGCCTTGGAGCAGGAAACGGATCCCGCCCTGGCTCTCGGCCTCCTCTTCGAACACCCGAATGAACTCGGCGCCGATCCGCTTGCGCTTGAGCTCCGGATCGCTGACCCCTTCGAGCCGGTCGAGAAAGCGTTTGCGGGCCTCGAGGAAGTGAATCGGTACCTGGAAGCGCTCTTGGATCTGGACCCGGACCCAATCCTGGTCGCCGCTGCGCAGCAGCCCATTGTCGACGAACACCAGGCGCGCGGCTGGACCCAGCGCGCGAACCAGGAGCAGGCTCGCGACCGTGGAGTCGATGCCGCCGGAAAGACCGGCCAGCACCCGCTCGCCGCCGACCCGGGCTCGAATCTCCGCGATCGATTGCTCCAAGAACGACGCCATGGTCCAGGCGCCGCTGCAGCCGCAGATGTCGCGCACGAAGCGTTCCAGCATCCGGCCGCCTTCCTGGGTGTGGCTGACCTCGGGATGGAACTGGATGCCGTAGCGCTTGCGATCCGGATCGGCGATCGCCGCCACGATCCCGTCGCTCGAGCGCCCGATGGTCAAAAACCCCGGCGGCAGGCCGGTGACATGATCGCCGTGGCTCATCCAGACCCGCTGCTGCGGCTCGAGATCGCGGAACAGCACGCAGCCGCCGTCCAGCTCCACCATCGCATGCCCGTATTCACGGGTTTCGCCCGGCTCGACCACGCCGCCGCAGGCATGCGCCATGAGCTGCATCCCGTAGCAGATGCCGAGCAGCGGGAACTCGCCGCTCAGCAGGCGCGGGTCGCAGCGCGGTCCGTTCGGCTCATGCACGCTGCCGGGCCCGCCGGACAGCACGATGCCTTTAGGCCGGCGGCGCAAGACCTCTTCATAGGCGAGCGTGAACGGCTCGATCTCGCTGTAGACCTCGAGCTCGCGGATGCGGCGGCTGATCAGCTGGGTGTACTGGCTGCCAAAGTCCAATACCAGAATGAGCTCGCCGCTCGGGATCGCCATGAAGGGTGGTGCGGGGGTGCCAGCCCCCGCCCGGGACCATTATGCGCAGCGTTGCGTTCCCGGATCAAGAGCTCCCACAACTAATGGGCTAATTTCTGGCGCGCACCCCTACAAAAGGCGTTTATCGGCCCTCAGGCCGCCGATTCGGAATCCGTAAACTACGGATCGGCGAAAGGGCGGTCCTCCTTTTACAACTCTGCGGGCCGGCGATAGGCTAGTGTAGCGAGTCACAAATGACGGGCTGTAATGAATGTAAACAAGCGTTGGACGCACTAAAAAGGAGGAAGTCTCGATGAGGAACATAAGGGTGGCTTCGTGGCTGGCGTTCGCGGCCGGCTTGATGCTTCTCGCCGGCGCGGTCGCCGCTCACGACGAGGGCGCTGCGATCACCAAGGCGGTCGCGGTGCTGCATCCGACCGAAGGCAGTCGGGTCGGCGGGACCATTCACTTCAGCAAAGTCGAGGGCGGCATCGAGGTCCGCGGCGAGCTCAAGGGTCTGTCATCCGGTCAGCACGGCTTTCACATCCACGAGTTCGGCGATTGCAGCGCTCCGGACGCAACCTCGGCCGGCGGCCATTTCAACCCGACCGGCCATCCTCATGCCGGACCCGACGCGGCGCCGCGCCACGTGGGCGACTTGGGCAACCTTACCGCCGATGAGAGCGGCACGGCCCACTACGAGCGGATCGATTCCAAGCTCGCCTTCAACGGTGCCAGCTCGATCCTGGGTCGCGGCCTGATCGTGCACGAGAAAGCCGACGACCTCAAGTCGCAGCCCACCGGAGACGCCGGCGGCCGCCTCGCCTGCGGCGTGATCGGCGTCGCCAAACCCTGAGCGACGCGCCTCGAATCCGGGTGGCATGGGCGTGCGAAGCAAGCCCATGGTCGAGGTAGGCGCGAGAACCAAGCAACCTACGACTGCTGCAGACCTCGTCCATGGGCGCCCTTCGGCCGCCCATGCCACCCCAACGTTGCGCCTTCAAACGCGAGGGGACAAGCCCCTCCCCTACACTACAGAAGCGACTGAGGATCCACGTCGACCCGCAGTCGTCTCGCAGGAATCGCCTTGCCGAGCTGAGCCAGCGCGGTCTGGACCGCAAGCTGCCCTTCGCGACGGCGCTGCGCCTTGATCAGGATCTGGCAGCGAAACAGCCCCTTGAGCCGCGCCAGCGGCGCCAGGTTCGGCCCGCGCACCACCAGCTTGCCGCCGAACTGGCGCAGCGCCGCCGCCAGATCCTCGCCCTGCTCCAGCACCCGCCGCTCGTGCTCGCCGCTCAGCACCAGATTGACCAATGAGCTGAACGGCGGGTAGCGCATCGCGCGGCGGAAATGCAGCTCTTTTTCGAGAAACTGGGTCTCGTCGCCGCGCCGCGCCGCCTCGATCGCGTAGTGCTGCGGGTAGAAGGTCTGGACGATCACCTCGCCGGCGCGCGCGCCGCGGCCGGCGCGGCCGGCGACTTGGGAGAGCAGCTGGTAGGCGCGCTCGGCGGCGCGAAAGTCGGCGATCCCCAGGCCGATGTCGGCCGAGACCACGCCGACCAGGGTCACGCCGTGAAAGTCGTGCCCTTTGGCGATGATCTGAGTTCCGACCATCAGATCGATCTCGCCGCGGCCGAAGCGCTGCAGCATGTATCCGGCCGCGCCCGGCCGGCGGATCACATCGCGATCGAGCCGCGCGATCCTGAGCTCGGGGAAGCGGCGCTTGAGATCCTCCTCGATCCGTTCGGTGCCGAAGCCGCGCAGCCGCAGGATCGAGCCGCCGCATAAAGCGCAGCGCACCGGCGGCGGTGCCCGGTGGCCGCAGTGGTGGCAGACCAGCGCGCGCTCGCGCAGATGGTAGACCAGCGCGACGCTGCAGTTGGGGCACTCGCTCTTGGCGCCGCACGACTTGCAGAGCAGGATCGGCGCGTAGCCGCGCCGGTTGAGCAGCACCAGCACTTGCTCGCCGCGCTCGCGGCGCGCGCCGATCGCGTCGAGCAGGGCGCTGCTGAGGCTCAAATCCCGCCCCGCGGCGCGCGCCTCGGCACCCATGTCCACCACCCGGATCGGCGCCAGCTCGCCCACGCCGACCCGCTGCGGCAGGCTCAGCAGCCGGTAGCGACCGCGCAGCGCCTGGTAGCGGGTCTCCATCGACGGGGTGGCGCTGCCGAGCACCGCGACCGCGCCCAGGTGATGGGCGCGCCACACCGCCAGATCGCGTGCGTGGTAGCGCGGTGCGGGGTCTTCCTGCTTGTAGGAGCCGTCGTGCTCTTCATCGACCACGATCAATCCGAGCCGATCCAGCGGCGCGAAGATCGCCGAACGCGTCCCGACCACCACCCGCGCCTCGCCGCGCCAGACCCGCCACCAGTCCGCGCGCCGATCGGCCTCCTGCAGGCCGCTGTGCAGGACCGCGAGCGCCGCGCCGTAGCGGCGCCGAAACGCGCCGCCCAAAAGCGGCGTGAGGCCGATCTCCGGCACCAGCACCAGCGCGCTGCGGCCGAGCTCCAGCGCGGCGTCGATCGCGAGCTGGTAGACATAGCTCTTGCCGCTGCCGGTGACGCCGTGGAGCAGAAAGGTGGTCGGCTGGCTGCCCTCGAGCGCGCCGCGGATCGCGGCCAGGACCTTGGCCTGATCCGGGCTCGGGGTCAGCGGCTGGACCGAGAAATCGATTTCGACCGGCGGCTTGCGATCCAGCGGCCGTTTCTCGAGGGCGATGCGCCCGCGCTCGGCCAGGGCGCGCGCCACCGCGGCCCCGACTCCCGCGCCCTTGAGCAGCGCGCTCAGCTCGGCAGTGCCGCCGCGGGCGCGCAGCGCTTCCAGCAGCCGCTCCTGCTTGACCGTGAGCGCTTTGGTCGCCTCGGCCGTGCTCGCTTCAGAGCCTGCCAGCGCCAGGCTCGCCCAGGTGCGCTCAGCGCCGCGCCGGCTGGCCACCCCGCTCGGGATCACCGCGCGCAGCACCAACCCCAAAGGCGCCAGGTAGTAATCGGCGCAGAACCGGATCAGGTTCAGCAGCTCGGGCTTGAGATAGGGCTCTTCCCCGACCACGCCGAGCAGGTGCTTGAGCCCGGAGTCGCGCCGGTCGCCGTCGCGCAGCGCTAGCACGTATCCGACCGTGAACCGCTTGCCGAGCGGAATCCGCACCCGGCTGCCGACCTGCACCTGCGCTGCGAGACCGTCCGGCACCCGATAGCTGTAGGCGTGCGCCAGCGGCAGCGGAATCCCGACCTCGGCCACGGTGTGAGTCACGCCCGGGATGTTAGTCGCGACCCGCACGGCATGCACCCCGGGAACCGGTTCTCAACCGGGTGGCATGGGCGGCCTTGCTGTTGAAGCCACATCGCCCATGGGCTTGCTTCGCACGCCCATGCCACCCACTGCGAAAGGTCTTGCTGAGCGCTCGATCGGCGGCCGCCGGTTTCCAAACTGGGTGGCATGGGCGGCCGCAGGGCGCCCATGGACGACGCTTGCAAAGTATCCAGCTTCTGTACAATGGGCGCCATGATGCGGCGCCGAGAGTCGGCGGGATTGTCGAGCGCAGCGCTGCTTTTGCTGTCGGCCGCAGCGGCATGGGCCAGCGGGACTCCGGTGCGGGCCCGCAGCGGCATGGTGGTCTCGGTTCAGGCCGAGGCCTCGCGGATCGGCGCCGCGGTGCTGCGCGACGGCGGCGGCGCGGTCGACGCCGCGGTCGCCACTGCGTTTGCCTTGGCGGTGGTCTATCCGGTGGCCGGCAACATCGGCGGCGGCGGTTTCTTGCTGTATCGGCCGGCGCAGGGCGACCCGATCGCCTACGACTTCCGCGAGGCCGCGCCGGCACGAGCCAGCGCGACGATGTTTCTCAAGGGCGGCGCCTATGACCAGACCGTGCACCAAGACAGCGCCTGGTCGGTCGGGGTGCCGGGCACCGTCGCCGGGCTGCACCTGGCCTGGAGCGATCACGGCAAGCTGCCCTGGAAGCACTTGGTGGAGCCGGCCATCCGCCTGGCCCAGGAAGGCTTCACCGTCAGCGACGCTTTGGCGCGCTCGCTCAAGAAGTATCTGCCGGAGATGCAGCGTTATCCCGCCAGCGTCGCCCAGTTCAGCAAAAGCGGAGTCCCCTACCCAGCCGGCGACATCCTGCGCCAGCCCGATCTGGCCCGCACGCTGGAGCGCATCGCCGAGTCGGGCTCGGAGGGTTTCTACAGCGGCGAGACCGCGCGTCTGATCGCAGCGCAGATGGAGACAAGCGGCGGACTGATCACACGTGAGGACCTATCCGCGTATCGCGCCCGGCGCCGTGAGCCGCTGCGCGGCAGCTACCGCGGCTATGGCATCCTCTCGATGCCGCCGCCGAGCTCGGGCGGCGTGGCGCTGATCGAGATGCTCAACACGCTGGAGGGCTACGACCTCGCCGGCATGGGATTCGGCTCGGCCGCCGCGGTCCACACCATCGTCGAGAGCATGCGCCGCGCCTACGCCGACCGCGCCCGCTATCTCGGCGATCCCGATTTCAACCCCAAGCTGCCGATCGAGCGGCTGATTTCCAAGGCCTACGCCGCCGAGCTGCGCGCCTCGATCGACCCCGAAAGCGCTTCCGGATCGACCTTGGAATCACTCGAGCTGGAAGCGGCGCTCGAGTCGACCCAGACTACGCACCTTTCGGTGGTCGACGCGCAGCGCAATGCCGTCAGCCTGACCTACACGCTGGAAGACTATTACGGCTCCAAGATCGTGGTCGCCGGCGCCGGCTTCCTGCTCAACGACGAGATGGGCGACTTCAACCCCGGCCCCGGGCTCAGCGACGCGACCGGACGCATCGGCACCGAGCCCAACCTGGCCGCGCCGGGAAAGCGGATGCTCTCGAGCATGACGCCGACCATCGTCACCGAGGGCGGCGAGCTGCTGCTGGTGATCGGCTCGCCCGGCGGGCGCACCATCATCAATACGGTGCTGCAGACGATCCTCAACCTGATCGATTTCGGGATGAACGTGCAGGAGGCGATCGACGCGCCGCGCTTCCATCACCAGTGGCTGCCGGACCGGATCCGCTACGAGCCCTGGGGCCTCTCGCCCGACACGCTGAGCTTGTTGCGGAGCCGCGGGCACACGCTCTACCTCGAGCGCGACTCGATCGGGATCGCCGCCGGCATCCGGGTCAACCACGCCGAGGACCTGCTCGAGGGCGCGATCGACCACCGCGCCCCCGACGGCGCCGCCATCGGCCACTAGAGATCAATCACGATCGGGCGGTTGACCGGCTCAAAGCGCTGGTTGCAGATGCTGGCGTTGACGAATCGCACGCCGCCCTCCTCCCGCATTCCATACGCTTCATGAATGTGGCCGAACAGATGCAGCCGCGGACGCCGCTGGCGCACCGCCGCCTTGAGCTCTTCGCAGCCGACCCGGTCGCCGCGGACCACGCGGTCCATCACCCCATGCGGCGGGCCGTGGGTGATCAGGATATCGACCTCGCGCGGGATCCGATCCCACTTGGCGCGGATCGCCGCGCCGCGCTGCAGGTTGAACGCCATGTTCATGAACCAAGGCTGCCACGGGCTGCCCCAAACCTGCAGGCCTCCCACTTCGAGCCCGGAGTCCTCCAGATAGACTGCCGCGCCGAGCGCGCGGCGAGCTTGCTCCTGCTCCGGGCCGGCGAAGGCGAAGTCGTGGTTGCCGGCGATCACCAGCTTGTGGCGATGCGACAGCGATGCGAGCCAGGCGTTGAACTTCACCACCTCACGCAGGCTCCGGCCGCTGTGGTCGCCGGCGTGCAGCAGCAGATCCCCTTCCGGCACCTGGACCCGATCGTTATAACCGTGGGTGTCCGACAGACAGACGATGCGCATTGCCTTCTACCGCACTTGCTCCTCCGGCGCTCGGCGCGACCGCCGGGGCGCTGCGCCGCCGGCGCTGCGGCCGCAACCCGCTGGACCCGCCGTAATTCCCGGTGCAGAATAGCTTCCCATGACATCCCGCTCAAGAAAAGCGGCGCCGCTAACCCTGCTGCTCTGGGCGCTGGCGGCACTTCCGGGCCGCGGCGCCGAGCCAGCCAGCATCGGGATCGACGTCTCCCACCACTCCGGTGCGATTGATTGGGAAACGGTGGCCCGGCACGGCTTCACCTTCGTCTACCTCAAGGCGACCGAAGGGGTGGACGATCCAGATCCGATGTTCGAGCAGCACTGGCAGACGCTCGGCGAGCTCGGCATCCCGCGCGGCGCCTATCATTTCTACGTCACTGAGGACGATCCCGAGCAGCAGGCGGAGTTTTTCTTGTCGCAAGCCAAGCTCGGGCCCGGCGATCTCGCTCCGGTGGTCGATGTCGAGGTGATCGGCAAGGGCACCAGCGGCAACCTGTCCGAGCAGCTGCTGCGCTTCCTGGAGATCGTCGAGCGGCGCCTGGGCGTCACGCCGATCATCTACACCGGGGTCAAGTTCTGGAACGCCCACTTCGAGCCGACCTTCGGCGAATATCCGCTGTGGGTCGCCGAGTACCAGGTCGAAGAGCCTTCGTTGCCGCACGGCTGGAGCGATTGGCATCTGTGGCAGTTCGAGGGCGACGCGGATATCGACGGCATCGAAAAGGGCGCCGATCGCAGCCGGGTTCGCGACGGGATCGACTGGAGCGCCCTGCGCGTGACCCAAACCCCCGGCGACTCCGAAATGTAGGGGCGGGGCTTGTCCCCGCCCGGTGGGCGTGTCCCCGCTCTAGGGAGGGGATACGAACAGACTCTGGGGGCGAATCGGCCTCATCGCGCCACCTCGGATTCGAGAAACCGCTGCGCGACCTCCTGGAGGCCGCGCTGCTGGCTGTCGACCGCCCGATTCATCGCGCGCATCCGGTCCTCATCGAGGCGGCCGGCGAGGTGCTCGAGCGCCGCTTCGAGAGCCGGATGGCGGGTAAGCGTATCGCGGCGCACCACTACCGCCGCCTCGTAGACCGGAAAATACCCGCGATCGTCCTCCAAGACCACCAGATCCAGCTCCGCGATCACACCGTCGGTCGAGTTGCCGGCCACCAGATCGACCTGCCGCTCCTTGAGCGCGCGGTACAAGAGGCCCAGCTCCATGGTCCGCGGCGGGGCGCGGAACTCGAGACCATAGCTCTGGGCCAGGCCGCGAAAGCCGTCGGCGCGCTCCATGAACTCGTAACCGAACCCGGCGCGCCAGGCCGGCGCGTGCGCCGCGGCGTCCGAGATGGTCTCGAGCTCCAGCCGCCGCGCGTCCGCGCCGCGCACCACGATCGCGAACGTGTTGTTGAACCCGAGCGGCGCCATCCACACCAGCCCGAGCCGCTCATAGGCCTTGGCGACCTGATCGAAGACCGCCGCAGCGTCCTGCGACGGCGGCTGATGCAGGATCGCGGTCAGCGCGGTTCCGGTGTACTCGACGTAGAGATCGATCTGGCCGGCCAGGATCGCGCGGTGGCAGATCAGGGTCCCGCCGAGGTTGAGCCGGCGCTCGACCTCGAGCTCGGTCCGAGCCTCGATCTGCTGCGCCACCAGCTCGCCCAGCACCAACTGTTCGGTGAAATTCTTGGAGCCGACCACCACCCGCTCGCCCGACTGCGAACCGCAGCCCGCCAGCAGGATCAGGCCGGCACCGAATCGGCCCAGTCCGGAACCGCGCCGGCGCCGGTATGTGAGCTTGCGGGCCACGTTGCCGCGCTCCTCGGCAGCGCCGCTTATCCACCGCAGCGGGCCCGCAGGCGCCGCTCGGCCCAGCCAAGCGAGACATCCGCAGCAATCGCCAGCAGCGCCGCGGGAACCGCGCCGGCCAGGATCACCTGGTTGTTCACCATCGACAGCCCGCGAAAGATGTAGGTCCCGAGCCCGCCGGCGCCGACCGCGGCGGCGATGGTGGCGATCCCGATCGAGATCACGGTCGAGACCCGAATCCCGGCCACGATCACGCTCAGAGCCAGCGGCAGCTCGACCCAGCGCAGCAGCTGGCGGTCGGTCATCCCCATGCCGCGGGCGGCTTCCACCAGCGCCGGATCGACCCCGCGGATGCCGACGTAAGTGTTGCGCAGGATCGGGAGCAGCGCATAGAGCGCGAGCGCCACGATCGCGGTGCGATTGCCGATCCCGCCGATCAGCGGCACCGGAATCAGAAAGCCGAACAGCGCCAGGCTCGGCACGGTCTGAATCACGTTGGCGCAGCCGAGCGCCCAGCGCCGCAGCCCGGCGCGGCGGGTCAGGACGATGCCCAAGGGGACACCGATCGCGATCGCGATCCCCATCGCCAGCGCCACCAACCCCACGTGCTCCAGCGTGAGCCCCAGAATCTCCGGGCCGCTCTGGCGCATGAAATCGAGCAGGGTCATTTTGTCATCTTGAGCGAGGGCTCCGCCCTCGCGCTCCTGCGGGCGCCTCGCGCCCGTTTCTCCGACTCGCTCCATACCAGGTCTGCCGGCAGTATGGGTCTAGGTTTCATTTCGGTGTGCATCGCGGCTTGTTTCCGCCTCGGAGGTTTGCAGCGAGGACACGAACGCCGCCACTTCGGGATCGGTGGCGCGCAGCAGCTCGGCCGGCGGGTGCAGCGCGACCAGACGGCCGGCCGAAAGCAGCGCGATCCGCGAGGCCACCCGCAGCGCCTCGCGCACATCGTGGGTCACGAACACCGCGGTCTTGTGCAGCCTTTGCTGCAGCGCTTTGAACTCGCTCTGCAGCTCGGCGCGGGTGATCGGGTCGAGCGCGCCGAACGGCTCGTCGAGCAAAAGCAGCGGCGGATCGGCCGCCAGCGCGCGGGCCACGCCGACCCGCTGGCGCTGGCCGCCGGAGAGCTGATGCGGACGGCGGCGCGCCAGCTCCGGCTCGAGGCCGACCAGCGCCATCAGCTCCTGCACCCGCCCGCGCACCCGTTCGCGCTCCCAACCTTCCAAGTGGGGCACCAAGCCGATGTTGACGGCCACCGACAGGTGCGGCAGCAAGCCGATCTCCTGAATCACGTAACCGATCCGGCGCCGCAGCCGAATCGGGTCCCAGGCGGTGGTCGGCCGGCCCTCGACCTTGAGCTCGCCGGCGGTCGGCTCGAGCAGCCGGTTGATCAGCTTGAGCGTGGTGGTCTTGCCCGAACCGCTGCGGCCGAGCAGCACCAAGGTCTCGCCGCGCCCGACCTCGAAGGAGAGATCGCGCACCAGCTCGGGTCCGCCGGGCAGCGCGAACCCGACCCCGCGGAATTCGATCACGGCGGCCTATTCTCTCCCAGCCCGGCTCCGGCGCGCCACCCCGCCGGCCGCGCGCCGAACGCGCTCGGGTCTCACTCGAATTGCGAATAGTCGAAGCCGCTGTCGATCAAGCGGCGCAGGAGCTTCAGGTCTTCCCAGCTCTCGCGTTTCATGTTCGGATTGCGAAGCAAGAACGCCGGATGGAAGGTCGGCAGCAGCCGAATGTCGCGGAACGGATGCAGGCGGCCGCGCAGCCGCGAGATCGCGACCCGGCTGCGCAGCAGGGTCTGGGCCGCCGGACCGCCGAGCGCGACCACCAGCTTGGGCCGGATCGCGCGCAGCTGCCGCTCGAGGTAGGACGCGCAGGCCTCGACCTCGTCGGCCTGCGGGACCCGGTTGTCCGGCGGGCGGCACTTGACGATGTTGCAGATGTAGACCTCGCCGCGCGCGAGCCCGATGCTCTCGAGCATCTTGTTGAGCAGCTGGCCGGCGCGGCCGACGAACGGCAACCCCTGCTGGTCTTCATGATAGCCGGGGCCTTCGCCAATGAAGACGATCTGCGCCTCCGGACTGCCGTCGCCGAATACGATGTGGGTGCGGCCCTCGGAAAGCCGGCAGCGGACGCAGCCTTCGGCCGCCGCCGCGACCGCCGCCAGCGGTTCGTGCGGCCCCGGGTCCGCGCTCGGCGCCAGCGGCAGCAGACCCTCGGAGACCCTGGGCACGGCCTCGACGCGCTTCGCCGGCGCCGGCTTGGTCGCTTTGGCGGCGGCCGCGGTCGGCGGCGGCGCCGGCGCCTCGGCCCTGGGCCGCGGGCGCGACAGCGCATCGGCCGCCTGCTGCAGCTGGCCGGCCGAAAGCCGGAAGGTGGTCACCCCGAGCGCGCGGGCGTGCTCCAGCTGAGCCACGATTTCATCCAGCAATTTGCGGGTCACTGGGCGAAGCTGGCCAGCACCGCTTCTACCGCGGGCTCGCAGCGCGGGCGGCGGCAGCGCTCGCCGACGATCACGCTGCGCAGCTGATCGACCGCCGCACCGATCTCATGGTTCACGATCACGTAGTCGTACTGCCGGCAGGCTTCGAGCTCGATCCGGGCCTGCGCGATCCGCACCGCCAGCGCCTCCTCGTCGTCGGTGCCGCGCTCGCGCAAGCGCCGCTCGATTTCCTTCTTGGACGGCGGCAGGATGAAGACCGTGACCGCGCCGGAATGCCGCTCGCGAACCTGGCGCGCCCCTTGCACGTCGATGTCCAAGAGCACGTCCTGGCGGGCTTTGAACTGGCTCTCAATGAAGGCGCGCGAGGTGCCGTAGTAGTGCCCGTGCACCTTGGCGTACTCGACGAACGCGTCGGCCTCGATCTTCTGCTTGAACTGCTCCTCGCTGATGAAGAAGTACTCGCGGCCGTCGACCTCGGCGCCGCGCGGTTTGCGGGTGGTGTACGAGATCGAGAACACCAGCCGCTCGGTGCGGCGCAGCACCCCGTTCAGCACCGTGGTCTTGCCGCTGCCGCTGGGCCCGGAGATCACGAACAGGATGCCGCTGGCGCTCATTCCAGGTTCTGGACCTGCTCGCGCAGCCGCTCGATCGCGGCCTTGATCTCGACCACCCGCTCGGCCGCGCCCAGGCTGCTGGTCTTGTCGGCCATGGTGTTGGCCTCACGATGCAGCTCTTGAATCAGGAATTCAAGCCGCTTGCCCTGCGGGCCGCCCGCGCGCAGGGTGCGCTCGACCTGCATCAGGTGCGACTCGAGCCGCACCAGCTCCTCGGAGATGTCGGCCCGCTCCGCCAGATAGGCCGCCTCCTTGAGCAGCCGCTGCTCGTCGAGCTCGAGACCCTGGTTGAAGCGCAGCAGCCGCTCGCGCAGCCGCTCCTGGTAGCGTTCGCGCAGCCCGCCGGCCTCGGCCGCGATCCGCAGCCGCTGGGCGCCGATGCTCTCGAGCTGGCGCCGCATGTCGGCCGCCAGCGCCGCGCCCTCGCGCACCCCCATGGCGCTGAACGAGCGCAGCGCTTGGGCCAGCGCCCGACCGAGCAGCTTGAGAAAGCGGGCATCGGCCCGAAACTGCCGCGGCTGCACCTGGATCGCGTTGGGGATCCGCAGCACCATGTCGATCGAGAGCTGGCCTTCGAGCCGGTAGCGGCGGGCCAAGCGGCGCAAGCACCGCAGCGCGCCCTCGACCACCGCGGGATTGATCTCCACCACGAAGCGCGCTTGGCTGGAGAGCTCGAGATCCACGCTCACTTCCACCTTGCCGCGCTCGACCACCTGTCGCACCGCGTCGCTCAAGCGGTCCTGCAGCTCGCCGAGCTCGGGCGGCAGCCGCACCCCCACCTGCAGAAAGCGGTGGTTGACCGAGCGCACGCTGACGCTGATCGAATAGCCGGGCCCGGTCGCGGCGCCGCGCCCGAAGCTGGTCATGCTGCGCAGCGGCTGGGCTCGCGTGGACCGCCGTGCTGCCTTGCGCTGCCTGGGCTCCACGATGTCAGGATCCGCTCAGTCGTGCCGCGGCCCTTAACCGGGTGGCACGGGTGGCCGAAGGCCGCCCATGGACGACCTCAGAAATACTCCAATACGATTCCCGATCTGGCCGGTGAAACTCGTCCATGGGCTTGCTGCGCACGCCCATGCCACCCGATTCGGTCACGCCGCCAGACACGGGCCGGTCACTGCGAAACCGCGGCTCCGGACAGATCCACGATCTGCGAGGCGTAGAGCCGGGCGTAGGCGCCGCGTCGGCGCAGCAGCTCGGGGTGCGGACCGACCTCGACCACCCGCCCCTCCTGCAGCACGATGATGCGATCGGCGCGCCGCACGGTGGAGAGCCGGTGGGCGATCACCAAGGTGGTGCGATCGCGCAGCAGGTTGGCGATCGCGTTCTGCAGCATCACCTCGCTCTCGCTGTCGAGCGCGCTGGTCGCCTCGTCGAGGATC
>DASWHO010000280.1:0-5540 GCA_036398155.1 Acidobacteriota bacterium
CTGGCCGCGCTCGAGGTGCGCTTCCCGGGCTCGAACCCGGATCGTCATCTCGACGGCCTGCTGGTGCAGGGCGAGGGCTGGTGGTTCAACGTCCGCAAGTCCAACACCGAGCCGCTGGTGCGCCTCAATCTGGAGGCGCGCGACCCCGCCACCATGGAACGAATGCGCGACCAGATTCTGGATCTGATTCGATCCACCTGAGACGCACGCCATGCGCGCTGGATGGCCCACGCGCAGCCAAGTGCGAGAATCGTTGCGGAAGATGAAACCGATGAAGATCGGCTCCGGTTTGGCTCGCTGGCTTTCGACCTGGACCCTGATCGGCGGCGTCTGTCTGGCGCAGGATGGGACGCTGCCGGCCAGCTTCACGCAGGCGCTGGCGCCGCTGTCGAGCGTGGCGCTGATCGAGATGCCCTCGGTCGAGGCGGCGCTCGCGCTGCTGCTGGCGGATCCGAGCCCGGACAAGTCGCGCCAGTTCGCGCTGCCGCTGGCGGTCGGTATCGATCCGGCGGCGGCCGGCACCTGGGAGCGCGCCGGCGCGGAGCGAGTCTGGCGCCTGCGGATTCGTTCGGGCGGCGCGCGCTCGCTCAACTTCGGGTTCGAGCATTACAAACTGCCGGCCGGCGCACGCCTGTTTCTCTACGCGCCGGATCGCGGCTCGCTGCGCGGCCCGTTCACCGCGCAGGACAACGAGGTTCACGGCCAGCTGTGGACGCCGATCGTGCTCGGTGAGGAAACGGTGCTCGAGCTGAACCTTCCCGCCGCGGCTGCGGCCGACGTGGAGCTGCGGCTGAGCCGGGTCAACCACGGCTTCCGCGATTTCGGCGCCCCGCCGGCGCTGCGCTCCGGATCCTGCAACGTCGATGTGGTCTGCCCTCAGGGCGACGCTTGGCGCTCCGAGATCCGCTCGGTGGCGGTGATCTCGACCGGCGGCTCGACCTTCTGCACCGGTTTTCTGGTCAACAACACCGCGCAGGATTTCAAGCCCTACTTCATGACCGCGCGCCACTGCGGGCTCTCCTCGAGCAACGCCGCCTCACTGGTCGCCTATTGGAACTACTTCAACTCGACTTGCCGTCCGCCTGGCAGCTCCGCGAGCGGCGGGCCGGGCGACGGCAGCTTGGCTCAGTTCAACACCGGATCGTTTTGGCGCGCGGAGTACATCCAATCCGACTTTGAATTGGTCGAGCTGGACGACCCGCCGAGCCAGACGTTCAACGTACATTGGGCGGGCTGGAACCGGTCGAGCGCCGATCCGACCTCGGCAGTCGCGATCCACCACCCCAACACCGACGAAAAACGGATCAGCTTCGAGAACCAGGCGCTCACCACGACGAGCTATTTCGGCAACGCGTCCCCCGGCGACGGCACACACTTGCGCGTGGCCGATTGGGACTTGGGCACCACCGAGCCCGGTTCGTCCGGCTCGCCGCTGTTCGACCCCAACCATCGGGTCATCGGCCAGCTCCACGGCGGCTCCGCCGCCTGCGGCAACGATCTTGCCGACTGGTACGGCCGCTTTTCTCGCTCGTGGACCGGCGGTGCCACCAACTCCAGCCGGCTGTCCAACTGGCTCGACCCAATCGGCAGCGGCGCGGTCACCCTGGACGGCCTGTCGCTGGCGCGCGTGGTCGTCGGCCCTGCCGCACAGCTAGTCGGCACCGGAGTCCGCACCCTCGCCCGCAACTGAAAACGAAAAACGGGGACAGGTTATTTAAAGCCTAAAAGGGGACAGGTTACGCAGTTATTTGGAGGCGATAACCTGTCCCCATAATGCCTTTGATTAACCTGTCCCCGATTTCCCCGATTTCGGAAGGGTTGCCGATCGATCCTTTCTTGCCGCAGATCGTGTCGGCCCTTGCCGCCGGATCGAATCTGGTGATCGAAGCGCCACCCGGCGCCGGCAAGACCACGCGGGTCCCGCCGGCGCTGCTCGACGGCTTGCGCGACATCGGGCAAATTGTCGTGCTCGAGCCGCGGCGCATCGCGGCGCGTCTGGCCGCGCGCCGGGTGGCCGCCGAGCGCGGCGAGCCGGTCGGTGAAAGCGTCGGCTATCAGGTCCGGTTCGAAGAGGCGCTTGGCCCGAAGACCCGGCTGCGGTTCGTCACCGAAGGGATCCTGATCCGGCAATTGCTTGCCAGCCCGACCTTGCCCGGAGTCGGCGCGGTGGTGCTCGACGAATTCCACGAGCGCCACCTCTACGGCGATCTGGCGCTGGCCTGGCTGCGGCGGTTGCAGCTCGGCCCGCGCCCCGAGCTCAAGCTGGTCGCGATGTCGGCGACCTTGGCGGCAGCTCCGATCGCCGGCTATCTCGGCGGCGCTCCGACGCTCGAGATTGCGGGGCGGCGCTTCGAGGTTGCTATCGAGCACCTGACCCGCGCCGATTCGCGCCCGCTCGCAGGACAAGTGGCGGCGGCCGTGCGCCGCCTGCTGGGCCAAGGCCTGGACGGAGATATCCTAGTGTTTCTGCCCGGCGCGGCCGAGATCGTCCGCGCGCGCGACGCCTGCCGGCCGCTGGCGCGGCAGGAGCAGCTCGAACTGACCGTGCTCCACGGCGATCTGCCGGCCGCCGAGCAGGACCGGGCGCTGGCCCGCCGCGAGCGCCGCAAGTTGATCCTGTCGACCAACGTGGCCGAGAGCTCGATCACCATCGACGGGGTGGTGGCGGTGATCGACAGCGGCTTGGCGCGGCGGGTCGAACACGCGCCCTGGTCGGGTCTCCCGACTTCACGGATCGCGCGGATCAGCCGCGCCTCGGCCGCCCAGCGCGCCGGCCGCGCCGGCCGGCTCGGCCCCGGCCGCTGCCTGCGCCTCTATACCAAGCAAGAGCACGACGCGCAGCCCGAGTTCGAGACCCCCGAGGTGCAGCGCGCCGACCTGGCCGAGGCGGTACTGTTTCTGCATGGGCTCGGCGTCGCCGATCCGGAGTCGCTCGGCTGGCTCGAGGCGCCGGGTGCGAGCGCGCTGCGCGGCGCCGAGGAGCTGCTGCGGCTGCTGGGAGCGTTCGACGCGGCGGGGTGCCTGAGCGAGGTGGGCCGCGCGATGCTTCGCTTTCCGGCCCATCCGCGGTTGGCGCGGATCCTGGTCGAAGCGGAGCGGCGCGGGGTGGCCGCGCGCGCAGCGCTGGTCGCGGCCTTGCTCAGCGAACGCGACATCGCGCTCGGGCGGCGTTTCGCGCCCGGTGCCCCCGTGACGACGCGCCCCAGCCAAGCGGGACACGGTTCCGACCTGCTCGCCGATCTCGAGCTCTACGAGCTAGCCCACAGCGGCGCCGGCCGCCGATCGGATCTGGGGCTCGATCCCGGCGCGGTTCAGGCGGTGACCCGGGCCGCGCGGCAACTAGGCCGATGGCTCCGCCCTCGCGGCGCGGCTGCGGCCGATCCGGAGACCGAGCTGCAGCTCTGCCTCCTGACCGGCTATCCCGATCGGGTCGCGCGCCGGCAGCGCGGCCTGGAGCTGGCGCTGGCGGCGGGCGGCACCGCGACCTTGTCGGAGCGCAGCGCGGCGCGCGACGCCGAGCTCCTGATCGCGATCGACGCCGAACAGAAGAGCGGGCGCCAGCGCGGCGTGCTGGTGCGCGCGGCCAGCGCGATCGAGCCGGAGTGGCTGCTGGAGCTGTTTCCCGAGTCGATCCGCGAGCAGGTCGAGGCGCGTTGGAATCCGGCGCTCGAACGGGTGGAGGTCGCGCGCCGGCTGCTCTATCTGTCGCTGATTCTGGAGGAGAGTCGCGATCCCGCGGCCGGGGGCGAGGCGGCCGAACGGGTCTTGGCCGAGGCGGCGCTGGCGCGCGGACCGCGGGCCTTCACCTCGCCCGAAGCGCTGGACCGCTGGCTGGCGCGGCTCGAGCTGCTGGCTCGGGCGGTTCCCGAGTCCGGCTCGGCGGTGCCGCAGCCGAGGCAGCTCGACGAGCTGCTGGAGTCGCTGTGCCATGGGCGCCGCAGCTTCGCCGAGCTCCGCGCAGCCAACCTGCTGGGCGCGCTCCAAGCGCAGCTCGCGCCGCAGCAGCGCCAGATGCTGGCGAAGCTCGCCCCCGAGCGATTGCGCTTGCCGGGCGGCCGCACGGTCGAGGTGCACTATCAAGCCGGCCAGCCGCCTTGGATCGCGTCGCGGCTGCAGGATTTCTTCGGCCAAGCGACCAGCCCCACCATCGCGCAAGGGCGCGTGCCGCTGGTCGTGCATTTGCTGGCGCCGAGCGGCCGCCCGGTTCAGGTCACCACCGATCTGGCCGGCTTCTGGGAACGCACCTATCCCGCGCTCCGAAAAGAGCTGTCGCGCCGCTACCCGAAACACGCCTGGCCCGAAGACGGCCGCAGCGCCAAGCCCCCATCGCGCCGCCGGTAGCGCCCGACTGTCCCCGAGAATCCCGCAGCGGGTGGCATGGGCGGCCGAAGGGCGCCCATGGACGAGCTATGCAATCAGTGAGGTCGTCCATCGGCTTGCTGCGCACGCCCATGCCACCCTCCGAGGAATGTCGGGAGTGGGGCTGGCTTGTCAGTGCGGAATGCCGAACAGCCGATCGCCCGCGTCGCCGAGGCCGGGGACGATGTAGCCCTTGTCGTTGAGCACCCGGTCGATGCCGCAGACATAGATCTGCGCCTCCGGCAGCGCCTGTTCGACCTTGGCCAACCCTTCTTCCGCCGCCAGCAGCGCCATCACCTTGACCGCGCGCGGCGCGTAGGGCCGCAGCGAGGCGATGCATTCGATCAAGGTCCCGCCGGTCGCGACCATCGGATCGGCCACCACCACCACGCGGCCGCGCACTTGCTCGAGGTTCTCGCGGTAGTACCAGCTCGGCTGCAGCGAATCCGGATCGCGCCGCATCCCGAAGTGGAGCGTGATCACGTCGGGTAGGTAAGACAGCGCCTCCGCCATGCCCAGGCCGGCGCGCAGGATCGCGATCGCTGCCACCGGATCGGCCAGGCGCTGGACCTCGGCCGGCCCCATCGGCGTGGTGATCTTCTCGCTGCGCAAGCGGGCGTCGGCGAACACCGAAGGCAGCATCAACACCGCGATCTCGTGGAGCAGCCGTTTGAACTCGGGCGTCGGCGTGCGCTGGTCGCGCAGCCGCGCCAGCTTCTCGAGCACCAGCGGATTGTCGACCACGGTCGCCATGGCTCGGGCGATCTTACCTGCCTTCGCTCCCGGCCGGCAAATCACCCGGGACGCGTTCTGGGTCCGGAAATCTTGTTTCCGCGTCCGTCTAGATCGGCGATCGGATTACGCGGTCGGGCTGACTGTGACTCCACCGCCGGAGCGGGGGCGCCCATTCGACCAGCGCGAGAGAGGAGAAAGCCATGAACTAGCCCAGGGCGGGAGGCCGATGGGCTCAGGCCGACCGAGTGTGCGATGCTCCCGGTCGGAGCCACTTCGCCACGGTTGTTTGAAAGGCGTTGACTGAAACCAATCAACGAGGAGGACTTCATGCGTTTTCGAATTGGGACTGCAATTCTGGCCGCCGTCGCAATCGCGCTTCCGGCGGGCGCCACCCCACCCCCGCAACTGGTCATTCTCGAAGCCGTGCCCAACACGCAGGACGGCGT
>DASWHO010000281.1:0-2392 GCA_036398155.1 Acidobacteriota bacterium
GGCGGCTCCACGATCCGAGCTCGCGACGCGCCGCAGCGGCCCTGGCGCATCTCGAGCTCGGCCGGCTCGAAGCCGCCAAGCGCGATCTGCGCGCGGTGCTCGAGCGGCTGCCGCAGTGGCGCCGCGGCCGCGAGCTGCTGCGAAAGTTAGACCAATCCGGCCTTGAGGATGTCGTGGAGATGGATGGTCGCCTCGGGCCGGCCCTCGGGATCGACGATCAACAGCGAGGTGATCGCGTGGGTCTCCATCTCCCGCAGCGCTTCCATCGCCAGCGCGCTCTTCTTGATGGTCTTGGGGCTGCGGGTCATGACCTCGGAGACCCGCAGCTCGAGAACACCCTCGGGATGATGCTGGAGGATGCGGCGCAGGTCCCCGTCGGTGAGGATGCCGGCCAAGCGGCCCTCCGGGCCGCGCACCGCCACCAGACCGAGACGCTTGCTGCTCATGACCACGATTGCTTCGCGCAGCCGCAGCTGGTCGTCGACCACCGGGTTTTCGTCGCCGCTGTGCATCAGGTCCTCGACCTTGAGCAGCAGCCGCTTGCCGAGCGCACCGGCGGGGTGGAAGATGGCGAACTCTTCGGGCGAGAGCCGCCGCCGCTTGAGCAGAGCCATCGCCAAGGCGTCGCCCATCACCAGCGAAGCGGTGGTTGAAGCGGTCGGCGCCAGGTTGAGCGGGCACGCCTCCTTTTCCACGCTGACGTCGAGGCAGGCGTCGGCGGCGCGGCCCAGCGTGGAATCGGGCTTGCCGGTGATCGCAATCAACCGGACGCCGAAGCGCTTGAAGAACGGCAGCAGCGACAGCACCTCTTCGCTGCCGCCGCTGTAGGAGACCACCAGCACCAGATCCTCGGGGGTGACGATGCCGATGTCGCCGTGGCGCGCTTCGCCGGCATGCAGGTAGATCGCCGGGGTGCCGGTCGAGGACAGGGTCGCGGCGATCTTCTTCCCGATCAGGCCGCTCTTGCCGATCCCGGTCACGATCACACGGCCGCGGCAGTCCAGCAGCATCTCGACCGCCGCCTCGAACTCCGGACCGATGCGCTCGATCAGCGAGTGAATGATGCGGGCTTCGATCTCGATGACTTCGCGCGCGTCTTCAATCGTGCTCATTTCTTAGCGAGGGCTTCGCCCTCGCGCTCCCCCGGGCCTGTCCCCGCCTGTCCACCCGGAAGCAGGCGGGGACGCTTCGCGCCCGTTGTGCCGGCCTGTCCCTTGCTCGCTCGCGCCTCGGTCTCCGATTTCGCCCGCCCTGCTCGCGCCCATCTTGTTTTGGCCCGTGGGCCGATCGCGTACGCTCGCCTACGGTCATGGCTGCCTAGAGGGTCATGTCGATGCGGCGCAGGAATACGGCCACGGCGATCGCGGCGACCACCATCAGCGCCAACACGATCAGCGCTGCGATCTCGTCGCAGAACATCATCACGATCGCCCCCAGACCCAAGGCCCCCGCCACCACCGCGTTGGCGAGCACCGTCTGCGGCGTCGTCAGCCGCCATTTGCGCAGCCGCAGCGCCACATGATCGGGGCTGCCGAGAAACAGCGGCAGACCGCGCAGCCGGCGGATGTACATCACGAACAGCATGTCGAACAGCGGCACGCCCAACAGGATCGCCGGCGCCAGCGCCGCCACGGTGTTGTGATGGGTGTAGCTGCCTTGCATCGCCAGGGCGCCCAAGGTCAGCCCCAAGAACAGACTGCCGGCGTCGCCCAGGTAGATCTTCGCCGGGTGCCAGTTATAGCGCAAGAAGCCCGACAGCGCGCCGCCGAGCCCGGCGCTGCTGACCGCAATCAGCGGCTCCCCGGTCAGGGTCCCGACCGCGAACAGGCCGGCGCAGGTCGCCAAGGCCACACTGGAAGCCAGGCCGTCCATCGTGTCGATCAGGTTGAAGGCGTTGCAGGTCGCCAGCAGCCACAGCGCCGCGATCGGATAGGATGCCCACCACGGCAGCCAGGTCAGCTCGATGGTGATGCCGCTCTTGAGCAGCGCCGCCACCGCCACCGCTTGGCCGAACAGCTTGCTGGTCGGATCGAGCGCGCCCATATCGTCGATCAGCCCGAGCAGCAGCATCAAGGTTCCGCCCAACAGCAAGCCGAGCGTCTGCGGGGTCCAGCTCGGCGACAGCGCCAGCGCGAACAGAAACGCGAGATAGACCGCCACCCCGCCGAGATACGGGACCGGCTCGCCGTGCTGTTTGAGCCGGCCGTCGGGTTGGTCGACGATGCCGAAGCGCAGGGCGGCGTCGCGCAACAGCGGCGTGAAATACAAAGCGATCCCCAAGCCGAGCAAGAAGGTGAACAGGTAGAGCATGGCACTAGTGGTCGCTGCGCTGAGCCCAGGCGCGCCGGAACGGCCTCGGATCGGAGATCAGGCGCCACAGCACCCCGGGCGA
>DASWHO010000282.1:0-13660 GCA_036398155.1 Acidobacteriota bacterium
TGTACGCGGCGGCAGGCCGTCACTGGCCGGCGCTGATCTCTATCTTTGTGGCGGCCCAGTTTGCCTGCACCCTCGCCTTTGCGTACGGCGCTGCGAGCGCCATCTTCTCGAAGCGGGCGGGATATTTCGCGGCGGCCGTCCTGGCCGCATCTCCGCTTTATTTCCACTCCGTTGTCCTGGGTCAGGAAACCGGATTGACCGCCCTCGGGATCGCCGCCACCATCTACTTTATTGTCTCCGCTCGGCAGCCAGGCGATCTTCGAGCCCTGGCCTTGGCCGGTCTGGGTGCCGGCCTCTGCGCCCTTTCGCGCGAGTATGGCTGGATTGCTGTCCCTGCGGGCCTGATCGCCATCCGGTGGCGGCGACTGTCGCTGCGGGGCGCGTTGCTCTTCGTTGCGGTCGCGCTGGCAACCGGCTTGGCCTGGTATGCCCGCAATTGGATCTTAACCGGTAATCCATTCTACCCGCTGAGCTTCGCCGCCCTTCCGGTCAATCCGGTTTATGCCGGCATTCTGGAGCACTGCTACGCTCAGCTCGGTGTTCAAAACTGGGACCGCCGGGTCTGGACAGACGTTCTACGGCTTTTGCTTCTCTTGGCTCCCCTGCAGCTCTTGGCCGGTGTGGCTGGGGGTGTCATATGGTTTCGGCGCCATGGCTACTTGCTGGTGATTGCCTTGGTCCTGGTCGCCGTCTGGCTGCATGCAGCGGGCTACACGCACGGCGGTTTCGCGATCTCCATGCGGGTCTTGAGCCCGGCGCTGGTGGTGTTGTCGATTCCCGCTGCAGGAGCTCTGGAGTTGTTGACTCGGCGCAGCGGTTTGAAAGTGGCGGCGGCGCTTGGCCTGGCCCTTTTGCACGCATGGACCGCCGCTCACGGAGTGTTCTATCCGGTCGATCCGAAAACGGTTCCGCCCAGCCAGTGGTCGCGTCAGGCGTTCCAGCCGATTCGAGCCGGAATGGAGTTCGATCTCCGCGATGAATTGGCCCGCGTGGTGCGTCCGGGCACGCGGGTCCTGACGGACAACGCCTATCTGCACGCGGCCTTGTTAGAAAAGCATATTGAGGTCGTGCCGGTCTGGAGTCCCGAGCTGCGCTTCCTGTTTTCGCCGCGGGTGTCGGTGCAGGAGATCGATCATCGGCTGCAGCTGCTGGGCATACGGACGGTAGCGTACTATCCGCGAAGTATGAACACCGGCTACCTTCGCACCAACTCTCTGTTCTATGCCATGCTCCCGCAGCGCTGGCGCGTCCTGGGGCAGGAGGCCTCCGGCTTCTTCATCATCTACGGCCCGCCCGGCGATTGAAAAGCTCGACCTTGACCATGCGGGCGGATATCAAGGGCGAAGCCCTTGACTAGTTAATCCCCAGGCGGGATCGAGTCGGGGTCGGCGGTCGGCGGTGGTTCCGGATCCGGATTGGGATCTGGAGGCGGAGGTGACGCGGCTTTGGGGGGCTCCTCGACCGGGGCGATCAGCAGCGGCATGGCCGGCGCCACCGTCAGGTTGGGAGCGCTGCGGGTCTCGATGAAGAGCTGCAGCTGAGCCACCGGCGCGAGCTGGCTGCGCACCAGCGCCGGATTGGAAGCCAGGTCGCCGAGCCTGGGATCGTAGCGCAGGGCCTCTTTATAGTACTGGATCGCCTCGTCGATTCTGCGTTCCCCTTCGGCCAGCGCGCCGAGGTTGAAGAGCGCGTGGGCGTAATGCGGGTCGAAGCTCAGCGCCGACTCGAAGCTGCGTCGCGCCGCCTCGCGATCGCCGTGCTGCAGCTGGGCCGAGCCCAGGTTGACCAGCAGCCCCGGATCGCCTGGGCGGCGCTGCAGCGCGAGCTCGAAAGCTTGCACCGCGTCTTGAGCTCGTCCCAGCCGCAGATAGGCAAGCCCCAATCGCACCTGCGCGCCTTGATCGGCCGGATTGGCGTCGAGGTGCTGCCGCAACAGCTCGACCTCCATAAGGGCGCGCTGCACCGGGTCGAGCGGAGGCAGGATTTGGGATGTCGGTTCGGGGGGCGGCACCGCGGCGACCGACTCCGGCGCCGCCGCCTCGGGCTCGGGGATCGCTTCCGGAGCCGGGATCTTCCGGTACTCGTCGGGCGGCTCCAGCCCCGCCGGCTCTTCCAGGCTGGCATCCGGTCTTTGGATCACCGAGGGAATCGGGTTGGCTCCGGCTTCGATCTGCCGCCGGGTCGGCCGTCGCACCGGTTGGCGCGCGGGTTGGTTGGCGCGTGATTGGCGCTTCTGGAGCAGCTCTTGGATCCGGCGCGCGCGCATCTCCGGCGTCATCTCCTGCTTGGGATCGGTCCCCGGCATGCGCTGGCCCGCGGCCGGCTCCGCTTCAGCCGATGGTTCTTCGGCAGGCTCCGCTTCGGCCGACTCCTCCTCCGCGGGGCTCTCGGCGGATGGATCCGCGCTCGCTTCCTGCTCCTGCGGCGGGTCCGGAAACGCGGTCGGCTCCGCGGCCGGAGCGTCGGCCTGCTGCGGCGCCGCCAGCGCCAGGATCAGGATCAGGGCTGCCGGCAACATCATGAGGAAGCCTCCTTGAACGGGATCGGCCCGCGGTACGCTTCGAGGAAAAACCACATCAGCGGCAGCCAGAGCTCTTCGCCGTAGGGTAGCTTTTGTCGGTTGACCAGCACGGTCACCGGCCCCAATGCGCGGGCCGACCGATACAAGCCTAGCATTTCGTCGGCCTTGCCGGGAGCGTTTTCGACGGCATGCTCGAACGGTTCGAGCTCGCCGCCGGCGCGGTAGCCGGCCATCGCTTGGGCCCGGCGAACCAGCTCGGGGTAGGCGGGGTCGCTGGAGGGCCCGAAGCCCAGGGTCATGAGAAAAGCCTGCACCGGACGGTCCCCTGATCCATGATACTCGCGCCGGCCGATTTTGGACCAGAAGGATGCGGCTTGGCCAATTCCGCTCCCGGCGCCGCAACCGCAGGCCGTAGACCGCCGCGTCCCACCTGCGTTAGCATCGCCGGGCGAAGGGCTCTGGTTCACAGGCGGTCGGCCCGCCGCCGGCTCTTGGACCCGATGGTCCACTCCCCAGCATGGCTTCAGAAGCTGCCTCAGGTGGAGCGCTGTCTGCAGCGCCGCGATCTCGCGCCGCTGATCGAAGCCAGCTCCCGCGGTTATGCCGCGCGCCTGCTCCAGATTCTGCTGGGGCAGTGGCGGGATCAGATCCGCCAGGGGACCCTGAACCAGGCCGAGCTCGAGCGTCGCCTGGAACGCCTGCCCGACGAACTGGAGGCGCTGCGCGCGCGGCGCCACGCTCCGAGCTTGCGCCGGGTGGTCAACGCCACCGGCGTCGTGGTGCACACCAACCTGGGGCGCGCACCGTTCGCCGGCGAGATGCTGGAGCGGATCGCGGCGCTGGGCGGAAGGTACCTCAATCTGGAGTACGATCTGGAGCACGGCCGGCGCGGCCGGCGCGATGAGCCGCTGGACCGCCTGGCCGCCGATCTGTTCCCCGGCTACGGGCTGGTGGCGGTCAACAACAACGCCGCCGCCGTGGTGCTGCTGCTCAACACGCTGGCCGAGGGCAAGGAAGTGGTGGTCTCGCGCGGCGAGCTGGTCGAGATCGGCGGCTCGTTCCGGCTACCCGAGATTCTGGCCAAGAGCGGCGCGCTGCTGCGCGAGGTCGGCACCACCAACCGCACCCGGTTGACCGACTATCAGCGCGCGCTGTCGCCGCGCACCGGGCTGCTGCTCAAAGTGCACCCGAGCAACTACCGGGTGCTCGGCTTCACGGAGGAGACGCCGCTGCCTGAGCTGGTGCGGCTGGGCCGGGAAGCGGGGATTGCCGTGGCGGAGGATCTCGGCAGCGGCAATCTCATCCCGCTCCACGCCGCCGGCATCAGCGGCGAGCCCACGGTGGCAGAGCGGCTGGCGCTCGAGCCCGACGCGGTCACGTTCAGCGGTGACAAGCTGCTCGGCGGACCGCAAGCCGGTTTGATTCTGGCCCGGCCGGAGCTGGCCCAGCGCCTGCGCGGCAACCCGCTGCGCCGCGCGCTGCGGCTCGATCGCATCGGCCTGCTGGCGCTCGAAGCGGCGCTGCGGCTGCATCTCGAAGGCCGAGCCGAGCAGCTTCCGGCGCTGGCGATGCTCCAGATGCCGGCGCAGCGGATCGAGCGGCGCGCCAAGCGGCTGGTCGAGCGCTTGGAACGAAGCACGCGAATTCGGGCCGAGCTCAAAGGCGGGCTCTCGATGGTCGGCGGCGGCGCCGCTCCGGTCGAAGGTCTGCCGACGGTATTGGTTCAGCTCGAGCTCGAGGGCTGGAGCGCGGCGCGGATGGAGTCGGCTTTGCGCGCCGGGGACCCGCCGGTGATCGCGCGCATCGAGGAGGATCGAGTGGTTTTGGATCTGCGCACGGTGTTCGAGGATGAGGACGCCCTGATTCTGGATGCGCTCGAGCGGATCGGAGCCCGGCCCGACCCGCGAACGCCGCGCGCCGATCCACTATCCTGATGGCCCGCGCGCCTGGGATCGAAGCGATGCAAAGCCTGCAAGACCGCTATGCCCCTGAGAACCGCTGCTTCGGCTGCGGTCCGGCCAATTCCAAGGGCCTGCGGATCAAGAGTCGGATCGAGGGCGACGAGCTGGTCGCGGAATGGCGTCCGGAAGCGCACCATCAGGCGTTCGAGGACGTGCTCAACGGCGGCATCTGCGGCACCTTGCTCGATTGCCACAGCAACTGGGCGGCGGCCTACCACTTGATGCAGCGCGGTGGGCTGGAGACGCCGCCGTGCACCGTCACCGCGGAGTTCTCGGTTCGTCTCAAGCGCCCCACTCCGATGGGTACCACGCTCAAACTGCGCGCTCGAGTGATCGAATCGGGCGCCGATCGCGCAGTGGTCGATGCCGAGATCGAGGCCGGCGGCAAGGTCACCGCGACCTGCCGCGGCACGTTCGTCGCGGTGGGCGAAGGTCACCCCGCCTATCACCGCTGGTAAAACTGACCTTCTTCGCCGCCCTGTGCGGACCCTCCATTCTCGCGCTGAAATGTAGGGGCGGGGCTTGTCCCCGCCCGGTCGTGTCGGCGAATCAAAAGCCGATCGACTTCGTTGCGCCATCGGGAGGGGACAAGCCCCTCCCCTACATTTTCGCCCTGTGGGGGTGCCGTGGGCGAGCTTCGCTCCGCCCACGGACAGCACCACGAATCTGGAAAAGTCACCAGTCCGTCCAACCTCGTCCGTGGGCAAAGCAGAGCTTGCCCACTGCACCCATATGGGAGCGCGATCCCAGCGGCGTCCAGAGTGGAGGAACTCCCCCACACCCCCTGGCTGCCGGCGCCAGATCCGCCGCGCCAGCACGGCTTGGTGGGCGGCCGAGATGGCGTCGGATGCCAGGCGGGCGAAGAGAGCCCGACGGAGGCGTACTAATCAGGTACGCCGGAGGAGGGCGAACGAGCCCAACGAAGCAGCCGGCGCCAGATCCGCCACCGGGCTAGAGCTAGAAGGCTGCGCTGGTTACGGCTTGGGCCAGATCCACCACCGCGGGTGGGCTGACCGGGAACCAGCGCGGACGGCGGGTCGCGCGCGGCAGCCGCTGGAGGCACTGGGCCACGCGAGTCGGAGTCCCCAGATCGCTCCAGCCGCACGCCGGCACCGACAAGAGCCGCAGCTCGGCGGCCGATTGCTGGAGCAGCCGGCGCGAGAAATCCGCCGCCTCCAGCTCCTGATAGAGCTCGGCGAGCGCCGCAGCTCGATCGCCCTTGCGTTTCGCGGTCCGCTCGAAGGCCGCTGCCAACTCGGGCAGCCGCTTGCGGAACAGCTTCAGCAGCGTCGCGGCGCGAGCCACGAACAGAAAGCTGTTCCAGACCGCGCCGCGCGCGAGCAGCTCGGCGGCGAGCCGGGCTTCGGGCTTCTCGACGAACGCCTCGACCTCGGCCAACCCGAAGTCCGCGCCGGCGCGCGGCAGAATCCAGCCGTATTCGGTCTCCGGCGCGTCGGGCTCGATGCCCAACAAGACCAGCCTGCCGGGGTCGCGCTCCACCGCGTCGAACGCCGCGCCGATCGATTGCGCCAAGCTGATCTCGTCGGCGACGAAATGGTCGGAGGGCAGCACCGCGATCCGCGCCTTGGGATCGCGCTCGAGGATCGAGAGCAGCGGCAGCAGGATGCCGGGCGCGGTGCCGCGGTTCGAAGGCTGCACCACGATGCTGCGCTCGGGCAGGTTGGCCAGCTCGGACTGCCACCAGGGGCGGTGGTCCGCCGCCACCACGGTGACGATCCGATCGCGCGGCGCCAGCCGCGCCGCCCGCTGCAAAGTCTCCTCGAGCAGCGAGGGGCCGCCCTGAAGCGAGCAGAACTGCTTGGGAACCGCGATCCCGCTGCGGTCGGTGGTCAAGGCCCGCAGCCGCGTCCCTTCGCCGGCGGCCAGAACCAGCGCCCAGCGGTTGGCGGATCCCGTCGGGGTCCGATGGATGCTCTTGCTCATCGCGGCTTGCAGGATTGGATGACCGACCGGCGGCGCCCGTTTCAGGCCGATCGGCCGCTTCCAGGGCGGCGCGAACAGCCGCCTCGGACCGGGCTCCGGGGGCGGCGGCGGGTCTATCCAAAGGCAAGCGCGATTCGGTAAGCTCGCCCCGTCTCAAAACCACTCGGGAAGGGAGAATCCGCGGGAATGACCAGCGCCATCCGACGCTTTGCCCTTTGCGCCGCGCTGCTGCTGATCGCAGCGGCGGCCGGCGCCGAAAGCAGTCGAAAAGAAGTGACCCTGCTTTACACCAACGACTTTCACAGCGCGATCGATCCGATCCCGGCCTATTGGATGGAGGGCTCGCCGCGGCGCGGCGGCGCCGCCGAGCTCGCCAGCATGATCCGGCAGATCCGCGCCCGCGACCCGATCGTGTTTTTGTTCGACACCGGCGACATGTTCACCGGCATGCTCTCGTTTCTGACCCGCGGCGAAGCGCTGATCGAGATGATGATCACGATGGGCTACGACGCGATGGCGATCGGCAACCACGAATTCGATTACGGCGCCGACAACTTCGAGCGCCAGATGTTCCGGGCGCCGTTTCCGATCCTGGGCGCCAACATCTTCTATAAGGGAACCGATCACCGCTACAGCCGTCCCTACGCGATCCTCGAGCGCGGCGGGGTGCGGCTCGGGGTGATCGGGATCATCGGCCAGGACGCCCGCAGCGTGGCGCTGCCCTCCGGGATCACCGAGCTGGAGTTCCCCGATCCGATCCCGGCGGTGGCGGCGGCGGTGCGCGAGCTGCGCCCCGCGGTCGATCTGATCGTGGTGCTGGCCCATCAAGGCAAGACCGGTCCGATGCAGACCGACGCCGAGGCCCACGCCGATCTGCAGCGCGACTTCGACGAGGACATCCGGCTCTGCGGCGCGGTCGAAGGGATCGACGTGTTCATCGGCGGCCACGCCCACCGCGGGATCGAAACGCCGTACGTGCATCCCGAGAGCGGGACTCTGATCGTGCAGACCTACGGCTACGGCACCCGTCTGGGCTATCTCAAGCTGGCGCTCGAGGACGGCAAGCTGGCCGCCCATCAGGGCGAGCTGCTCAAGGTCTGGAGCGACCGGCTCGAGCCCGACCCGGCGATGGTCAAAAAGCTCGAGCCGTATCGAAGGCAGGTCGCGCCGCAGATCGGCGAGGTGCTGGCGACCACCGAACGCCGCCTAGTGCGGGATTACCGGGCCGAGTCGCTGCTCGGCAGCTTCGTCGCGGACGTGATGCGGCTGCGCTCCGGCGCCGATATCGCGATCACCAACGCCGGCGGCCTGCGGGCCGACTTGCCGCAGGGCGAGGTGACCAAAGGCCACGTGCTCGACGCGCTGCCGTTCGTCAACACGCTGGTCACATTCGCGATGACCGGCGCCCAGATCCGCGAGGTGCTGGAGCAAGGACTGACTTTGGAGCGCGGCCTGCCGCAGGTTTCGGGCCTGCGCGCGGTCTACGACCTGTCGCGGCCGCCGCGCCAGCGCCTGCTCGAGCTCCGCATCGGCGGCGCGCCGGTCGAGGATGCGCGCAGCTACCGAGTGGCGACCAACAGCTTCCTCGGGCAAGGCGGCGATCTCTATCAAACGTTCCTCGAAAGCGAGAAGCTCGAAGACGGCGGCGTCCTGCTCTCCGAGCTGGTGATGGATTACCTGCGCGAGCAGAAACGAATCGAGCCGCCCGAGTCGGGCCGCTGGGTTCCCGCCGCGGCCGAATAACAACGCGGCTGGACCCGCCGTATTGCGGCGCTGGACTCAAACCTGAACGTCACGGGCTAATGTAGGGGCGGGGCTCGACCCCGCCCGAGCGGCCCGGCGCGCGGCATGGGCCGCCATTTTCGACTCCGCCGCGCCACTGGAGTGGACAAGCGCCTCCCCTACCGGATCCAATCCCGTTTGGTTTTCACGACACGATCTTGACCAGAGCTTGACTCTAGGGGTCCCGATCACCGATACCGAGGCTCACTGCGGGGACATCGTGCGGAGCTCAGCTGCGGGTATGATGTTCATGGTGGCGGCCTTCACGCCGGCCGCGGTGGCGGACGGTGCGCAGCGCGAGATCGAATCGCTGTCGGCGGCCGGACGCTACGACAAGTATCCGTCGATCGCATTCGATCCCGCGGGTGCGGCGTGGGTCGCCTGGACCTCGATGGATCGCGGGCTCGATCGCATCGTGGTGCGCTCGCGGCTCAGCGGCGCGTGGTCGGCCGAGCAGCGGCTCGACGCCGGCGAGGGGACCGAGAGCGGCGCACAGCTCGTGCTCGACGGCAACGGCGCGCTTTGGATTTTCTGGCACGGCCGCCGGCACGACCGCTGGTCGATCTTCGCGCGGCGGCGAATCGGCGAAAAGTGGGGGCCGGAGCAGCTCTTGTCGCCGCCGAATCAGGACGCGCTGCATCCGGCGGCGGCGCGCGATCGCGACGGGCGGCTCTGGGTCGCCTGGGAGGTCGCCGAGCCCGGCGGCTTCTCGATCGCGCTGGTGGCGCAGGCCGGCGGCGCCGCTTGGAGCGCGCCGGCGGTGATCGAGAGCGAAGGGCTCGATCGGCGTCCGGCGCTGGCCGCCGATCCGGCCGGCGGCGTTTTCTTGGCATGGGACTCGACCCGGTCCGGCAACTACGACATCTGGCTGACGCAGGCTCAGGCTCGCGGCCCGGCTGCGCCGCTGCTCGCAGCGCCGGAGCCGGTCACGCGCGACGCCGCGATCGACGACTCGCCTGCGCTCACCTGCGCTTCGGACGGCACGTTGTGGCTGGCCTGGAACTCGATGCGCAGCCACCGAAGCGCGGCGCTGCGCACCGACCGGCATTCCGGCGACGCCTTCGTCCGCCTGCGGCGCGGCGGCCGCTGGCTAGCGCCGCCCGGAGCCGTGCCCGGCGCGCTGTCCGGCCAGGTGAGCTACGGCATGACCAACAAGACCGCGGCCGACGCGGTCGATCCCTACTGGCATTGGAAGCAAACCCAGAACTATCCCAGCGTCTTTCTCGATCGCGACCAGCGCGCCTGGATCGTCTGGCGCACCGACGCGACCGGCGCCCACAACTTCGACCTCTGGGCCCGGGTCCACGACGGCCGCGCCTGGTCGCCCGAGCTGCATCTGACCGAGATGTCGCCGGGCCGCGACGAATGGCCTCAGGCGGCGCTCGGGCCCGACGGCGACCTGCACCTGGTTTGGGAAGGCCAGGCGCTGCCGGAGCCGGGACAAGAAGCGCAGTTTCAAGGCGGCGACGTCGATCGGTACAACACCCGCGCCAATCCGAACGTGGTCCTGACCGGAACGCTGATCGCACCGACTGAAGGCTGGGTCGAAGCCGAACCGGCACCGGCGCCCGAGGAGCGCTTCCGGACCGAGGAGTTGGATGAGCCGATCCTGCCCGGCCCCGAGCCGCGGACGGCGGCGACGGCGGACGGTCGCTGGCGGATCTTCTTCGGCGATCCGCATTCGCACAGCATCCTGAGCGACGCCAAGACCGGTCTGCCGGACCAGCTGCTGCAGCTCGCCCGCGATCATCTCGGGCTCGATTTCGCGGTGGTCAGCGACCACACCGAGATGGGTCAGTTGCAGGCGACCGAATACGCCGAGCTCCAGCTCACCGCCCAGCAGTTCACCGCCCCGGGGCGCTTCGTCAGCCTGACCGGCTGGGAGTGGACCGCCGGCTCGCGCTACGGCCACCGCGTGATCCTGCACCGCGACCAGGGCGGACCGCCGCTGAGCTCGGCGGCGCCGGAAGGCGACACCATCGAAGAGCTCTACGCCCACGCGCGCCGGCACGACGGCCTGATGTCGCCGCACCACACCGGCAACGCCACCTGGGGCCGGTGGGATCCCGACGCGACCCACGACGAGGCGCTCGAGCCCAACTTCGAGATCGCGTCGTGGCACGGGCGCTTCGAATTCTACGGCAATCCGTGGGCGGGGCGCCGCCAGGTGCCGGGCCACCAATACCAGGACGCGCTGCGCCGCGGGCGCCACGTCGGCGTGATGGGAGCCAGCGACACCCACCACCTCACGCCGGGCGAAGGCGGGCTGACCGCGATCCTGGCCGAGCGGCTCGACCGGCCCTCGCTGTTCGAGGCGATCCGAGCGCGGCGCAACTACGCCACCAGCGGGGCGCGGATCGTGCTCGAGTTCAGCGCCGCCGGCGCGCCGATGGGCTCCATTTTGGAGGCCGAGGCGCCGCTCGAGCTCGAGGTCCGAGTCGAGGGCACCGCGGCGATCGATCGCGTGGAGATCGTGCGCAACCTGATCGACAGGTTTGCCGCAATTCGGGTCCAGCAGACCCCGGGCCGCGCCGACGGCGTGTTTCTGATCTACGAGCCGAACAACCCGCAAGGCGACCGCAGGCTCCAGACGGAGGATCTACGCCGGCTCCAATTCAAGGTCACCGAGCATGCGCTCCCGCCCGGGGAAACCAGCTATTACGTGCGGGTCACCCAGGTCGACGGCCAGCAAGCCTGGTCCTCCCCCATCTGGCTCCATTAAGCATTAAGGTAACATTAAGGGGACAGGTTATTTAATCCCTATTTGGGGACAGGTATTCTCATCAGATCGAGTCCCCATCCGCGTGAAAGAAAAGGAGTTCGGTCTCATAAGCCAAATTCAAGATATCCAGATACTATTCTTGATGTTTAAGAAATAAGCTGTCCCCGAAAAGCATTTAAATAACCTGTCCCCCAATTGGGAGGCGGCGGATGCGCTTGCCGGTCAGCGCGAATAGGGCGTTGGCCACCGCCGGCGCGATCGGCGGCACGGCCGGCTCGCCGACCCCGCCCGGTTCCTCGTCGCTGTCGATCACGTGCACCTCGACGGCTGGCATTTCGCGCATCCGCAGCAGCGGATAGTCGTGGAAGTTGCTCTGGCGCACGCGCCCGGCCTCAATGGTGATCTCGCCGTAGAGCGCCGCCGTCAAGCCACACACGATCGAGCCCACCACCTGCGCTTCGACGATACCCGGATGGATGATCTGACCGAAGTCCGCCGCGCAGGTGACGCGGTGGACCCGGACGCGACCGGCGTGGAGCGAGACCTCGGCCACTTCGGCGACCAGCCCGCCTTTGTTTTCCACCAGCGCGATGCCGCGCGCCCGGCCGGCCGGCGGCGTCGTGCCCCAGCCGGACTTCTCGGCGGCGCGCTCGAGCACGCGCCGCAGGCGCGGAGCCTGGGCCAGCAGCTCGCGGCGCAGCTCGAACGGATCGCGTCCGGCCGCGTGCGCCAGCTCGTCGATGAAGCTCTCCAAGATGAAGGTGTTCTGCGACGGTCCGACCGAGCGCCAGTAGCCGACCGGCACTCCGATGTCCGGGCGCACGTAATCGACCAACAGATTGGGAATCGCGTAGCGGGTGGTCGCCAGACCGTCGACCGCGGCGCCATCAACTCCGTCGCCGCCGCGCAGCGGCGAGGCGACCGTGCGGAGCCGGAGCGCCGTGACCCCTCCGTCCGGTCCGATCGCCCCAGCGCAGCGCGCATGGGCGGCCGGTCGATAGAAATCGTGCTGCATGTCCTCTTCGCGGGTCCATAACACTTGGACTGGAGCGCCGGCCTGCTTCGAGGCTTCCACCGCATCCTGAACGAAATCGGGACGGCTGCGCCGGCCCCAGCCGCAGCCCAGATAGGTCATGTGGACGGTTACGGCATCGATCGGCAGGCCGGTGATCTCGGCCGCCGCGCTCTGCGCGCCCTGCGGATGCTGGGTCGGCGCCCAAATCTCGCAGCGATCCGGGCGCACGTCCGCGGTGCAGTTCATCGGCTCCATGGTCGCGTGGGCGAGGTAGGGCGCCTCGTAGATCGCCTCGACGCGCTTCGCACCATCGGCCCCGGCCAGCGCCGCCTCGGCGTCGCCTTCGCTGCGCGCCGCGGTGGCCGCGCCGCCCGCCAACTCGGCGAAGTGCTGAAAGATATCCGCGCTGCTCATCGCGAAGCCGCCCGACTCCCAGGTGATGTCCAGCGTCTTGGCGCCCTGGAACGCGGCCCAGGTGTGCTCCGCCACTACCGCCACGCCTTGGGAAACTCGAAACACCTGTCGCACACCCGGCACCGCCCGCGTGGCGGTCGGGTCGAAAGCACGCACCGAGGCGCCGAACACCGGCGGGTGAACGACGGTCGCGAACAACAGGCCCGGAACGCGCACGTCGATGCCGAACTCGGCTCGCCCGGTCACCTTCGATGGCGTATCGAGCAGCGGCAAGCGTTTGCCGATCAGTCGAAACTCCGAGCGATCCTTGAGCCGCGGCTCGGCCGGAAGCGGCAGCGCGGCCGCATCCTCGACCAGCGCGCCATAATCGAGCGCGCGGTCCGAGCCGTCGTGCACCACGCGTCCGCTTTCGGTGCGGCACTGCTCCACCGGCACGCTCCAACGCGCCGCGGCCGCGGCGACCAGCAGCTCGCGCGCCGCCGCGCCGGCGCGGCGCAGCGGCAGCCACGCGCCGTCGCGGACGCTGCCGCTGCCGACGGTCATCTGGCGCCCGTATTTGTCCGGGTGGGCGTCGGCGATCTCGACCCGGACCCGACTCCAATCCGCATCCAATTCCTCCGCCACGATCATCGGCAGCGAGGTGCGCACACCCTGCCCCATGTCGGCTTTGTGCACCACGATGGTGGTCGCGCCGTCGCGATCGATGCGCACGAAGACGTTGGGCTCGAACGTCGCCGCAGCCGGCGAAGCGGCGTCCGCGTCCGGGACGTGCACCCCGAGCAGCAAGCCGCCACCGGCCAAGGCGCTCAGCTTGATGAAGTCGCGCCGGTCGAGCTTCACGACATCCCGCAGGATGCGACGCTCGGGGCTCATGTCTCGCGCGCCGCGCGGTGAATGGCGCGCCGGATCCGATCGTAGGTGCCGCAGCGGCACAGGATGCCCGACATCGCCGCGTCGATATCCGCGTCGCTCGGGTTCGGCGTCGAGGCGAGCAGGGCGGCCGCCGCCATGATCTGGCCTGACTGGCAGTAGCCGCACTGCGGAACCTCTTCAGCAATCCAGGCTTTCTGCACCGGGTGGGTGCCGTCCGGCGACAGCGCTTCGATGGTGGTCACGGCCCGCTCGCCCACTTGCGATACCGGCGTCACACACGAGCGCATCGGCTCGCCGTTCAGATGCACGGTGCAGGAGCCGCACTGCGCGATGCCGCAGCCGTACTTGGTGCCGGTGAGCCCCAAGATGTCGCGCAGCACCCAGAGCAGCGGCATGTCGGGCTCGACCTCGATGCGCCGCTCCCGTCC
>DASWHO010000283.1:0-37633 GCA_036398155.1 Acidobacteriota bacterium
GCACGGTGTCTGCGGCGTTATGCTTGCCCGGCCTCCTCGACATACTGTCCAGTATGCCTGCGTCGGCCGGGCGGCGCATGCCTTGCAGCCACCGCACCTTACGCCGCCTCGCGACGATGCCTCGTGAGAAAAGCGGGCTAGGCTGGCGCCGCGGGTGGATATCAAGGGCGCAGCCCTTGACTGGTTAGTCCTCGCTCAAGCTGCGCCGCGCAGGCTCGTTGTCTGAATCCCGATCGGCTCCGGAAAGAAGGATCGTCTCGCGACGAAAGACATGGCGCGCCTGACCCCAGGCGATCCAGAGCCCGGCGCGGCCGTCCAGCAGCCCGAGGCGGGCGATGAAGCGCCCCAGAAACGCCAGCGGCGGTCCAGCCAGGAGCCTGAGGTGCGAGCCGCTCCGGCCCTCTTGCCGCTGCGCCCTGGCCCACAGCTGAGCGTAGCGTTCCAGCCGGAACCTCTGATCCTCGGTGTCGGCATAGGTTCGATGTTCCAAGTGGCCCGGCAGATCTTCGATCGCGCCGTGCAGTTCCAAGCGCTCGTGAACGATCCCGCGCCAGCTGGCCTGGTGGCGGTTGAACAAGCGCACCGCGCGATCCGGCCACCAGCCGCCATGCCGCACCCACCTGCCGAGGAAGAACGAGCGGCGCTCGACCCGATATCCGGCCGGCAGCCTTTCGGCTGAGGTTCGGCGGAATCGATCCAAGGCCGCGCCGAGCACCGGATCGATCGCTTCGTCGGCGTCCAGCGAGAATACCCAGTCGTGGGCGGCGTTCGAATTGGCGAAGTTCTTCTGACTGCTGTAGTCGTCGAAGCGCCGCTCCAGAACCCGCGCGCCCGCTGCCGCGGCGATGGAGCAGGTGCGGTCGCGGCTGCCGCCGTCGACCACCAGCAGGTCATCGGCGCCGCAGGCGCTGTCGAGCGCCCACGCCAGCGAGCGCTCGGCGTCCTGGGCAATCATCACGACAGAAAAGGCCGGCACCGGCGCCTTCGATTAGGATCTCACCCTAGAAGCCTGCGCGGCAGCTCCTACGGTGCCCACAGCGGCAACCTGAGGATCCACTCAACCTCGAACAGTTCGCCGACGGTCCCAAGAGCCAGGACTGACAGATAGATTCCAAACAGCCCGCTCCCGATCTGGTGGCGGTGAGCCTGCCACCAGCCGGCTGCCTCCCCGGGCGCTTGCGCTGGCCTCACGACTCCATCTTAGCGCTCATCAGGGGGCGGAAACAAAAACCACCTGCCCCTAGGAGCCGAGCGAAATACCACGATTCTTGAGCAGCGTACCCTTGGCCTGCTCCAGCGCGATCCGCAGCTTGTTGTACTGGATCAAGGCGTTGAGCTCTTGACTCTTCGCTTGGGTCAGATCGCGCTGGAACTGCAGCACCTGAAAGTTGGTGCTGGTCCCGACCGAGAACTTCTTCTGCTCGGCCACCAGCTTCTCATTCTGGAGCTCGCGGGCCACTCGGGTGGCTTCGATCAGCTTGATACCGGCTTCAACTTGCCGATAGGCGGTCCGCACTTCCAAAGCGATCTGGTTTTCAAGATCGCGGAGCTGCGCCTCGGACCGCTCGACCTCCAACCGGTATTGCTGATAAAACCCACCGTAGGTATCGTTCTTGATCGGCAAGGAAAAATTGGCGCCGACGGTCCAGGTGCGAAAATCAAATCCGAAGGCATCGTTCAGTGAGCCCCCGATGCCGCCGCGGACCGAGCCCGAGGGCTGGCAGTCGGGATCCGAAAAGGGGTCGCAGTCAAACACCAGACTCTCTCCATCGAGCCCGGTGCTGCCGAAGCTCGCCACCAAATCGAGCTGCGGCTTCATTTGGTTGCGGTAGTAATCGCGGCTGCGCTGCGCATTCCCCATCCGCTCGCGCTCCTGCCTCAGTTCAGGCCGATTCTCCAGCGCCGCCTGGACCACCTGCTCCAAGGTCTGGTCCAGCGACACAAAGCTGGGCTGATCGAGCGGCACGATGGTAGCAAGGCGCTGCACCGGATCTCTGATATTGATCGAGGTTTTGAGCGTGTCCTGGTTGTTTTCAATCGCCGTTTGCGCCAGGATGATACCCTCTTCGCGGCTGGCGACCTCGGCGCGCGCCTGGGTGATTTCAATCGGTGCCATGGTGCCGACCTCGACCTGAATCCGATTGCGCTCGAGCTGCTCTTGGGCGAGCTGCAGCGATTCGGTGTTGACTTCGAGATCGCTGATCGAGAAGACCAGGTCCCAATAGTTGTTCTCGACCTGAGCGATGGTATCGATCACGCTCTGCTCGAACTCGGATAGGGATATCCTGTGGTTGCCGCGCGCCAGCTCGATGTTGATTCGGTTGACGCTGAACCCCCAACCCTTCAGCAACGGTTGAGTGATGCTCAGGTTCAGATTGCTTTCCCAGCGTGGATTGAACAGCAGGAACCGATTGTTGACCTCGGTGCGGGTCGTTTGTAGGGAAACGTCGTAGTTAAGGCCGCTGAACAACTTCTGGCGGTAGCCGGTCGTCGTATCCCAAACCTTCGCTGTGGAGGCGGCAACGGCAGTTCCTTGCAGCGCAGAGTTGGCCGGCACGGTCGCATCGGTGTAGAGCGTGTTGGAGTAGAGAAACGAGTCGAACTCCCCCAACGCCTGCCGGATCGCGGTCTCAGAGATCAACGGGATAAACCGATTGACCTCGATCCCCAAGTTGTTCTTGAGCGCAGTCAGGACGCTGTCCTGAAGCGTCAGCCTCAGTTCAGTCATGGCGTTGGGACTGGCCGCCGCTGCGACTCCGGCCGGGGTGGTTTGCGCTCCGTCGGCGGCCCTGCCCGACAAAACCAAAGCCAGGGAGAGCGCGCCAGCCCAGACTCGACTTGAAATAGCCCTCATGAACGGTTCCTCCAGACTTGGATGTATCGCACCTTATACGCCCTCGGGTCGCCTCGGGTTCGTTCAGCCATCCCTGAGCACTGGAAACAATCCGTATAACACTGCGGGCACCCTCGGGGCAATTTCCAACCATCCCCGAAGATCCCCGACGCGGCCGGGCCCAGCCCGCGCCGGGCTTAACATCGCGCCCGCGACCCGACTCTAGGTCTCCGGGAGCTGCGCTCCCAGGAGGTGCAGATCATGAACGGTTGGACCATTAGGACCATGGGGGTTGGGCTGGCCGTGTCGCTGGCAATGGGGACCAGCTTCGCTCATCCACACCGCGCGCCGCGGCCGGAGTTGAGCGCTGCAGTCCCGCTGGCGCTGGCGCAAGCATTGGACCTGAGCGCTGAGCAGCGCGAGCGCATCGAGCAGCTCCGTCGCGAAGAACTCAAACAGGCGATCGCTCTGAAAGCTCGAATCCGCCTGCTGCAAGTGGAAATGGCGGAGCTGCTGGACAGCGAAACGCCCGAACGGGAGCTGCTCGGCGCCAAGATCGAAGAAGTCGCAGCGCTGGAGGCCCAGCTCCGAAAGCTGGCGTTGGATACGCGGCTGGACTGCAAGGCCGCGCTGACGTCCGAACAGTTGGAACGCTTGGAAGATTTGCACGGACGACCACTCCGCTTTCGATTCGGCGATTTCCTGCGCCGGGGGCCGGGTGACGCGCCCGCCGCCGCGGCCTGGAGGGGCTTCGGCAATTAGGCCGGCGGATTGGCCCTCGCGCCCGATCCTCCGGCGCGGTGTGCTTCCAGCTCCTCAGTCGGTGAACAGGCCGCGCAGCACGTAGTCGTCCGCGCGCAGCAGGTTTTGGTCCTGATTCCCGTTGGACCGGCTCCTTTGCAGATCGGTCCGGATCAGGTTCAGCACCTTCTGATCGAACTCGAAGGCGCTGCCGCTGACGATGTCCGTCCGCACCGCCATGAGCCGGAACAACAGCTCATAGGTAGCGGGACCGCTGATGACCGGCCGGTAGATTCCGGTTTCCATCTGTTCCGCCACTCGACTCTCGATGCGGGCCACATAGCTGCGCAGCCGCTCGGCATTGTCCTTGAGGGCCGCATGCAGCCAGGTTTGCAGCGATGGTTCATTCTGAACCGAGCTCAGCAAGTGCCCGCGCGCTTGGCGTAGAAAGCCTTCCTCCTGGCTGTCGACCGCCTTGAGGACGTGGCTCCAAATCGCGGCCGTGGCCTGGCGGTCGAGGTTGTGATCGTTCAACCGGAATCCACCCTGGACGTCATGGTTGGGCAGCTCCTGAATCCGACTGCCGACGTGAGGCACCACCGAGTGGCTGAGAGCCTCGCGCAGCGAGGGCGATAGGCCCAGCATCGTGAGCGCGGTGGCGTAGCGTCCCAGGAAGTACGTGAACGAGACCTCCAACTGCTTGGGCTCGCTGCGCGTCACCATCAAGCGGGCGGCGTTAGTGGCGCCCAGATCGTTCGACGAGTCGCCATTATTGTGGCTCAGCTGGCGTTCGGTTTCGTTCAGTTGCTCCAGAATTTCGGTTTCACCGACCGGACGCACGATCGGCCTGCCCACGTAATAGCTCGGCAGCGTTGCCTGGCGGCGCGCCAGTCGCGCGCGCTCCTCCGCGGTCCTGTAGTCGTTGCGAAACAGCTTGCGCCGCTCTTCGAGCTTGATTCGGGTCGCCTCATCCAGCTCCTGCGGCGTTCGGGCGCTCCTCATGGGCGGGCGCTTGGCGGCTCCAATTTTCTGAAATAGCTGACCGATCGGCATTGTGACTGCCTGCATCACCAGCAATCGGCATGCCAATGGCGCACAAGGGGCATGGACTCCGGAATACGACTCGGCGGCCTCAAGCCCCGCTCGGCGCGATCCATGGAGAGGGCGCAACCGCCAGCGACGTCGAAAAACCGTCAAATTAGGTGAAACTTGGGTCCCGAAGAGACGCTGGGAACCTGCGCTCCTCGCGGCCGCCGGTCGCGACCCACCCCGATTCCCGACTGAAAGCCCACCCGATTCCTGCGGCTGCGGCCCGCGGTCGAGCGTCAAGATGAATTGACAGCGCCCCCCGGCGCGATTACCATATTTGTTCGCCGCCAGGGCTGAGCCGATCCGGGCGCGCTGTCGAACGAGAAGCTTTTGAGGACCCATGAAACCAAGGCGCGTAGCTCAGGGGGAGAGCGCTACCTTGACACGGTAGAGGTCGGCGGTTCGAAACCGCCCGCGCCTACCACTCCCCGGCGCTGATCCCTTTCATGGCCTGACCCATCCTTGAACTCCCCGTACTCTAAAGAATCCCGCGGATGTCCGAGTTGACCTTTGTAACTGCGGACGGCGAGCAGCATTGCTTGCCCTCCGGCCTGACCTTTCGCGAGCTGGCCGTGCGCCTGTATCCCGAACAGGCCGGGCGCGCCATCGCCGTGAAGCTCGAAGGGGAAATCCGCGACTTCCACACCGGCGCCTCCGGCGGCGGACGAATTACCCTGATCACGCTCGAAAATCCCAACGATCGGGACGCCCTCGAAGTCATGCGCCACAGCGCTTCGCACGTTTTGGCCCAGGCGGTGACCCATCTGTTTCCGGGAGTCAAAGTCGGGATCGGGCCAGCCATCGACAACGGCTTCTATTACGATTTCCAGCGCGAGGAGTCCTTCAAGCCCGAGGATCTCGAGCGCATCGAGTCGGAAATGAGGAGTTTGATCGCCTCCGATCAAACCTTCAGCCGGCGCGAGGTGACCAAGGAGGAGGCGCTCGACTTCTTCGGTCAGCGCAGCGAAAAGCTCAAGTGTGAGCTGATCGAGGAACGCGCCGACCAAAGCCTGACACTCTATCAGCAGGGCGACTTCATCGACTTCTGCCGCGGCCCTCACCTGCCCTCAACCGGCGCGATCGGCCCGATCAAGGTCCTGAAAGTCGCCGGCGCCTACTGGAAGGGCGACGAGCACCGGCCGATGCTGCAGCGTATCTACGCCACCGCGTTCTTCCGCCAGCAAGACCTCGATGCTTTCCTGCAGCTGCAGGAGGAAGCGGCGCGGCGCGACCACCGCACGCTGGGCAAGCAGCTGGATCTGTTCAGCATCCAAGAGCAGGTCGGCGGCGGGCTGATCTTCTGGCACCCCAAGGGCGCCTCGATCCGCCAGCGGATCGAGGAATTCCTGCGCCAGCAGCTGCTCGCCCACGGCTACGATTTCGTCTACACGCCCCATATCGCGCGCTCGAGCTTGTGGCAGACCTCGGGCCACGCCCAGTACTACCGCGACAACATGTTTTTTCTCGAGGTCGAAAACGAGGAATTCGTGCTCAAGCCGATGAACTGCCCCGGGCACATCCAGATCTACAAGTCGCGGCGCCGCAGCTATCGCGATCTCCCGGTGCGGCTGGCGGAGTTCGGCACCGTTTACCGCAACGAACGCGGCGGCACCTTGCACGGGCTGCTAAGGGTCAAAGGCTTCACCCAGGATGACGCGCATATCTTCTGCACCCCAGAGCAGATCGGCGCCGAGGTCCGGGCCTGTCTGGAGCTCGCGGAAGTGGTGCTCAAAACCTTCGGTTTCGAGCGCTTCCAGATCGACCTCTCGGTGCGCGATCCCGCCGCCAAAGCCAAGTACGCCGGCAGCGACGAAGAATGGGATCGCGCCGAGCAGGCTCTGGTCGAAAGCCTGGAGGAGAAGGGCCTGCCCTACCAACGCAAGGAGGGCGAGGCGGTCTTCTACGGCCCGAAAATCGACATCAAGCTGTTCGACGCGCTGGGCCGCGAGTGGCAGCTCACCACGGTTCAATTCGATTTCACCTTGCCGCAGCGTTTCGGCGTGACCTACGTGGGCTCGGATTCCAAAGAGCACACGGCGGTGATGGTGCACCGCGCGCTGCTCGGTTCGATGGAGCGCTTTTTCGGCACTCTGATCGAGCACTACGCCGGCGCCTTCCCGTTTTGGCTCGCCCCGGTCCAGGTTGTGGTGCTGCCGGTGGCGGAACGCCATGGCGCGGCGGCGGAAGCGCTGCGCGCCCGGCTCCATGCCGCCGGCCTGCGGGCCGAGGTCGATGGGCGCCCGGAGAAGATCGGATACAAGATCCGCGAGGCTCAGCTGCAGAAGGTTCCGTTCATGGTGGTCATGGGGGACCGTGAGATCGAGAGCGGTCGGATCTCGGTCCGGAATCGATTCAAGGGTGATCTCGGCGCCACCGCGGTCGAGGACTTCATCGCCGAGTGCGCCGAGCTCGATCGCTCTCGTGCTACCAAACCGTGAGGGGTCGGATCGTTCGGCGCCTCCAAGGAGGTTAGGTTCTTACCGTATGTCTCACAGGAAACAGGGTTAAGGAGTTGCAGGTGGAGAAGCGAGATCCCCGTCTCAGCAACACGCGGGTCCGGGTCAACGAGCGCATCCGGGCTTCGGAAATCAGGCTTATCGATGAAGATGGCAGCCAGCTCGGCATCATGACACCGGATCGGGCGATCCAAATGGCTCGGGCCAAAGAGCTCGACTTGGTCGAGATCGCCCCGCAGGCCAATCCACCGGTCTGCCGGATCCTGAACTTCGGCAAGTATCTCTATCAGCAGGACAAGAAGGCCCAGGAGGCCCGGCGCCACCAGCGCCAGACCCAGCTCAAAGAAATCAAGTTTCGGCCCAAGACCGACGAGCATGACTATCAGTTCAAGAAGAACCACATCGCCCGCTTCCTCGACAGCGGCCACATGGTCAAGGCCACGGTGATGTACCGCGGGCGCGAGATCCATCACGTCGATGTCGGACGCCGGATCTTGGATCGACTGCTCGGCGAGCTGGGGGATTTCTGCAGCGTGGAACGCACCCCGAAGCTCGAGGGGCGGAATCTGTCCATGATCCTGACCCCCAAGCGGCAGCACGGGCGCGAGCCGGCCCGATCGGGTGCGGCGGCGGGCTCCTAGCGGGCTCCGGGGTCGGGGGGCGACGGCGAGGCTAAGATCAGTTAGAATAGCAGTTTACGCTCGCGCCGGTATCCTGCGAGGGTGTCCTTGTCGGAACGGCCCAAGGAGTCCAACCCATGCCCAAGCAGAAAAGCCACCGCGGCGCGGCCAAGCGCTTCCAGCGCACCGCCAGCGGTAAAATCAAGCGCGCCAAGGCGTTCCACAGCCACATCCTGACCAAGAAATCGCCCAAACGGAAGCGCAAACTCGACCAGAACACGTTGGTCAGCGAAGTCGACCGGCCCAAGATCGAGCGGATGCTGCCGTATAAGCGCTAGAATTGCGAATCTCGATCCACGATTGACGAAGGAGACGATGTCATGCCCCGCGTTCGGCGCGGCCCCAAGCGGGCCCAACGTCGCAAGAAGATCCTCAAACGGACCAAAGGCTATTACGGAGCCAAGAGTCGCTTGCATCGGGTTGCCAAACTGGCGCTCGAAAAGTCCGGCGTTTATGCCTACCATGGACGCAAGCGGAAGAAGCGCGACTACCGCCGCCTCTGGGTGGTGCGGATCAACGCCGCCGCCCGGGAAGTCGGGCTGACCTACAGCACCCTGATGAGCGGCCTCAAGAAGGCTGGCGTGGAGCTGGATCGCAAGCAGCTTGCCGATCTGGCGGTGCGAGAGCCTGCCGCTTTCAACCAGCTCGCCGAGACGGTCAAGCGCGCGGCCTAAAAAAGCCGAAACCATCCCCTGCGATCGAGGGGCCCGCGGCGGCGCGAGGCGCGAGCCCGACAAAAAGTTTTCCCTGCCCGTTCCCTCCGAGAAGCTGGCCTGTGCTATACTGCCGCCGGGTTGCCGGATGCAGCCCGAGCGGCCGCCGCGGGTCCTATGAAGCTGAACGAGAAGTTCGATATCGTCGCACACCGACTCGACAAGCTCGCGGCGGCCTTGGAAACGCTCCAGAAGGAAAAGGAGGACCTACAGAAGCAGGTAAGCGCACACCGGGGTGGGGCTGCCAGTAGGCAGACAGCTGTTCCAACGGATGCCGCGGACCTCGAAAAGTACCGCCATGAACGCGAGGCCATTCGGGCCAAGGTTGAAGCCATGCTCGAAGAGCTGTCCAACCTGTGAGATAGAACCGCTATGCCGAAAGGCGAAGAGCTAACCCGAGTCGAGATTTACGGTCAAACCTACAGCCTACGAGGCGAAGGGAACCAGAAATACGTCCAGGAGCTCGCCGCTTACGTGGATCGCAAGATGCGTGAGATCGCCGAGCACACCACCACCGTCGACTCCCTCAAGCTCGCGGTGCTCGCGGCAGTCAATATCGCGGACGAGTTGCACTCGGTCCGCGAGCAGATGGCCCAGCAGGAGCAGCAGGTGCTGGAACGCACCGATACCTTTCTGGCCACCCTTGACCGCTGCCTCAGCATTGCCAGTCCTGGTTCCCGCTCGTCCTAAGGGCCTCGCAGCCACGGCTTTTGGGCTTTCCCCTGCAGCGTTGGTGCTGGCAAGGAGATCTTTGAGCCAACAACGAACATAAGGGATCCCCAAGTCCGGACGAGCGTTTCCCCCTAAGCCGGGAAGCCAGACTCCGGGCAGCGAGGGAACCCACCTGTTTGAACCTGGTTCAAACAGAAAGCCTGCCACACGGCGTCAGCGGAGGAACAGCCCTTTTCGATTCCGCGGGCTGAGCTGCCGCGGCTCCGCCGGATTCTTGAACCGGCACGGTCTCAAGCCGGGTTCACGGGTCAGCGGAGCAGCTTCGATCCATGACCCGGGGCGCTCAGCCGCCGCTTCGCGGCGGCGGCTGAACTGCTGTCGGAGGCTGACGTGGATCAAATCTTCATTCTCGGGACGACCGTCTTGGTGGCCGCCGCCGCACTGCTCAGCTGGTTTCTGCTGCGTCGCACCACGATTCAGCACCTGCTCGAGCGGGCCAAGCAGCAGGCCGAAGCCACCCTCAAGGATGCTCAACGTGAGATCGAGACCAAACGAAAGGAATCCGAACTCACCGCCAAGGAATGGTTGATCTCGGCCCAGGCCGAGTTCGAACGCACCACCAAGGACAAACGCGGCGAGCTGCAGAACTTGGAGCACAAGCTGCAGCAACGCGAAGACAACTTGGAGCGCAAGCTCGACTTCCTGGCCGCCCGCGAGCGCGAGCTCGACGCCAAGCTCAGGGATCTGGAGGCCCGTTCCAAGCAGCTGGCCCAGCAGGAAAACCGGGTCGAAGTGCTGGTCCGAGAGCAGCAGAAACAGCTCGAACGCATCTCCGGCATGACCCGCGAGGAAGCCAAACGCCAGCTGACCCGGTCCATGGAGCGTGATGCACGCAACGAGGCCGCCGGGCTGCTGCGCAAGATCGAGGAGGAAGCCAAGCGCGCCGGCAAACGCGACGCCCAGCGCATCATCGCCATGGCGATGCAGCGCTGCGCCTCGGATTACGTGCTGGAATCGACCGTCAGCGTGGTCCCGCTGCCGAACGACGAAATGAAGGGCCGCATCATCGGGCGCGAAGGCCGCAACATCCGCGCCCTGGAGCTCGCCACCGGCGTCGATCTGATCGTCGACGACACCCCGGAAGCGGTCCTGCTCTCCTCGTACGATCCGCTGCGCCGCGAAATCACCAAGATCGCGTTGGAGCGGTTGGTCGCCAACGGCCGGATTCACCCGGCTCGCATCGAGGAGGTCGTCGCCCAGGTCAAGTCCGAGATCGAGCAGAAAATGGTCCAGGACGGCGAGGAGGCGAGCCTCGAGCTCGGCATCCAGGAGCTGCATCCGGAAATGCTCAGGCTGGTCGGCAAGCTGCGCTACCGCACCTCCTACGGACAGAACATCCTCAACCACAGCAAAGAGGTGGCCTTCCTGGCCGGGGTCATGGCCGAGGAGCTCGGCTGCGATTCGAAGCTGGCCCGCCGCGCCGGGCTGTTGCACGACATCGGCAAAGCGGTCGACAAGGAGATCGAGGGCACCCACGTCAAACTCGGGCAAGACATCTGCCGGCGCTACAACGAGAACGAGCACGTCATCAATTCGGTCGCCTATCACCATTTCGAATGCGAGCCGAGCTGCGTCGAAAGCGTCTTGGTTCAGATCGCGGACGCCCTGAGCGCCGCGCGTCCGGGGGCGCGACGAGAGATTCTCGAAACCTACCTCAAGCGGCTCGAGAAGCTCGAAACCATCGCCGATTCGTTCCAGGGGGTGGTCAAGGCCTTCGCGATTCAGGCCGGCCGCGAGATCCGCATCATCGTCGAAAGCGACAAGGTCAGCGACGACAATGCCATGTGGTTGGCCAAGGACATCGCCAAACGGATCGAAAGCGAGATGGAATACCCCGGCGAGATCAAGGTCACGGTGATTCGCGAAACTCGAGCCGTCGAGTATGCTCGATGAGCGATCGGCGCCGCCCGAGGTGAGCCGCCGCCCACGCCGTTGCCGCGCCGGGTGAAGCATGCCGTCTAAGATTTACACCGTCGAGGAGCTGACCCGCTCGATTCGAGACGACCTCGAGTTCAACTACCCGGATCTTTGGGTCAGCGGCGAGATCTCCAACCTGCGGCGGCCGGCCAGCGGCCACTGTTACTTCACCCTCAAAGACGCCCATGCGCAGCTGCGGGTGGTGTTGTGGCGTTCCCAGGCGCTGCTGCTGCGATTCGAGCTCCAAGACGGGCTCGAGCTGCTGGCCCATGGCGCGCTGTCGCTCTACGAGCCGCGCGGCGAGTATCAATTGGTGGCGGACCGAATCGAGCCGCGCGGCTTGGGCGCCTTGCAGCTCGCCTTCGACCAGCTCCGCGCTCGGCTCGAGGCCGAGGGCCTGTTCGATCCGATCCGCAAGCGCATCCTCCCGCGCATCCCGCGCCGCATCGCCTTGATCACTTCCCCCAGCGGCGCCGCGGTCCGCGACTTTCTCAAGGTGATGCGGCGCCGTTTTGCGGGCGTTCAAGTGCTGGTGCTCCCGGTCCGGGTTCAGGGCGACGGCGCGGCGGCCGAAATCGCGGCGGCCGTGGCCAGCGCCAACCGGATCGGCGGCTTCGATGCTCTGGTGGTATGCCGCGGCGGCGGCTCGCTGGAGGATCTGTGGGCCTTCAACGAGGAGACCGTGGTCCGCGCGCTGGCGGCCAGCTCGATCCCGACCATTTCGGCGGTCGGCCATGAAGTCGATGTCACGCTGGCCGACTTGGTTGCGGACGTCCGCGCGCCGACCCCATCCGCCGCAGCCGAAATGCTGGTCGCCAGCGCCCACGAGCTTCGGGTTCGTCTCGGCCTGCTCGCCGACCGGCTCGGCGGCGCCGGACGCCTGCGGCTCGAGCGGATCCGCACCCGGATCGAACGGCTGCGCCATCACCGCGCTCTGGAGCTGCCGCGGCGCCGCATCAGCGTGCGGATCCAGCGGCTCGACGAGCTCTGGGCCGCGTGGCAGCGCTGCGCCGTGGCGCGGTTCGAATCCGAGCGCCGTCGCTTGGGTGCAGCCGCGGCCAACCTGGAGCGGCTGGATCCGCGCCACCGCTTGCGCCAGGCGCGCCAGCGTTTGATCACTGCGGGCGTGCGGCTCGGCGAACGGCCCCGCTACCATGTCGGCCTGCGGCGGGCCCGCCTGGAGCTGGCCGGAGCCAGGCTCGAGGGCCTGAATCCACTCAAAGTCCTGGCACGGGGCTACAGCGTCACCTTTCACGACGATCGCCGCACGATCGTGCGTCACGCCGGCCAGGTGGCGAGCGACGAACCGCTGTGGGTGCGCCTCCACCGCGGCTGGCTGCGCTGCCGCTTGATCCAGTCTCAAATCGACCCGGAGGATTCGATCGATGGCATCCAGTAGCTTCGAAGCCGATCTCGCCGAGCTCGAGGGCGTGGTCAAGAAGATGGAAGAGGCCGAGCTGAGTCTGGACCAGGCGCTCCAGCTGCTGGAGCGCGGGGTCGAGCTGTTTCGGCGCTGCCATGCCCAGCTGGAAGCGGCCGAGAACAAGGTCGAGCTGCTGCTGCGGGAAAAGGACAAGGATTACGAAGCCGCGCCCTTCCCCGACCTCGAAGAGAGCCCCGAGTGAATCGCGACCCGGCCGAGCGCTACTTGAGCAGCCGCGGACGCCGGGTCGAGCGCGCGCTGAGGAACTGGCTGAATCGCATCGCGATTCGCCCGCCGCGACTGCGGCGCGCCATGGCTCACAGCCTGTTCGCCAAAGCCAAGCGGCTCCGGCCGAGCCTGGCGCTGGCGGCCTGCGAATCGGTCGGCGGGCGGGCCGCCGCGGTCGTGCCGTTCGCCTGCGCCCTGGAGCTGGTGCACACCTATTCGCTGGTGCACGACGATCTGCCGGCCATGGACGACGATCCGTGGCGCCGCGGGCGGCCGGCCAGTCATGTCGCCTACGACGAAGCGACGGCGATTCTGGTCGGCGACGCTCTGCTCACGATGGCGTTCGAGGTCCTGGCCCGCACCGCCGTGGCCCGCGGCGCCCCGTGGCCGGCCGCCACACTGGAGCTCGCCGCTGCGGCCGGCCCGTCCGGAATGGTCGCCGGCCAGGCCATCGATCTGGCCGCCACCGCGCGGGTCCTGAGCCCGGCCCGGCTGCGCCAGTTGCATCGGCTCAAGACCGGGGCCCTGATCCGGGCTTCGATTCGGGGCGGAGCCCTTTTGGGGCGCGCCAACCCTACCCAGCTCCGCGCGTTGACCGCTTACGCGGACAACGTCGGATTGGCGTTCCAGATCGCGGACGATCTGCTCGATATCCGCGGCGGCCGCGAGCTCGGCAAGACCCCGGGCAAGGATCAGCGGCGCCGGAAGGCCACCTATCCGCGACTGATCGGCGAGCAGCGCTCGCGCGAGCGGATGCTGAAGCTGACCGGCGCTGCGGTGCACGCCCTGCGCCCGCTGGGGAGCGCCGCCGCGGCGCTCGAGCACCTGGCCCGTTATGTCATCGCCCGCGCCCGCTGATGTGAATCGAGTGCCGAAGCGCGAACGCGCCGACCTTCTGCTGCTCCGGCGCGGTCTGGCCTCCTCTCGCGAGCGGGCGCAGAGCCACATCCTGGCCGGTGAGGTATGGAGCGAGGGCCAGCGGGTCGACAAGCCGGGAAAGCCGCTCCCGGTCGAGGCGCCGCTCGAGCTGCGCCTGCGCCGGCCGGCCTTCGCCAGCCGGGCCGGCGCGAAGCTCTGCGGCGCCCTGGAGCGGTTGGGGCTCGAGGTCCAGGGAGTGCGCGCGCTTGACGTCGGGGCCTCGACCGGCGGATTCACCGATTGCCTGCTGCAACGCGGCGCCGCCACGGTGGTCGCGCTGGATGTCGGTCGCGGCCAACTCGACGCGCGGCTGCGCAACGACCCGAGGGTTGAGCCGCGCGAGGGTGTCAATGCGCGCTATTTGCAGGCCGGGGATTTCCCGTTGCCCTTTGAGCTGATCACGGTCGATGTGTCCTTCATCAGTCTGACCAAGATCCTCCCGGCGCTCTTGCCGCTGCTCGCGCGCGGCGGCCGCCTGCTGGTTCTGGTCAAGCCGCAGTTCGAGCTCGCCCGCGGCCAGGTCGGCCGCGGCGGGGTCGTCAAACAGCCCGCGCGGCGGCTCCAAGCGCTGCGCAGCGTGGTGAGCGCGGCGGATCGGCTCGGCCTCCAAGTCCAGGCCGCGCTGCCCTCGCCACTGCCGGGCCGAGACGGCAATCTGGAAGCTTTCCTGCTGCTGGCCAGAGACCGCGGGCTCACCGGCGCGAGGCTGCAGCAGGCCTTAGCCGACGCCGCCGTCGTCGCCCAGCCGGCGGACCAGGCGCAACAGACGCGCGCTGCCGCGCAGCGAACCAAGGAGTAGGTCCGGACCCGCCACAGCCAGCTCCGCGCGCGAATATGGCCCGCTGGCCACCGCCACCGCCCGCGCGCCGGCGGCCCGCGCCGCCGCCACGTCACGCGGCGTGTCGCCGATTACGACTGTGGCCTGGGCTCGCACGCCGCGGCTCAGCCGCTGGGCGCGACGGACCGCGCAGCGCACGATATCGCTGCGGTCCGGGTGATCGGACCCGAAGCCGCCGCAGCGAAACGCCGGCCAGAGGCGAACCGCTTCGAGCTTGAGCCGCGCGACCTGACGCAGATTCCCGGTTGCGAGCCCCAACAGCACATGGGGCTCGCGCGCCAGCCGCCGAACCAGGGCGCTGGCGCCGGCCAGAATCCGAATCGAGCGGCGGCCGGCAGGACCGAGCTCGTGGCGCATGAGCCTCAAGTACGCGAGCCGCAGCTTCCGCTCCTGCTCGGGGCCGCCGCCCCAGGCCCGAGCCAGGGCTTGGAGGATCACCGGGTCGGTGTTCCCGGCCAAATCACCAATCTCAAGCGGTGCGCCGCGCAGCCCCAGCCCGCTTGCCGCCTGCTCGAGCGCGCGCCGGCCAAGCCCGCGCGGGGCAATCAGCGTGCCGTCTACGTCGAACAGAACCAGCACCGGTCCCGGCGGTATCATGTATCGCTCGGGTGGGAACGACGCAGCCGCCAGCCGGCTGACGCCGCCTCCGATTTGACGGATTGGAATTCCACTTGTATCTTTAACATGATTCTAACCCACGGAAGCCCATGCTCCAACGCGCCAGCCGCTTGATCCTGTGCATCGCTCTTGCGCCCTTTACGAGCGAAGCTCAAAGCCTGCTCGGGACCGAGTTTCAGGTCAATATGCTCACGGCTTCCGATCAACATCAGCCCGCGGTCGGGCGCGGCAGCGCGGGCCACTTCGTGGTCGCCTGGACCTCCGATTATCAAGACGGCGAAGCCGGCGCGATTTTCGCGCGCACCTTCGCCCCCGACGGCAGCGCGGTCTCGGCGGAAGTTCAGATCAACGCTTTCACCAGCGGCGATCAGAGCGCCCCCGCGGTGACCGTCGACAGCTCCGGCGATGCCTGGATCGTATGGACCTCGCAGGATCAAGACGGCGACGGCGACGGGATCTTCGGGCGCCGCCTCTCCAGCAGCGGTCTGTTCCTGAGCGCCGAAATGCAACTCAACACCATCACCGCCGGCGATCAGAGCCGACCCGCGATCACCGGTCAGAACTCCGGCAACTTCACGGTCAGCTGGCAAGACAACTACGGCGGCAGCAGCGAGATCCAGAGCCGGCGCTTCTTGGCCGACGGCACCCCGGCCGCCGCGGAGGTTTTGGTCAACACCACCCTGACCAACGACCAGACCGCCCCCGACCTGGCGATCAACGAGGCCGGCCGTTTCGTGGTCAGCTGGGAGAGCTTCGGCCAGGACGCGAGCGGCCAGAGCATCCAAGCCCGGCGGCAGAGCCCGCCGGCGCCGCAGGCGCAGGTCAACCTGTTCACGATCGGCGATCAGGAGCTGCCCGCGGTCGGGATCGATGCCGCTTCCAATGCTGTGATCGCTTGGCAGAGCAGCGGCCAGGACGGCTCCTCGACCAGCGTCCACGCCCGCAAGATCAACAGCGACGGGATGCCGACCGGGGCCGAAATCCAGGTCAACAGCACCAGCGCCGGCATGCAGGGCGTGCCGGATATCGTGGTCAGCGCGACCTGCGTGGCCTCGATCGCGTTCCAGTCCGAAAACGTCGACGGCAGCGCGACCGCGGTTCAGCTGCGCGAGTACGATGCCAACCTGATTCCGTTCGCCGCCCCGCTGCGGGTCAACAGCTTCACGCCGCTGGCACAGGAGCAGCCGGCGATCGCGAGCGATGGCGGCAGCAACCTGGTGATTGTCTGGCAGAGCGACGGCCAGGACGGCGACGGCTTGGGCATCTTCGGCCGCCGCGCGCAATCCGCGGTCACCACCACGACCACCACCACCTCGACCACCACCGTGACCACCAGCAGCACAACCACCACCAGCTCCAGCACCACCACCACCTTGCCTCCGATTCCGGCGCCCGAGCTCATGGTGGTGACCAACGCCGCCGTCTATCAGCCGGCGGACTATTTTCAGCTCGACGTCTGCGTCAACGACCACGGCCAGCGGCTCGACCTCTATGTCGGCATTCTGTTCCCCAATGGTTTTACCTTCGTGACCTTTTCAGGCCGCAACACCATCTACGCCCCGAACCAGGTCGGAGCCTTCGAGAACGAGCTCTTCGCCGGGATCTTCTGCGTCAATATTGCCCAGTTCAACCTCCCGCCGGCGCCGTTCGGCACGTATGTGGTGTGCGCTTGGCTGGTCACGCCGGGCGCCGATCCGACCCACTTCGGCAACATCGTGGCGCTCGACTGCCGCAGCTTTCTGATTCAGCCCTAACTTTAGCTAACCGGGGAGCCCTTCGGAGCGGGCGGCGCGCCTTGGAGCGCCCCGTCCGACCGCGGCGCGCGCCAGCACGGCCAGCGCAGCGACGAGCAGCGCCAGCCAGGCCAGACGCAGCTGCCAGCTCCATCGCTCCAAGCGGTCGCCGAGGAAAGACAGCCGGCCGCCATGGCGCCGGTACCAGCCGGCCCACTGCCGCTCGTCTTCGAGCTCCAGCCTGCGCGCCAGAGCTCGCACCGAGGCACCGGCACCGGCCAGCGCCGCCGGCTCGGAGCGCTCCAGAGTCCGCGCCAGATCCTGAACCAGCCGATGGCGGTGTTTCATGAGCCAGTTCGCCGCCGCCGTCCGGCTCAGGTCGGAATGCACCTCCAGCGTGTAGCGATTGCCTGGCGGCGATACCTCCACCACCGGGCGGAAGAGGTCCGGCTGCCCGCCGGCCCGGTTCTCGGCATTCTGCAGGTGGTGGTGCAAGAAAACGCCCAAACCGAAATCCACCAGGCATGCGGCCAGGATCGTCCAGCGCAGCGCGGCCGGAAGCGCCGCGAAGCTGGCGGCCAGCAGGCTCACACCGAGCAAAACCAGCGGCTGCAAGGTCACGTGCGCCACACCGGTCGGCTCCCTTTCGCCAACGACGATCACACCGATGCAGGCCGAAAGCGCTGCGAGCCCGAGCCAGAAACGACGCTGCCGGCTCCACCGGCTCGGGCCGCGAGCATCCGGCAGCGCGCGGATCAACAGGTACAGCACCGCCAGGCCGCCGATCGTCCCCATGGCAAGGATGAGGTTGGTCTGCCAGCACAAGAACAGGTAGTCGCGCACATACCCCGCCGCGCTCGCCTGGCTGATGAAGTCGAGCCGCAGATCGGTCCGCAGCGGATGCGGCACTACCGTGTCGAAGAGATTGAGGATCATCTTCGCCAGATTGCTGGCGCCGGCCTGAGACAGGTGCCGAGAGGCGATCACGGTCGTGTTGGCGGTCACCGTGCCCTCGACGCCAAACTGTGCGGTCGCAAAGCCGAACCAGGTCGCGAGCAAAGCGACGGCAACTCCCCCGGCGCGCGCGAGCTCCGGCCAGCGCACCGGCCGCTCGCGTAACTGCCGCAGCGTGTAGTGCCCGAGCACGACCAGGGCGTAAGGCGCAATCGAAAAATGCACCAACATGCCGGCAGCCAGAGCCCCGAAGGCGGAGACGGTCCGCCCCGGATCGCTCCGCCGCCAGCCGGCCAGGTACAGCGCCAGCCCAAGCAGCGCATAAAACGCAGCCAGCAGCTTGGTCCAGGTATAGGTCAGGCTCTGAATCAGCAGCGGGTTGCAGGCCAGCAAGGCGCCGAGGACCCAAATGCCGCGGCCGCCGCGGCGCGCCAGCGACTTGAGCAGCAGCGCGCAGCCGAGCACCGCCGACAGGTTGAGGAACAGAAAACTGATCGAGAACAGCTCGAAATCGTCACCCACCTGGGCCAGGAAATGCGCCGCCACCGCGTTCATCAGCGGCGGGCGGGCCGGCAAGGTGTAGCCCGGAACGATTGGGGTGTTGGGCGGCAGACCATGGGCGAACACCAGAGTGCGTTGGAAATGCTCCAACCAATCGCCGCCCCACCCGCCGCCGGCGTAGTGCCGAACCAGCGACAAGGCTAGCAAGGCCCAGATCAACAGGCAGCCGAACAGCAGCAGCGGGCGGCGCACGGCCGGTGAGCGCACCATCCGCGCCCAATCGCGCCGGGTGGCGACCAGCAGGACCAAGTTGAGAACGCTGAGCGCGAGGTTCGCGGTCGGCGGCAGACCGGCCGCATAGATCCCGAACGAAACCAAGTAGATCAAGATCAGGGACAGACCGATCGAGCCGCACAGCAGTTCCAGCGGCCGCCAGCGCAGCCGCCGCAGGAGACAAAAGCCCGGAACCACGCTGCCGACCGCGAGCAAGCCCAGCAGGACGGCGATCCGGAGCGCTAGCATGTCAGGACCGATCGGCTCACCCGACCACCCCGGGGCGACCGGTTCAGCCGTGCGCCACTTCCCCGCCCCAGTGGAGCTTGTCGCGCAGCACCTTGAAATCGTTGCGGCCCAGGGGATGCACGACCAGGAACCGCTGCGCCGCGGCCCGCACATGAACCTTCTGTCCCGGCTCGATCTCGACCGCTCGCTGGCCGTCGAGGGTCAGGGACAACGGCTCGCTGTTGAACGCCGGTCGCAGCTCGATCTGGGCGCGGCCGGACAGCACTACCGGGCGATTGCCCAAAGTGTGCGGGCATATCGGAGTGATGGCGATCGCTTCCATCTCCGGGGCGATGATCGGGCCGCCGGCCGACAGATTGTGGGCGGTGGAACCGGTCGGAGTCGCGGCGATCAGGCCGTCGCAGCGGTACCGAGTCATGAAATCTCCACCGACCGAACACTCGATCTCCACCATCCGGGCCAGGGAGAGCCGATGCAGCACCACGTCGTTGAGCACCGTGCCACAGGCCTGACGCGCGCCGCTGCGTTCAATTTCGGCTTGCAGCATCAGGCGGCGACTGATCGCGATCTGGCCGCGTAGCAGCAGTTCCAGGCCGGCGTCGAATTCGTTGACCGCGAACTCGGTGAGATAGCCCAGCGAACCGAAGTTCACCCCCATGACCGGAAGCTCCCGGCCGCGCAGCAAGCGTGCCGCCTGCAGCATGCTTCCATCGCCGCCCAGCACCAGCAGCAGATCGGCGCGATCCGCCAGGCTTTCGGCCGCGGCGACCTCGATCTGCGGCGGCAGATGGGCGATCTTGGCATCGGCGATCAGCTGGACCTGAGCTTCAGCCAACCGGCGCTGCGCTCGGCCGACATAGTCGCCGGCGCGTTGCTCGCCCGGCTTGGCCATGACCCCGACACAACGCAAGCGCATCGGCGGTTTAGGGTTCCCCGCGCGCCAGGCGGCGCAGCTCATCGGTCCAGCGCGGATCACCCCAGCCCGGTTGCGGTAGGCCCTCCACCTTGCGCACCAGCCGTCCATCCGGGCCGACGATATAGGTTTCCGGCAGCTTGAACGTGCCCAAGCGGTGAGCGACACGCCAGCGCCGATCTCGAAACGCCGCTCCCTGGAAACCATGGCGGCGCAGAAAGCCCAGCACGTCCTGGTCCGGAATCGACTCGACCGTGGCGCTGATCACTCGCACCGGGTCGCCGTCCAGCGCGACCCGCAACGCTTCCAACTGCGGCATCTCCTCGATGCAGGGTGGACACCAGCTGGCCCAGAAATTGATCACCACGACCTGGCCGCGGAGCTGCACCAGCTCCACTCCCGGTCCTCCGACTCCTTCGAAGCCGAAATCCGCAAGCGTGTCACCCGGCGCTGGCGGACCGAGGTTGCAGCCCAGCAGCCCCACGGCGGCCAGCCACGCCGCGCCGCGCTTCACGTCGCCCGCTCCACCGCGCCGCGGTACAGCCCGCGCGCGGCCGCGACCCGAATCCGCATCAGATCGATCAGCAGGCGCATCCCGTCCACCAACGGCCGCACCTTGGAATCGGGATCGTGGCGCCAGCGAACCGGAACCTCGGCGATCCTCAGCTTCAGGCTGCGCGCGATATACAGCACCTCCACATCATAGCCGAAGCCGTCGAGACGTTGCCGCTCGAAGCAGCGGCGGGTGGCCAAGCGCGCAAACAATTTGAATCCGCATTGGGTGTCCTGGATTCCAGGAACCGCGAGCCGCTGGATCGCCGCGTTCAGGAGCCGCCCCCCGAGCTCCCGATAGCGCGGCTGGCGCACGAGCAACCGACTCGATGGCAAGGCGCGCGAAGCGATCGCGATGTCAGCCCCGCGGCCGAGCGCGGCCTCCAACAGCTCGAGCTCTTCGATCGGGGTCGAGAGATCCGCATCGGAAACCAGAACCAAGTCGCCGTTGGCGGCGAGAAAACCGCTGCGGACCGCGTGGCCTTTGCCCCGATGCGGCCGGCCGCCACTCGACCGAACCCGGTCGTCGGACCGCGCCCACCGGTCGACCAGAGTCGCGGTGCCATCGGCGCTGCCGTCATCGACCACGATCACTTCGAGTGCCGACCGCGGGCCCAGGTAGGCGAGCAACGTCTCCAAAGTCGCATCGAGCCGGCGCTCTTCGTTGAACGCCGGTATGACGACGGACAACGATTGTGACGGGGCACGAAAGGGCGCCTTCATCGGGAGCACGCAGCCGGAATCTTGAGGCCTTCCACCTGCGAAAAACAACCCCCTAAACCATTGATTCTACATAAGATTCTAGATTCATCCCGGAGCACCCTCATGAAAATCATGCCGGCCCAAAGGGCCGCCGCTTGGAGCACAAAAAAGAAGGGGTGAGCTAAATCGTCACCCCTTTTTGACACGGTCTCGAGTTTGAAACAACCGGCAGTTTTACTTCTTTTTCTTACCGGCCTTCTTCTTCGCCTTCTTTGCCATCCTTGACCACCTCCTTTCCCGATGGGTTGGAGCCACCCTTTCGATCGACCCTTGCTCCTGGGCCAATATCTAGGCTGACTCTCACATCCGGGCCCAATATATAGTACCCGTGAACAGACTGTCAACAACTTTCTTGCGAATCTAGCCGGCCGGCCGTTGCAGCAAGACCCAACGCCGCGCCGGACGACGGCAAGCTCCTCCTTGGACCGCTGCGATGCGCCGCGCGGCGCGCCAGACCGCCGCCTCGCTGCGCGGCGCGGCCTCCACCCACAGCCAGCCGCGCGGCTGCAAGCGCCGCATAAGCGCTTCGAGACCGCGAGCGTACGGCGGCGCGAGATCCGCACGCGGTCCAGCCTCGGCCAAGACGGCACGAAAGCCCGCCGCGCCGCGCGCCGGATGAAAAACCTGGGGAAACTCCAGCTCCCAATGCAGCGGCTCCAAGCGCCGAATTCGCAGCAGCACCCGATGGAGCTCTGGCAGCCCGAGCAGGTCGCGCCAGCGCGCGTCGGAACCGTGCAGCCCCAGCAGCAGCCAGCGCAGCTCCGACCACGATGGTCGCCCGAAACGCCGGTGCGCGAGCCAGAGATCGAGCAGATCTCGAGTCCGTTCCAGCGCCCGGCGCAGCCGCCGCTCGGAACGCTCGCGATGCATGCTCGCGACCAGCAGCCCCCACAACGATAGATCGCGCCGCAAGCTGTCGAGCTCGAGACCGCGCTCGGTGCCGAACAAATCGGCGCGCTGTTCTTGCTGGGCCGCCGCGGCGTTCACCAGCTCCTCCACCGCGCTGCCCAGCATCGGGTCGCCGCGGCCGGCGCGGCGGAGCAGAATCGCCGACCACGCATGCCGGCCGCTCAGCAGCTCGATCCGTCTCCAGTCGCCGCCCGGGAGGCCGACGAACAGGCGCTCGTAGACCGCCCGCAGCCAAGCATCGAACTCACGATCCTGCTGGTCGCCGCGAAGCTCCGCGGCGACGCGGTCGCTGTCCCCATCTTCCAGCACCAGCCGGTGCGCGACCCAACCACCCAAAAGCAGCGCCAAACGCAAACCACCCATGCCGATCCAGCACACCCGCGCGACCGATTGAGGATCGGCCAGCGCCCGGGCTCCGCCGGCGCTGAGCAAACCGACCACGCCCGCCAGGCTCTCCCACGGCCACGCGCCGGCGCTGGGATCGGCGCCGAGGCCTTCCCAGGGCAGCCCGGCGCTGCCGCCGAGGCGTTTGGATCCGGCTCGGGCGCGATAGCGCTGGAACGCGTCCGATCGCCCGGTCGGAGTCGCGCCGGCAACCGACCGCGTCAACCCGCGACTGCTAAACAGTTTCACCAAGGCCTCCAGGTCGGAGTCGGAGCGCAAGCGCAGCTCGAGCCATGCATGCAGCCCCGAGCTGCGGTGATACAAGCGCCAGCGGAGCCCCTCCGACAGCACGCCCCAGCCGCTGCCGTGATTTCCCAGCGCGCGCCACAGCGAGAACTCCGGATTGGTGGAGCGATAGAGGTCGCCGCCCCGCGCCGCTCCCAGCCGATCGAGCGCGCGCCCGCGGCGGCGCCCGAGAAACACGACCGGCGCGCTACCGCGCGCTTCCAACAGCCAGGCCGGCGCGCCGCCATCGCTGGCAGGCAGCTCGCGCCGGCGATACCCTAGGCTGGTCAGCATGGGGAGCAGCCACCGTTCGCGCGTCTCTCGCTCATCCCGCGGCCGCGCTCGGCGCAGCACGTTTCGCAGCGCGGCGCGCGCGCGCTGCGCCGGACCGCCGGCCGCGCGCGCGCGCCGCGGCGCTGGCGCTGCGATGATCTCCGACATCCCTTTCATCCGCTTTCAGCCCGCTTGAAAACTATCATGGAACCGGCTGCCGGTCAGCGCGACGCGCTTCAGCTCCGCTATCGGACCGGTTCGAACCGCGGCCGCATCGTTTCCTTTGCCGGGCCGCAGGTTCGGATCGGACGCAGCCGGGATAACGACTGGGTGCTGTCAGAATCGGAATCCCCCGCCAGCAGCGGTCACCATGCGGAAGCCCGGCTCGAGCATGGCGCCTGGTGGCTGTTCGACTTGGACTCCACCAACGGTACCTGGGTCAATGACCGCGCGGTGAGCCAGCAGCGTTTGCGCCGCGGTGATCGGATCCGCTTCGGGCCCGAGCCGGTGCTCGAGGTTCTCTCCGGCGCGCTCCGCACCCGCTCGATCGTTCCCGCCGCCATCGCGCTCGCGCTCGCCCTGGCCGCGCTGGCCATCTGGTGGCGGACTCGATCCGAGGCGGGCTTCGAGTCGATGGTTCAATCCGCCGCGCGATCGGTCTATCTGGTCGCGGTCGAGCGCGATGGCGAGCGGCGCGCGCTCGCGACCGCATTCGCCGTCCGCCGGCCGGGGGTTCTCGCCACCAGCGCCCACGTGGTGCTCGAGCTGCGCCGGCTTGGGGCCCTTCCTCCGGGCGGCCTGTGGCGCGGTGTTGCGGTGCGCGGCGACTCGGCCGGCGCGGGCCTCGGGCTGCGCGGTGCCCGGGTCCATCCGAACTACCGCCAGGGGCAAATCGGATTCGATGCCGCGCTGCTCTATATCGAACCCGATCCGCAGCTCGCGCCGCTGGCCCTCGAAAGCCTGGCGCGGGTCGAGCAGCTGCGGCGCGGCACGGCGCTGGCCGCGCTCGGATTCCCTCAGGACGCAACCGATCCGCAGCGCCCGCGCGCGCGCCTGACCGTCGACACCCTCGGAGACCGGCGCGGCCGCTTTCTGGTCGTCCAATTGGGTATCGCCCCGGGCACCAGCGGGAGCCCGATTTTGACTCCTGGCGGGCGCGTGATCGGCATCGTCACCGCCGGCAACTTCGACGCATCGCCTGGCAGTTTTCCCCAGGGCAGCCATTGGGGGCTCACCATTCACACCCTGGTCGACTTGTTGCGCGATCGCCCCGCCGCTGCCGTTCAGCGCAGCTTACCGGCCCAATAGCTGTGGATTTGATCGGTCACCGCGGCCGCGACCAGCCGCGCGCGCTCGCTCAGCCGCTCGCGGCCGTAGCGGCTGTCGAAGCTGAGCGGCGCCACCGGCGGCAAGTCGAGCATTTGCTCGAACCGCGGCGCCTCGCCCCAAAGCTCGATGGCGTAGGTCCGCACCACGAAGGTGGTGCCGAACTGCGCTTCGGCGCGCTCTTCGACCGCGCTGGCGGTCAGGTCGATCAGGATTTCGGCGCGGGCCGGCGCGGCGGCGCGCGGCAATCCGGTGCGGGCGAGCTGCTGCTCGAGGGCGGTCCGAAACACGGCGCAAATCTCCGGCGCGCCGGAGCAGCGCACGAACACCGGCGGGCGGTCGGGCAGCGGATCGTGCACCGGCGGCGGTTCCAAGACCGGCGGCGCGGCCGCCGCCGGAGCCCCACGGCTCGGCCCATCGGCCGGCGATCCGGTATCGCGATCTCGGGGTTGAGCCGCTTGCCGAACCGCGGGCGCCGCCTGGGCCGCCGCCTGCCGCCCGCGGGCGCCCTGCTCAGTCGCGGCGGGAACCGGGCCCGGATCGACCGCTTGGCTCGGTGGTGCAGAAAGCGCCGCGCCGGCGCCGGAAATCGCACCGCGCCCCAGCTCCGTCGCGTCCGGTTGCAGAGCGTTCGGCTCGAGCGAGCCGCCGCGTGTGTCCTCCGACCCGCTCTCGACCGGCTCGGCGATCCTGGCCATGGCCGGAGAGACGTTCTGCGGCTCGGTTTCGGTTTCGGCGCCCGCGTCACCGGCTCCCAGCAGCGCTGTCAAGCCGGAGCTGCGGCTCCAAGGCGCGCGCAGCGCGAGCGCCGCTGCGCCGAGCAGCACCAGCAGCAGCGCCGCTCCCGCCGCAACCAGCGGCAGCCGGCTGCGCCGGGTCGCACCGGCCTCGGGGGCGAACAGGGCCGTGCCCTCCATCACCGCAGTCGGCTGAGTCGGACGCTCGATCGGCCGGGTCATGACCACGGTCGGATCGGACACCGCGCCGGCGTGGTCGGACGCGGTGCCGTGCAGCTCCTCGAGCAGCGCGGCGGCGCTGGCGTAGCGCTGGGCCGGATCTTTAGCCAAACAGCGCATCACGATGCGCTCGAGCTGCGCCGCAATCGGCAGGTCGGGGCGCTTGCGCGAAGGCGGCTCGGGCGGCTCCCAAACGTGCTTATAGAGAATCGTCGCCACGCTGGGGTCGTGGAACGGCGCCTCGCCGACCAGCATCTCGTAGAGCATGACACCGAGCGAATAGAGGTCGCTGCGCGCGTCCACCGGCCGGCCGGCGGCCTGTTCGGGAGACATGTAATGCGGTGTGCCGAGCACGGTTCCAGTGGAGGTGAGCGCGGTGAGCTCCTCGCTCTCGAGCGATTTGGCAATCCCGAAATCGAGCAGCTTGGCGGTCTCTCGACCGGCGCTGTCGGTGCACAGCATGACGTTCTGCGGCTTAAGATCGCGGTGGATCACGCCGCGGCTGTGGGCCAGCGCCAGCGCGCTGGCGAGCTGGGTCAGGATCCTGGTCGCGCGATCGCTTGCGATCGGGCCGCGGGCCAGCAGCTGTTTCAAGCTGGTGCCGTCCACCAGCTCCATGGCGATGTAGAGCGTGCCGTCGGGCTCCTGCCCCAGATCGTGCACCGCGACGATGTTGGGGTGCGCTAGCTGGCACGCCGCGCGCGCTTCGCGTTGGAAGCGCTGCGCCAGCTCCGCCGATGGCACCATGCCCGGCTGAATCACTTTGATGGCAACCGGTTTGCCCAACATCAGGTGGGTGGCCCGATAGACCGAGCCCATGCCCCCGGAGCTGATAAACGCATCGAGCCTGTACTTGCCCGCCAGGACCCTGCCGAGGCGCTCGGACTCGCGGTTCGGCCGCGTGGCGCCGCCGTCGGCTGGGCATTCCGCAGCTTCGTGACTCGGGCCGGAGCGCGGATCAGCGGCGCGATCCTCACTCATGCGATCCGCCGCCGCCGGGCCCGGACGCTTGCCTTTGACTCCCGAGCGGCCCCCTGGGTATCATCCCGCATTGGAGCGGAGCTTCTCTCTCGACCGCTTCGAGCGGGCTTCGCAAGCCTGCTGCGCTCGAAGCATCGCCCACCATGGTCCACGTCAATTACGTCCACACCGAGATGACCCTCAAGTTGGTGTATTACGGCCCCGGATTGTGCGGCAAGACCACCAACCTGAAATACATCTTCGACCACATCGCGCCGGAAAAGCGCGGCAAAATGGTCTCGCTCGCGACCGAATCCGATCGCACGCTGTTCTTCGATCTGTTGCCGTTGGAACTGGGCAAACTGCATGGCTTCAAGGTCCGACTCCAGCTGTTCACCGTGCCCGGACAGGTCAAGTATAACGCAACCCGTAAGTTGGTGCTCAAAGGGGTCGACGGTTTGGTGTTCGTGGCCGACTCGCAGGCCGATATGCTGGCCAGCAATCTCGAGAGCCAGACCAATCTGCGCGAGAACCTCCAGGAAGAGCATCTCGATCTCGACCAGTTGCCGCTGGTGATCCAATACAACAAACGCGACCTGCCGAACTTGCTGCCGCTGGAGCAGTTGGAGCGGCAGCTCAACCCGCGCGGCCTGCCGAGCTTCGCGGCCAGCGCCATCACCGGTCAAAACGTGCTGGAAACGCTGCGCGAAATCAGCAAGTTGACGCTCAACCACGTGCGGCGCCAGCTCGAGTATCGCGAAGAGCCCGAAGAGATCGAGCGGCCCGCGACCCGCGGCGCCGCGCCACCGCCACCGGCGCGGCCGGCGCCAGCGCCGGCCTCGATGCCGCACCCTGGGCCGCCGCCGTCGCGTCCCAGCGCCGCCGAGCTCGACCAGGCGGTATCCGCCATGCCCAGCGCGGAGCTGGACGAGCTGCGCTCGCTCCAGCAGCAGCTCCAGGAGCAGCTCACCTCCCTGCAACCCGAGGAACCGAGCCCGCCGCCCGCGGCGCAAGCCGCGGGAGCGCCCGCGCCGGCGGTCTCTGCTTTGGCCTCGGACCTCGATCAACTGCGCCAAGAACTGACCAGTTTGCGGCGCGAATTCGAGGGCCGCTTTGGCCTCCAGGCCGCCGCTCATTCCAAGCTGCAGGAGGATCTGAGCCAGCTGAAGAGCCACGCCGGGCCCCACGGCGCGGCGGGGGTTGCCGAGCTCCGAGCCGGGCTCGGCGCGGTTTCGGAGCAGTGTCAAACTCAAGCGCTGCGGAGCGCCGACCTCGCGAGCGCGGTCGAAGCCCTGCGCGGCGAGCTGGACCGGCTTTCCCAGCGCCAAGCGGAGCTCGAGCGGCGCCAGCTCGAGGGCGCGACCCCTCGCCACCAGCCGGCCGCTTCGGCCGAGACCGCGGGCAGTCCGGCGCTCGAAAAACGCTGCGCCGAGCTCGAAACCGCGGTCGCGTCGATCCGCGCCGAGCTCTCGTCTCTCGCGTCCGTGGCGCCCGACCTCGGCGCGATTCAAATCGAGGACGAGGAGGAAAGCGAACCGGCTGAAGAAGAGAGCGGCTCCGGCGAGGTCGAGTCGTTTTGGAAGCGCCTGTTCAAAGAATCCGGATGAGCTCGCTTGCCTTCCCCGACGTCTACCGTCCGCGCTCGCGCCCCTAAGTCGGCCGCCCGCGCGGTGGCGCGCCGTTCCATGCGCCTCGCCTTGGCTCAGATCAACGCCACCGTCGGCGACATCGCCGGCAACACCGAGCGGGTGCTTGCCGCTTACCGCCAGGCCGAACGCGGGGGCGCCGACCTGGTGCTGTTTCCGGAATTGGCGATCACCGGGTACCCGCCGCTCGACCTGCTCGGCAAGCGCAGCTTCGTCGAAGCCAACCTGGAGGCCATCGAGCGGATCACCGGCCAGATCCGAAGGACGGCCGCCGTGGTGGGCTTCGTCGACCGCCAGCACGATCAACTGTTCAACGCCGCCGCCTTTTTGCACCGCGGTCAGCGGGTCGGCGTGCAGCATAAAACCGCGCTGCCCAACTATGACGTGTTCTACGACCAACGCCATTTCAGCGTCGCTCGCAAACAGCGGCTGTTCGAGCTCGATCGCACCGTCCTGGGCATCAGCATCTGCGAGGACATCTGGGTCGAGGGGCCGACCGCGGCGCTGGTGGAAACCGGCGCGCGCCTAATCTTGAACCTCTCGGCCTCGCCGTTCTTCGCCGGCAAGGCCGAGCTGCGGCGGCGCCAGGTGACCGACACCGCCCGGCGCCTAAAGGTTCCGGTCGCGTTGGTCAACCTGATCGGCGGACAAGATGATCTGATCTACGACGGCAACAGCTTGGTGGCCGACTCGACCGGACGGGTGATCGCCGCCTGCGCGGCGTTTCGCGAACAGGTCGCGATCTGCGATCTGAGCCGCGGCGGGCCGCGGGCCAAGCCGCTGGAGCCGATCGCCGAGCTCTACGAGGCGCTGCTGCTCGGCATCCGCGACTACACGCGCAAGAACCGGTTCGAGAAGGCGCTGGTCGGAGTGAGCGGCGGCATCGACTCCGCCCTGGTCTTGGCGCTGGCGAGCGAGGCGCTGGGCCCGCGCAATGTGGTGGCGGTGTCGATGCCGACGCGGTTCACCGCGCGCCGTTCGGTGCAGGCGGCCCAAACCCTGACACGCAGGCTCGGGGTGCGCCTGTTGACCCTACCGATCGAAGAGCTGCGCCGCTCCTACCTCGAGCTGCTGCGTCCGCTGTTCGGCTCGCGACCGCCCGGGGTCGCCGAGGAGAACATCCAACCGCGCATCCGCGGCAACATCCTGATGGCGCTGTCGAACAAATTCGGCTATCTGGTCCTCACCACCGGCAATAAATCCGAGGTCGCGACCGGCTACGCCACCTTGTACGGCGACATGGCCGGCGGCTTCGCCGTACTCTCGGACCTGCTCAAGACCAAAGTCTTCAAACTGGCACGCTACCTCAACCGGCGGCAGCGTCGTGAGATCATCCCGGCCTCTATCTTGCGCCGCGCCCCGAGCGCGGAGCTGCGGCCCAGGCAGAAGGACAGCGATGCGCTGCCGCCCTACCGCCGGCTCGACCCGATCCTCCACCTTTACATCGAGGAGAACTTGACTCGCCGCGAGATCGTGACCCGCGGCTTTCCGGCCGATCGGGTCGCCCGGATTATCCGCATGGTCGATCGCGCCGAATACAAGCGCAAGCAGATGCCTCCCGGGATTCGCCTCACCGCCAAAGCGTTCGGCTCCGGCCGGCTGATGCCGATCACCAACGGCTGGGAGGAGGCCCCGATTCGGAAGCGCTCCAAGCCGCGCAGCTCACGCTAACCAGAGCGAGGGGTTCCACCCCTCGCGCTCCCCGCGGGCGCTTCGCGCCCGATGCTCACGGGTGGCTTGGTGCCGGCTGGACGGCACCGGCTACAAAGTTTCTCGTTATGGCGTGCATAAACGGGAGGGCTAATTGCGGCTGCGTTCCTCCCAGGCCTTCTGCTGCCGCTCGTAAAGCTCCTGATCGAACGCGTCGATCTGCTCCTGGAGCCGCGTGTACTCGCCCTGGCTGAACTTGCCGGGCTCGGCGCGCATTTCGGACAACCGCTGCGCCAGCTCGCGGCGCCGATCCGTCATCGGTGCTGCGCTCGATGCGCCGGCAGCGGCCTCCGGGCCGCGACCGCGCTCAATCCGCGACTCGGAGACCGGCTCCGCCGCGGCGGGCGGCGCCGGGCCGCCGGTGTCGGCCGCGACCTTGCTGGTGTCCACGCTCAGTCCGCCGCCGGAGCTCTTCGGATGCGCCTGCTTCCAGGCCTCCAGGCTCTCGACCACACCGAGCGCGTTCAGCTCCCGGCCTTCGGTCTTCTTGACCCACAGCGTGCGCATTTCACCCGGCTTCCGCGGTGGTCCCGGAGCCCCCAAGGTCGAGGCGGTCGCCTCGAGATCGACCTGACCGATCGGGAGATACAGGACGAACTCGTCTGGCTGGGTGATTTTGATCTGGTCCGAAAGTATTTCGTAAGCCACGGCGGGAATCGCCCGCCCCGAGCGCATCATCACCTGACCTTCCGGTTGCCGCGCCGAGAGCAGACTGGCCGGAAGGATCAGGAGCATCCAGGCCGGGAATCGCATCGGTTGAGCCTCCTTAGATAAGAACGATTCTAATCTAAGGAATACGACTGTCAAACACCAACCTGCTCTTTCGCCTCGGACCGACCCCTGATCTGCGCCTAGCCAGGCGGCAGCTGCTGCTTGAGCCGTTCCAGCTCGCGGCGCAGCTCGGCCTGGCCGCGGAGCAACCGCCGCAGATAGACGAACAGCCCCACCCAGATCAGGGCGTAAGCGAAGAACAGATACGGATGCTCCATGCTCATCAGTCAATCCCCCTGGCTGGACGGCGGCGCGGGGTCATCCCGCCACCCGGGCCCGCAAACTCTCGACCTCTTGCCGCAGTAGCTCGTGGCGCACCCGGCCGAAATACAGGGCGATCGCGGCCATCGTCAAGGCGACGAAACCGAGCATCAGCGTCACCTTCATGGCCGACGACTCGAGCCCGGCGCCGAGCCCGGCCGGCGAGATCGCAGCCGGCTGCGGGTGCAACGTGCGCCACCACAACACCGAAAAGTGAATCACGGGCAGATCGATACATCCTAAGATCCCCAGGATCGCACCGGCGCGGGCGCGGGCTTCGGGGTGGTCGGTCAAGCTGCGCAGCAGCAGGTACGAGAGGTAGATGAACCACAGAACCAGCGCCGAGGTGAGTCGCGAATCCCAAGTCCAGTAGGTCCCCCAGATCGGCTTGCCCCAGAGCATGCCGGTCGCCAGATTCAGCGTGCAAAAGAGAAACCCGACCTCCCCTGCCCCGACCGCCAGCGTGTCCCAAATCGGTTCGCGCAGCCATAGAAACAGCACTCCATAAACCAGCAGCGCCACCATGCACAGCATGGCGTTCCAGGCCGCCGGCGCATGGAAATACAGAATCTTCTGGGTCGGGCCTTGAAAATCATCGCTCGGAACATAGAGAAACACCGCCGCCAAAGCCGCGCCAACCAGTACAAAGGCCAGCCAGGCCACGACGCTTGCGTGACGATCCCCGAGAAACAGCTCGCGCAGTTTGTCCTCCAGCACGGTTACTCCTCGATCGCCGCTTCGAAAACCAGCGCGCCCACGGTGGCGAACATCAGGTCGTACACCGCCATCAGCTGCAGCCAGCCGGCCACCGACGCCAGCGTGCCGCCGCGCAAGATCACCGCGGTGCTCTTCACCTCCGCAATGATGAGCGGGATCATAATCGGAAGCAGTAGGATCGGCAACATCAGCTCGCGCGCGCGGGTATTGGCGGCGAGCGCTGCAAACAGCGTCCCCACGGCGACGAAACCCAGCATCCCGAGCAGCACGATCAAGCCCAGCCCCGCCTGCCCCCAACTCAGCTCCAGGTTGAAAAACAACACCAGCAGCACGAAGGTCAACGCGCCGCCGAGCAGATTGATCAGCAGGTTCGATGTAACCTTGGCCGCAAACAGCACGCTGCGGTCGACCGGCGCCAACAGCAGCCCGCGGAGCCGATCGTCCTCCAGCTCCACCGCGAAAGCCCGGCTAACCGACAACACTCCGGCAAAATTCAGCGCCACCCAAAGCACCCCGGCTCGCGCGCTGGCATCGATTCGAGCCGCCGACTCGAACGCGAAATTGAAAATCACCAGCACCAAGGCCGCAAACACAAACAGCGCGGTCACGCTCTCCTTGCCGCGCGCCTCGCGCACCAGATCCCGGCGCACCAGGGCCCAGTACTGAGCGAGCGGACGAATCGTGCCCTTGCGCCGCATGGCTGGCTAAGCCCTTTCCTCCAGCGCCGCCTCGATCCGATCCCAAGCGTCCCGCGGAGCCGCCAGATCTCCCGCGCCGGCCTCCAACACTTGCCGGCCCGCGCGCAGTACCACCACCCGAGTCGCCAGCCGGCGCGCGAAGGCCAGGTCGTGGGTCGCCGCCACCAGACAGCCCGGGGCGCCAAACTCCCGCAGGATCAACTCCACCAGCACGGATTGCGACGCGCCGTCAAGCCCGTTGGTCGGCTCATCGAGCAGCAGCAGCCGCGGGCGATGGAGCATCGCCCGCGCCAGAGCCACGCGCTGCCGCATCCCGCGCGAGAAGCTCCGCAGCTTCTCGTCGGCTCGATCCGTGAGCCCGACTTTGGCCAGCAGCTCGGCGCTCCGCGCCGCGCCCCCCTCGAGACCGTAGAGCCGCGCGTAGAACATTAGGTTCTCGCGCGCCGTCAGCGCATCGTCGAGACAGCCCGAGTGGCCCAGGAAACCGAGCCGGGCCCGGCCGGCCAGGCTCCGCCTCGTTCCCGACTCGCCTAGAATCCGGCACCGGCCACCGTCCGCCCGCAGCAGCCCGCCGATCAGCAGCAGCAGCGTGCTCTTTCCGGCCCCGTTGGGCCCCAGCAGCAGCAGCCGCTCCCCTGCCCGCAGCGTCAGTGAAATCTGTTGCAGCGCCGCCCGTTGGCCGAATCGCTTCCCGACCGCGTCGAGCTCGACGACCGATTCGGACATCGCTCAGCGCGGCGCGCTGCGGACGCCCGAGCGGCGCGCCACCACGATGGATCGCAGCACGGCCAGTGCCGCCAGCCCAGCGAGCGCCGCCATGATCCAGAGCGCAGCCCGGTCGTGGCGCCGCTCGTCGGGTGCCGGGCGGTTCAACACCAGCTCGATCGGCCGCCCGGCCGGCAGATCGGAACCGTTGAGCCGCTGGAAGCTGCGTCCCTCGACGGTGAACTCGCCGGCCGAACTCAGGCCAGCGGCGCTCGCCCGCACCTCTCCGCTCGGCAGCAGGATGTCGATCACCGCGGTCGGATAGGCCCGCGGCAAGGACAAGCGCACCGTGGCCGATGCGTCGACCACCTCGTACTGAAACTGGATTTGATACCGCCCAGGCGCCAACTCGATGCGATTGCGCACCGTTCCAGCGGCGATCTCGAACGGCTCGGCCTCCGGCGTCCCGGCCGCGATCAAGGTCAGGTTCTGGGCCCTACTCGGAGCCGCCAGGTGGAAGCTGTGCGCGGCCAGCGGGGCGCCACCTTCGACCTGGATCATGGCGATCTCGGTGATCCGCAACGCGAACGGAGCGACCTCGACGATCAGATGATCGTGTTCGACCACTACCGGCGCCTGCCCCCAGAGCGGCAGCGCGACCGACCAAACCGCCACCGTAGCGATCCAGAACCGCAAGCGGCTACGTCAGCGGCTGGCCGCAGTGGCGGCAGAAGCGATCCTCGGGCGTGCGGCGCGTTCCGCAGGCGGTGCAGAAACGCGCCTCCGGCTCCGGCGCCGGCACCGCGGCGGCCGGCGCCGCGGCGGGCCCGGGCACCGCAGCCGGCTCGGCGGCTGGCGCGGCGGTCCGCTCGAGCGTTTTCAGCACCGCGGCGGCGCTATCGACCAGGCGCTCGCGCTGAGTGCGATAGTCGTCGGGCGACAGCTTGCCGGTTGCGTGATCCAACTCCAAATCGCGGAGCTCCCGATACAAGGCCCGTTTCTGCTCCAGCAGCTCCTTGCGTTCCGAAAGGCCCTCGACCCGCCTGGCACCGCCGGCCGCCGGCGCGCGCTGCGCTGGAATCAGAAACGGGTGGGCCAGCACCAGCGCGCAAAGCGCGCCCCAGGCCACCATCGCGGCAGTGATCATGACGCCGGTTCAGCTCCGGAGCTCGGGCCACATCACGATCGTGGTTCCCAAGCACAGGATCACGCCGCCGATCCAGAGCCACATCACCAGCGGATTGACGTAGGCCTTGAACACCGCGCTGCTGTCCTCGTTGACCGAGGCCGGCACGATGTAGAGGTCCTCCTTAGGCGTCGAGTAGATCGCCACCTCGGTGGTCAATTGATCCTGACGCTCGTAAAAGCGCTTCTCCGGAATCAGCGTTCCGAGCTCGACCCCGTTGCGCATCACCGCCAGCTCGGTGGCCAGGATTTCCGCGGTATCGTTGCGGCTCACGTGCAAATGATCGAGCCGCAGCTCGTAATCCTTGATCCGGAAGCTGTCGCCGACCTTGAGCGTGGCCGAGCTCTCGGTTTGGAACACGCTGCCGGTGATGCCCACCATGATGCAGACAATCCCGAGATGGACGACGTAGCCGCCGTAGCGCCGCTGGTTGCGCGCTAGCAAACTGCCCAGCGCCCGCACATAGCCCTCGCCGCCGCGGCTGCGCGAGCGAGCGCCGCGGTGAAACTCCAGCCCGATGGCTCCGACCACGAAGGCGCACAGCCCGAACGAAAACAAGGAGGCCGGCGTGTGTCGCAGGCCCCACGGATTGGCCGCCCACAGCAGCGCCATCACGCCCGCCATCAAACCGAGCGGGAAGCTGAAGTTGCGCCGCAGGTTGCCGAGGCTGGCTTTGCGCCAGGCGATCAGGGGTCCGACTCCGGTCAGCAGCAGCAGCGCCAGGCCGATCGGACCCATCACCGCATTGAAAAACGGCGGCCCCACGGTGATCTTCACCCCGCGGACCGCTTCCGACAGCACCGGAAACGTGGTGCCCCACAAGACCGTGAAGGTCATGGCCAGGAAGATCCAGTTGTTGAACATGAACGACGATTCGCGCGAGACGAACGACTCCAAGCGATTGCGCGAGCGCAGCGCCTCGAGCCGGGTCGCGATCAAAGCGGCGCACGACAGGATCACCAGCGCCAGAAAGCCGAGAAACCAACTGCCGATCGACGACTGCGTAAAGGTGTGAACCGAGGTGATGATCCCGCTGCGGGTCAGGAAGGTGCCGAAGATCGCCATGATGAAGCAGAGCGAAACCAGCACCACGTTCCAAATCCGCAGCATGCGCTTCTTTTCTTGGATCATGATCGAGTGCAGCAGCGCGGTGGCCAGCAGCCACGGCATGAAGGAGGCGTTTTCGACCGGATCCCAGGCCCAGAAGCCGCCCCAGCCGAGCTCGACGTAAGCCCAGTGCGCGCCGAGCAGGATGCCCACGCCGAGCGCGGCCCAGGCGAACAGCATCCAGCGCCGGGTCAGGGTGATCCAGCGTTCGTCGATCTGGCGGGTCGCGAGCGCCGCCACCGCGAAGGCGAACGGCACCGTCATGCCGACATATCCCAGGTAGAGCAGCGGGGGGTGATACACCATTCCCGGGTTCTGGAGCAGCGGGTTGAGACCGCGGCCGTCGGGCGGGGTGAACCCGAGATGCTCGAACGGATCGGCCACGAAGGTGACCAAGATGTTGAAGAACATCAAGGTGCCGAGCAGGGTCAGATAAACCCACGGCATCAGGTCGGGCAGGCGGCTGCGGTTCTGCCAGGCGACGACCCCGGCATAAATCGCGAGAATCCAACCCCAGAACAGCAGCGATCCGGCCTGCCCCCCCCACAACGAGGCGATGGTGTAGAAGGCGTTCATGTCCCGGCTGCTGTTCTCGGCCACGTAGGCGACCGAGAAATCGCAGGTCATAAACAGGTACTCCAGGCAGACCACCGCGGCGCTGAACAGGCCCAGCTGCAGCCAGACGCCGTTGCGCGCCGCCCGCGCAAAGCGCGCATCGCCGAGCGCCACCGAAAGCAGGCACGACAGGATGGAAAACGCCCCGGTGAAAAGGGCGATGTCGAGCAGCGCGCCGCCTAATTCCGCCATCAGTCCGAGCGACGCCTCAAGTGGCGGCCTGGTTCTCTTTCTTGGGCGTGAACTTCGAGGGGCACTTGGCCAGGATCAGATCGGCATCGAGCCCCTCGTGGTTGCGGTACAGACCTTCCGCCACCACGTCGGCGCCGTACTTGAAGGTATCGGGAACTAGGCCGCGATAGTGGACCGGAATCGAGTGCTGCCCGTCGGTCAGTTCGAAGCTCAACTCGAGATCGCGCCGAGCAATCGAGCCGTCCACGATCTTGCCGGCGACCCGCACCCCGGCGGTCCCGGCGTACGGCGGCGGCGCCTGCACCAGCTCGGTGACGGTCACGTAGTAGCGGGTGGTCTCCTTGAGCCCGGCGTACAGCAGATAGCCGAGGGCCGCCAGAATCGCCAGCGTTCCGACCGTCAGCTTAAGGCCTCGGTGTTCCATAAGTCTCCCCCTGAGCGCGTGCTCGTTGGCATTCTATCCCGCCGCTCCAGCTACGACAACGCCTTGGTGGCCGCTGCGTTCTGAAGCTGTGCAAAGCCCATACCAAACCGGCGCGGGAGGGCGGACCCCTATAATACCGTCGTGCCGGCCCTGGCCACCGCTTTGCTCGCGGCCCTTCCCACTGCGCTGCCCACGGTATTGGTGGTCGATTTCTCGACCTCGATGATCGCCGACTCCGGCGGCGTTCCGCGAATGGAACGGCTCGGCAACGCCGCCGCGGAGCTGCTGGCCGATCCCCAGCGCGAAATCGGCGTTCTCGCCTTCGGCCACCGTCAGGCGGACAGCTGCGCCGATCTCGAATGGCTGGCGCAGCCCGGAGCTCGGGACCCGGGCGCCGCGCTCCGAGCCTCCGCCGAGCTGCGCAAACTCCGGGCTCAGGGCAAGGCCCCGCTCGCCGAGGCCGTCGCGCTCGCCGCCACCAAGCTGCCGCGCCGCAGCCCGAGCCTGTTGGTCCTGGCCGTCGACGGCGAGGACAACTGCGGCGGCAACCTCGAGCGCGAGCTGGTTCGAGCCCAGCGTACCCGACCGCTGATGCGCATCCGCGTCCTCGGGCTCGGCATGGCGCCGCCGGAGCTCGACCGGCTGGCGCGCGGCGCCGCCGCCGCGCGACTCACGCCGCTCCCCGCCGGCGCCGACTACGGGGAGGCTTTGATTCAGGCATTGGATTCCAGGCGCCAGCGGGCCTTGTTGTATGTCCTTTCCGACGGCGCCGACAGTCGCGGCTGGTATCGCCAGCCTTCCGACTTGGAACGGCTGCAGACCAGCTGCGCCGCGGCCGGCATCGAGCTCGAGCTCCGCGATCGGCGCTCGCTGCCGCGCCTGAGCCAGAGCCGCCTCGACCGATACGAACAGATCTGGATTCTGGAGGCCGATTTCGACGATGCGGTCGAGGTCTCCCCAGCCGAGGCCGACCTGCTGCTCGGGTTCTTCGGCGCCGGCGGCGGCATCTGGGTCTCGCTCGAATCCGCCGCGCCGACCGGCGCCTGGGCCGAAGATGCCGATGCCCTGCTGGCTCCGTTCGGCGTCGGGTTCGGCGGCAATGTCCTCTCCTATTCCGGACCCAAGCCGATTGCGGGCGACCACCCGCTGCTGTCGGGGATCGGCCGGCTCTACCTCGATGAGCAGTTCGCCTTCCTATGGACCGGCCCGGACGCTGCCGCTGAACCGATCTATCGCGCCGGCGGCAAACCGGTCATCGTCGCCATGGACGGCCGCCCCAGCGGCCACGGCCGGCTGGTGGCCGATGGCGGCTGGATCCTCGGCTGGTTGATCGGGCGCCGCCGCATCGGCCGCGAACAGGTCCAAGAAAGCGACAATCGGCTGTT
>DASWHO010000284.1:0-11155 GCA_036398155.1 Acidobacteriota bacterium
CTACTGCGGTGGGCGCTTCGGCCATAACGCGATTTCGAGCAGCGTCTTGCCCTGACGCCGAGCCGGGCCGGCGGAGTAGAAGCGCAGCACCTTGAGAACCCTGCGGCGCCGGGCGCGCCGCGTCCCGCGCAGGTAGCGCGCGAGAAACTCGAGCCGCTCGCGCCGGCTCGCCGCCGCCGCGCTGGAGGCCATCAGCTTGGCCAGGTCGATCGCCTGAGCCAGATGGCGCGCCGGCGCCGGCCAGCTCCCGACCCGGTAGCCGCGCTCGAGGTCGAATAGCCAGGGACGGCGCTCGCGGTCCACCTTCAGATTGTAGAGCTTGAGGTCGGCATGCACCCAGCCGCCGTCATGCAGGCGCCGGACCGCATCGGCCAGCTCGCGAGCCAGCCGCAGGCGCCGCCGCGCTGGCATATTTGGGCCGGCCTCGGGCAGCGGCTCGAGGCCGGCGACAAAGCGCGTCACCATGAGCCCGCGGCGCCACAGGCCCCAGCTCCGGATATCGAGCGCCGCCAGCGGCTCCGCAACACGCAGGTTCAGCTCTAGCGCCGCACGCGCCAGCTTGAACGCGGTGCGCGCGCGCGAGCGCCGGAGCCGCCGCGCCAAGTTCCCCGGCCGATGCTCCTTGACGCACAGCCGACCGTCGCCCGAGCCGACCGAGTACACGGTCACGCTGCGCTCGTCTTTGAGGATGGTGAAGCCGGGCAGCGCCCGCGCCGCCTCCGGTTGCTCCAAGATGCGATCGAGCAGCGGGCCGCCGCCGTTCACCGCCACCCCACGCCATCCCCCACGCCTCACCCGCCGCACGGCAACAGTTTACTGGGGACAGGTTATTTATCCGGGGTTTCGGGGACAGGTAATGATTTGAGGTTATGGGGACAGGTTATTTTTCCCGGTTTTATTACCTGTCCCCGAAACCGGGGTTAAATAACCTGTCCGCGGTATAGACTGGTCTGGAGGTGCGGATTGGGATTGAGGCGGGGCTGAGGGAGCGGGTTCGGCTCGGTGTGCTCGAGATCGAAGGGATCGAGCCGGGCGCCGACATCCCCGCCTTCGACCGCGAGCTGGACCGGGTCGCCGAGCGCCTGCGCGCGCGCTTCGGCGCGGCGGACCCGGCCCAAGATCCGCGCGTCGCCGCGGTGCGGAGCCTGTTTCGAAGCTTGGGGATCGATCCGACCAAACGGCGCCCGAGCTCCGAGGCGTTGCTGCGGCGAATTCTGCAGAACAAGCCGTTGAGCCGCATCCACCCGCTGGTCGACGCCTGCAACCTGCTCAGCCTCGAGCTGCTGCTGCCGATCGGGCTGTACGACCTCGATCGGATCGAGCCGCCGGTCGAGCTGCGGCTGGGGCGGGAAGGCGAAAGCTACGCCGGCATCGGCCGCGAGACGATCCACTTCGCAGGCCGCGGCGCGCTGTGCGACATCCAGGGACCGTTCGGCAGCCCGATCTCGGATTCGGAGCGCACCAAGGTCCGCACCGAGACTGAGCGCGCGTTGTGGGTGATCTTCGGCCCCGCCGCACTCAGCTCCGCCGAGCTGCAAACCGCGATCGATCGCTGCGCCGGCTTTCTCAGGCCGTACGCCGGCGACATCGAGTACGCACAGGTGACGTAGACAAAGGCTGCGTTGGGCCCAGGCCGCGCCCAAAGCTGGCGCCGGCGCGGCACCGCAGAGCTACATCTCGACCAGCAGCGCGGCCGCCTCGCCGCCGCCGATGCAGATCGCCGCCACCCCGCGCTTGGCGCGGCGCCGCTGCATCGCGTGCAGCAAGGTCGTAAGGATGCGCGCGCCGCTGGCCCCGATCGGATGCCCGAGCGCGACCGCGCCGCCGTGCACGTTGACCCGCTCGGGATCCAGCTCGAGCAGGCGCGTGCAAGCCAGCGCCACCACCGCGAACGCTTCATTGATCTCGAACAGGTCGATATCCGCGGTCTTGAGCCCGACCTTGGCCAGCAGCCGCCGGATCGCGTCGACCGGCGCGGTGGTGAACCACTCCGGATCCTTGGCCGCCACCGCCTGGGCCACGATCCGCGCCATCGGCTTGAGCCCGCGCTCGCGCGCGAACGCCGCCGAGCTGACCACCAAGGCGGCCGCGCCGTCGTTGATCGAGGAGGCGTTGGCCGGCGTGACCGTGCCGTCTTTCTCGAACGCCGGCTTGAGCGTGGGGATCTTGTCGAACTGGACCCGGCGCGGCTCCTCGTCCTCCGCGACCACGGTCTTGGCGCCTTTGCGCCCCGCGATCTCGACCGCAACGATCTCCTCTTTGAACAGGCCGCCGTCGATCGCCGCCAGCGCGCGGCGGTAGCTCTCGATGGCGTAGGCGTCCTGCTGCTCGCGCGGGATCTTCAGCTCCCGCGAGCACAGCTCGGCGGCGCAGCCCATGCTGTAGTCGTTGTACACGTCCCACAGGCCGTCGTGGATCATGCTGTCGATCAGCTGCCCGTGGCCCAAGCGGTAGCCGCTGCGCGCCTCGGTCAGCAGATACGGCGCGCGGCTCATGTTCTCCATGCCGCCGGCGATCACCACCTCGGCGTCGCCGGCCTGGATCGCCTGGCTCGCCAGCATCACCGCCTTGAGCCCCGAGCCGCAGACCTTGTTGATGGTCATGCAAGAGGCGCCGCGCTGCAGTCCGGCGAACAGCGCCGCCTGGCGCGCCGGCGCCTGCCCGAGACCGGCCGGCAGCACGCAGCCGAGGATCACCTCGTCGACCTGATCCGGCTCGACCGCCGCGCGCCGCAGCGCCTCGGCCACCACCGCCGCGCCCAGCCGCGGCGCCGGCAGCGCCGCCAGCGCGCCGCTCAGGCTGCCGATCGGGGTCCGCGCCGCACTGAGCAGAACCGGAAGCTCGCCGCTGCTCGCCATCGGTTTCAGTCTAGCGGCGCCGCGCTCGGCCAGCAACAAACCGGCCCCCAACTCTCCCAACTCGCCCGCCGGAGCTCCGCTCTCTGGCCTCGGCCGGCGCGGCCTGCTAGGCTCTGGGGCCGAAGTGACGGGCATCGCTCATGGCCACCACTCCGCTGCGCCGCATTCGCAACATCGGCTTCATCGCCCACATCGACGCGGGCAAGACCACGGTCACCGAGCGGGTGCTGTTCTACACCGGCCGCACCCACAAGCTCGGCGAGGTGCACGACGGCACCACGGTGATGGACTACCTGCCGGCCGAGCAGGAGCGCGGCATCACCATCACCTCGGCGGCCACCACCTGCCACTGGCGTAACCACCAGATCAACGTCATCGACACCCCGGGGCACGTCGATTTCACCGTCGAGGTCGAGCGCTGCCTGCGGGTGCTCGACGGCGCGGTGGTGATCTTCGATGCGGTCCACGGGGTCGAGCCGCAATCCGAGACCGTCTGGCACCAGGCCGATCGCTACCACGTGCCGCGGCTCGCCTTCGCCAACAAGATGGACCGTCCCGGCGCCGAGCTCGGCACCGTCTTGGAGACCATGCGCGCCAAGCTCGGGGTCCATCCGGTGCCGCTGCAGCTGCCGTGGGGCGAGCCCGATGCGCTGCGCGGCGTGCTCGATCTGGTGCAGATGGAGGCGATCGCCTGGACCGAGGGCAGCTTCGGCCAGCAGTTCGAGGTCGGCCCGATTCCAGAGCCGCTGTTGCCTTCAGCCCGGGCGGCGCGCGAGCGCCTGGTCGAAGCCGCCGCCGAATGCGACGACGCGCTGCTCGAACGCTATCTCGCCGCCGGCGAGCTGAGCCCGGAGGAGATCCTCCAAGGCCTGCGCCGCGGGGTGCTCGAGCTGAAGCTCACCCCGGTGCTGTGCGGCAGCGCGCTGCGCAACAAGGGCATTCAGCCGCTGCTGGATCGGATCGTCGATCTGCTGCCCTCGCCGCTCGAGGTCCCGCCGATGCGCGGCGCGCATCCGCTGACCCACGAGCCGCTGCTGCGCGAGGCCAAGCTCGACGCGCCGCTGGCCGCGCTCGCGTTCAAGGTCCAATCCGACAGCGACACCCGGCTGGTCTTCACCCGGATCTATTCGGGCCGCTTGGCCGCCGGCGCCGCGGTGTACAACCCCAGCGCCGGCATCAGCGAGAAGGTCGCGCGGCTGTTTCGCGTCCACGCCAACCAGCGCGAGCGGCTCGATGCCGCCGGCGCCGGCGAGATCGTGGCGCTGGCCGGGCTCAAGCTCACCTCGACCGGCGACTCGCTGTGCACCGAAAAGGATCCGATCCTGTTCGAGCGGATCCAGTTCCCGGAGCCGGTGCTGTCGATGGCGATCGAGGCCCGCACCCACGGCGACTCCGAGCGCTTGCTGCTCGGCCTGCGCCGCCTGGCCGACGACGATCCGACGTTTCAGTACAAGCTCGACGAGGAGACCGGCCAAACCTTGATCTCCGGCATGGGCGAGCTCCACCTCGAAATCCTGGTCGAGCGGCTGCGCGAGCTGCATCATGTCGCGGTCAACACCGGCCAGCCCCAGGTCCTGCGCAAGGAGACGGTTTCCAAGGTCGCCACCGGAAGCGGCGAGTTCGACAAAGACGTCGCCGGCCGGCGCCACTTCGCCACGCTGCGGCTGCAGATCGAACCGCGCCCGCGCGGCGCCGGCAACCGAGTGAGCGCCGCGCCGTCCGAGGGCAGCTGCCATCCGAGCGCGCCGGCACTGGTCGAGAAGACGCTGCGCGAGACCTTGGCCGGCGGGGTGCTGGGCGGCTACCCGGTGGTCGATGTCGCCTTGACCGTGATCGAGATCGGCTGGGACGGCAAGGAGTTCTCCGAGATGGCGACCGCGGTCGCCGCCAACTTGGCCTTCGACGCCGCCTGCCGGGCGGCCGAGCCGATCTACCTCGAGCCGGTGGTACGGGTCGACGTGGTGCTGCCCGAGGAGTACCTCGGCGAGGTCCTCGGCGGGCTGCACGCCCGCAAGGGCAAGGTCGAAGCGGTCGACGCGGAGGGCGAAGGGCTGCTGGCCCGGCGCGTGGTCCACGCCCGGGTGCCGCTGGCGCGGATGTTCGGGTATTCCACCGAGCTGCGCTCACTCACCCAAGGCAAGGGCGTCTACACCATGGAGTTCAGCCATTTCGGCGAGGCGTAACGGCCGATCCGGCGCCGTCCGCTGTTGTAGGGGAGGGGCTTGTCCCCTCCCGAGGGCGGGCACAAGGCCCGCCCCTACATTTGTCCATCGCGATCAGGAGTGTGAGAAACGGTGACTGGTACGAATCTCCGCCGCGGCCGTGCTCAAAAACAGGCGCCGCTGGAAATTCGCTACCTGTCCCCGTTTCTCAGGAACGGATGCGGTCGTAGATGACGACTTGGTTCTTGCCGCGCTGCTTGGCGGCGAACAGCGCGGTGTCGGCGGCGGTGACCAGAGCCTCGACCGTGTTGCCGTCCCAGGGAAAGGTGGCCAGCCCGGTCGAGATCGTGATCTGCACCGGCTTGTCGCGGAACGAAAAGCGGCGCTGCTGGACGGTCGAGCGCAGCTTCTCGAGGTGGGCCAGGACCTCCTCGGTCTCGGCCTCCGGCACGTAGGCGATGAACTCATCGCCGCCGTAGCGGCCGACCTCGCCCACCCCGCCGAGCTTCTGCTGCAAGAGCTCGGCCACGCTCTTGACCATGAAGCTGCCGGCCAGATGGCCGTGCGTGGCGTTGACCTCCTTGAGGCCGTCGAGGTCCATCATCAGCACCGTGACTTTGGACTTGAGCCGGCCGGCCTGCTTGAGGCTGCGATCGAGCCGCTCGTAGAAGTAGTTGAGGGTCAAAAGCCCGGTCAGATCATCGAAATTGATCCGCCGCTGGATCTCCTGCTGGTAGCGGTGGTCGGTCTCGTCGTGCAAGGTGAACTTGAGCGTGGTGTTGCCGACCTGGATCTTGTCGCCGTCGTGCAGAAAGGCCTTGGAGATCCGCTCGCCGTTGACGATGGTGCCGTTGGTCGAGTGCAGGTCGACGATGATGTAGTGGATCGCATCGCTGTCCTCGGCCTTTTGCCGGTAGACCTGGGCGTGGCGCCGCGACACCAGCCGGTCCATCAGCGGAATCTGGATGTCGGCGTCGCGGCCGATGGTGCGGCCCTGCTCGTCGAAGTAGAACACCTTGCCGATATCGGCGCCGGCCAGGACGATCAGGCCCGGAATTGCGCGGCCCATCCGGCGCCGTAGCCGCTGGAGCTGCTCGAGGTCGACCGCCTGGGTCTGGTCGGGCCGGTCCATCGGTCCGGCGGCCGCGGAGTCCTCGATCGCCACGCTAGTTCACCCGGGAATCGATCATAGCGCGCCCATTTCGAGCCACCAAATTCGCCGGCGGCGCAGGCAGCGCTCCAGCCCACCGCAGCAGCCAGCCCCTTGCCCTTTGGGTGCCGTGGGCAAGCTTCGCTCTGCCCACGGACAACACGACTCGAATGGGGATTTGCTTTGGCCCGGTCCGTGGGCAACTTTCGGGCTGTGGCAGCGGAAAAACGAGCGGAGGGCGTCTGGAAAGCCCTCCGCTCAATCCAGCCTACTGATTCCCCGCGGCGTGAACCTGACCGCCGAAGGGGTTAGGCGGCAAGATCCCCCCCCTCTGCTGGAGAATGACAGAGCTGCAATTGGACTTCAGCACGCGCAAGTAGCCCTAGCTTTGGTCACTCGTTCCAGCCAGTAGCTCATGGTTCGAATCACCATCGATCCGGCCACCACCAACATAGATGTTGCCAGTCGGGTTCTGTTGGGTTGTGAACGCCGAGCACGTTTGCAACAGAGTTCCACCCTGGCTGTAGAGGTGCACCTCATTGGGATTGTACAATCCGCTGGCCAGGATCTCGTTGCCTGAGTTGGTGGGCGAGAAATCCCCGACTGCTACAGCAATGTCACGCGTGTTGGGTGTCAGTATCGGGCTTCCGAAGATCGAACCGACGATGGTGCCATTGTTGTAGATCAGGGCCTCGCGCTGGTTCCACGGGCCTGGACCGCATACGATTTCATCTCCAGGCAAGCTTGACAGCAGGTCTCCAGCCGCGACCCACACCTCTCCACTCGGGTTCAGTCCGAAGGCCGGCGAAAAGGAGCTCGCGACCAGGTGTTGACCCTCTCCTGTGAATACCTTGACCTGGTTTATGCCAGCATGGGTGCCTCCAAAGAAGTGATCAGAGCCAGTACCGGCGATGATCTCATTCCCGGGGTTGGTAGTATCGACATCGCCAATCGCGACATGGACCCTTCCCGAGGGGTTCTCGCTTTTCTGAAATGCCGTGAACTTGCGAATGAAGGTCGTCCTGTCCGAGGCATAGATGTAGACCTCGTTTGTCCCGTCGATGCCCGTTCCGAGCACGATCTCTTTGCCGGGATAGGTGAGCTCCACATCACCCACGGCCGGCAGAAGCTCGCTGGCTTGCTCCGGCTGAGGAATGTTGATCGTAGGGCTAAGTGGGAGGAGGTTGCCGGTGACGGGTTTGTAGAAGACGGTAGCCTTGTTCTTGCCGCCCCTGGACCCGTTGATCCCCGGTGTTGCGACCAGCCACTCGTCGGTTTGGGTGACGTTGAGTGTGAAGATCGAGGTGCTTTGCAGTGAGGAGGATCCGGCATTGGCGAACACGCGCCAGGTATACGCACCGTCCTCAGCCAGGATGCCGGCGGGGATGGTTTTGGAGGTCGTCTGCAGTCCGCTGTAGCTCGCGACCACCTGAGCATTTCGCCTTATCTCAAGCTTGTAGGTCACAGGCCCGCTTGGAGGGGTTGCAATGGACGGGTCCCAGCTGAATGAGATTGAGTCTCCTTCCAAGAACACTTTGCTTGTCAAATCACCAGGTGCTGACAGATTGAAGTCTGACAGAACAGGACCGCCGGTTGTGAAATACCGGATTTCAGTCCAGATATCATCATGGCAGCCCTGGAATTTTGGATTGCACGATTCGTCCTCAGTTATTGACTGCTGTATAAATAATGCAACAACTAAGGCAAAAAAGAAGGGAGATGCGAACCGGCGATGCAGGATCTCAGGAGGGCGGGACACCGCCGCAGGCGCCTGAGCGCCTTGACGACATCGCCTGCGAGTTCTTTGGATCCAGAGGGATGACCGTTTGCCAATCGATGCTTGGTGTTGCGCCAAACGCCTTCGTCCGGGTTGAGTTCAGGGGCATAGGCCGGGAATCGCTCGAGCCAAAGGCGTGGGAAGCGTCTGCACAGATCGCGGATCAGATCGCCTTTGTGCCAAGTTGCACGGTCCCAGACAAGGATGACGTGGCCACGGAGGTGTCGGAGGAGTTGGAGGACGAAGTGGCAGACCTCAGGTTGACGAATATTGTGGAAGTGGAGCTGGTAGTAGAGGCCGAGCCGATGGCGCAACGGGCTGACCGAAATGGCCGAGATGACCGAGATTTTGTCGTGACGGTAGGAGTGGCGATGGATGGGGGTCTGGCCGCGCGGAGCCCAAGTCCGGCAGAGGTTCGGAATCACCAGGAAGCCGGATTCGTCGACGAATACGATGTAGGCGCCCAGCCGCGCAGCGTTTTTTTTACCCGTGGCCAGTCTTTCCGTTTCCAGCGTTCGATCTCCTGTTCATTGCGTTGCACTGCCCGTCTCTCAGGTTTTTGTGGGCTCCAATCTAGGCAGTGCATCAAGCGTCCAACATGGTCCCGGTGGTACCGCACACCGAAGTTTTTGCGGATCACTTCTGCGATGCGCCGGGTTGTCCACAGCTCAGTAGGATATCCGTTCGCCTCTGCTCCTTTCAGCAAAATCCGAAGTTTGTTGAGCAAGCCTACCCCCGGCGGGTTGGACCGGTGCCTGATTCACGTGCAACCGGTAACCGGTCCAGCCCGCCATTTCAGCTTGCGGGCCGTCTCCGTGGGCAAAGCAGAGCTTGCCCACGGCACCCGTTTGGGAGTCCAGCCCTGACTCGGCCCGGGGACGACACGGCACAACGCTGAATGGCTTGGCCCGGACCGACGCCGGACGTGGGCAGAGCAGAGCTTGCCCACGGCACCCATTTGGGAGACCGGCCGCACCTTACTGACTACTCGGGGCGGTCGATCTTGAGCGTGCGCAGCTTCTTGTAGAGGTGGCTGCGCTCGAGGCCGAGCTGGCGGGCGGTTTCGCTCATGCGCCAGTCGTTGGCCTGGAGCCGGGCCAGGATCGCGGCGCGCTCGAAGCGCTCGAGCTGCTGGCGCAGCGGCTGATCGGCGGCGGCCGCGTCCGCCAAAGGATCGTGCCGGCCGTGGGTCAGGACCGCCGCCACCTCGCGCGCCGTGATCTCGGGACCGCCGGCCAGAATCAGGAGCCGCTCGACCGTGTTGCGCAGCTCGCGGATGTTGCCGGGGAAATCGTGGGCCCGCAGCAGCTCGATGGCGGCCGGCTCGAACGGCAGCGGCCGGCAGTTGTGGATCCGCGCCGAAAGCAGGCGGAAATGCTCGATCAGCAGCGGGATGTCCTCGCGCCGCTGGCGCAGCGGCGGCACCGGCAGCGGCACCACGTTGAGCCGGTAGAACAGGTCCTCACGAAACCGCCCGGCGCGCACCTCGGCCTCGAGGTCGCGGTTGGTGGCCGCGATCAACCGCACGTCGACCGTGATCTCCTTGGAGCCGCCGACCCGCTCGATCTCGCCGCTCTCGAGCACCCGCAGCAGCTTCGACTGCAGCCCCAACGGCAGCTCGCCGACCTCGTCGAGCAGCAGCGTGCCGCCGTGGGCGCGCTCGAAGCGGCCCAGCCGGCGCTCGCTGGCGCCGGTGAACGCGCCGCGCTCGTGGCCGAACAGCTCGCTCTCGATCAGATCGGCCGGCAACGCCGCGCAGTTGACCTTGACCAGCGGCCGGTCGCTGCGCGCGCTGGCCGCGACCAGCGCCCGCGCCACCAGCTCCTTGCCGGTGCCGCTCTCGCCGCTGATCAGGATCGTGGCCTGGGTCGGCGCGGCGCGCTCGATGCGGGCATAGAGCGCGCGCATCGCCGCGCTGGTCCCGACCATCTCGAAGCGCCCCTCCAGCGCGTCGCGCAGCTCGCGGTTCTCGCTGGCCAGGCGGCCGAGCCGAAGCGCATTCTGGGCCGCGACCAGGAGCCGGTCGCGCGCCGGCGGCTTCTCGACGAAGTCGAACGCCCCGGACTTGATCGCCTGCACCGCCTTCTCGGTGCTGCCGTAGGCGGTGAGGATGATCACCGCGGGCGGATTGGGCTGCTCGCGGATCCGCCGCAGCACCTCGAGCCCGTCGAGATCGCCGAGATTCAGATCGAGGATGACCAGATCCACCGGCGTTCGTTCGAGCAGCGCCAGCGCCTCGGTCCCGCTGGCGGCGGCGCGGGTGGCGTAGCCCTCCAGGCCGAACAGCTGCTCGACCGACGCGCGCAGGTTTTTTTCGTCGTCGACCACCAAGATGCTGGCCCGCATGAAGGTCACACCCGATCCGGATCCGGCATGAAGATGCTAGCGGTGGTGCCCTGCCCGGGGACACTGTCGAGCACCAAGCGTCCGCCCTGCTCCTCGACGATGCGCTGCGCGATCGCGAGCCCCAAGCCGCTGCCTTCGGGCTTGGTGCTGAAACCCGACAGCGGCGCGCGCCGCAAGGTCTCGGGATCCATCCCCGGCCCGTTGTCGATCACGTCGAGCCGGAACCAGCGCGCGCCGGCGCGGCGTTCGAAACCGCCGCGAACCTGAATCGTTCCATCGCTCTGCGCTGCGGCGGACAGCGCCTCGGCCGCATTCAGCAGCAGGTTCATCAGCGCCTGAGAGAACAGGCCGGGGTCGATCACCAGCTCGAGCCCATCGGGCAGCTCGCAGCGCCGCTCGATCCGCGGGTCGAGGCCCTGCAGCGCGCGCTCGACCAGCGGCGCGAGCGCGGCGCGCTGCAGCGCCGGTGCCGGCAGCCGCGCGTAGCGCGAGAACTCCTCGACGATGCGCCTGAGCTGCTCGACCTCCTCCAGAATCGCCGCGGCCGCGGCCTCGAAGGCGGCGTCGAACTTGTGCGGCTGCGCTTGGCGGATTCGCCGCAGGTTCTCGACTGTGAGCCGAATCGGCGACAGCGGATTCTTGACCTCGTGGGCGATGCGCTGGGCCACCTCTCGCCAGGTCGCGGAGCGCTCGGCCAGCAGGCGCCGGCGCTGCTGCTCGTCGAGCCGCTGTTCCAGATCGGCCAGCGCCGCGCGCAAGGTCGCGACCTCGTCGCCGGTGCGCCGGCCCGGCTCCAAGTCGCCGCCGAGCTGCCGCACCTCTTCGGCCAGCTCGGCGAGCGGGCGCGACAGCCGCGCCGCCA
>DASWHO010000285.1:0-5576 GCA_036398155.1 Acidobacteriota bacterium
TGAGCCGACTCGGAGACTTGCTCCGCGTCTCGCTCGAGAATGCGGGCCGCGAAAGCGTGAGCTTGAAGGAGGAGCTGGAGTTTCTCCAAGGCTACCTCGAGATCGAACAGACCCGCTTCCGCGACCGGCTCGCGGTCGAGCTCGACATCGATCCGCTGGCGCTCGACGCGCGGGTGCCCAACCTGATCCTGCAGCCGCTGGTCGAGAACGCGATCCGGCACGGCATCGCGCCGCGCGCGGCTCCGGGCCGGGTTCGGATTCGCGCGCGGCTGCGGGGCGGCTTGCTGCAGCTCCAAGTGCTCGACAGCGGGCCCGGCGTCGGCGCCGATATCGAGCGCCTGTTTTCGAGCGGCGTCGGACTCAGCAACACCCGGGCCCGACTCCAGCAGCTCTACGGCCCGCGTCATCGCTTCGAGCTGCGCAATGCCTCCGGCGGCGGGTTGCAGGTCACGCTGGCTTTTCCGATCGAGACCCCCATCAGCCCGGCGCTCGAGAGCGCCACCGAGGCGTAATGTCCGACTCCCCTTCGCAGCGGGACCGGCGCGCCGCCTCGGCTCACAGGAGCGACGGAGCGTATTCATGCCGATCCGAACCCTGATCGTCGACGATGAAGCCCTGGCCCGCGAGCGGATCCGGGATCTGCTCGGCGAAGAGCCCGATATCGTGCTGGCCGGCGAGTGCGCCACCGGATCCGAGGCCCGCACCGCGCTGCGCGAGCTCACGCCGGACCTGATCTTCCTGGACGTCCAGATGCCCGAGCTCGACGGCTTCGGCCTGCTCGAGGGGATCGAGCTCGATCACCAGCCGGTGATCGTGTTCGTGACCGCCTACGATCAATACGCTTTGCGGGCCTTCGAGGTGCACGCGGTCGACTACCTGATGAAGCCGTTCGACCGCGAGCGTTTCAAAAAAGCGTTGGAGCGCGCCCGCCGCGAGATCGCCCAAACCAAAAATCGGGATCTGAGCGACCAGCTCCGTCACCTGATCCGCGATCTGGGCAGCGAGAAGGTCTATACCGAGCGGCTGGTGGTCAAGTCCGGCGGCCGGATCCGCTTTCTCAAGGCCGAGGAGATCGACTGGATCGAGGCGGCGGGCAACTACGTGCGCCTGCGGGTCGGACCCGAGACCCACCTGCTGCGCGAAACCATGGCCAAGATCGAAGCCAAGCTCGACCCGATCAAATTCCTCCGGATCCACCGCTCGACGATCGTCAATATCGAGCGGGTCAAGGAGATCGTCCCGCGGCTCTACGGCGAGCACGTCGTCACCCTGCGCGACGGCACCCAGCTGACCATGAGCCGCGGCTACCGCGACAAGCTGGCCGAACTGCAAACGCGCACCGCGTAACAGAATCTGGAGCGCTCCAAATCAGGGTGGCATGGGTGGCCAAAGGCCGCCCATGGCCGACCTGCCAAATCGGAACCACCTGGTTGTTCAGAGCGACCTCGTCCATGGGCGCGCTGACGCGTGCCCATGCCACCCTATTCAGACCCTTGGAGTTGGGAAATGCGGTCTTGGATGTGAACCTTGACCCAGTGCGGGTCCCACCATTCGATCGGGTTCACAAACTGGCCGTGGACCAGCATCGTGAAGTGGAGATGATCGCCGCCGGCCAGGCCGGTCACGCCGCTGCGCCCCAGGAGCTGCGCTTTGCGCACCGATTGGCCTTGCGCTACCCCGATCTCGCTGAGATGACCGTAGAGCGACGCCAGCCCGCAGCCGTGATCGACGATCACGCACTGGCCGTAGATGCCGAGCCAGCCGGCGAACACCACCACGCCGTCGTTGGCGCTCTCGATCGGGTAGTGTTCCCGCACCGCCAAGTCGAAGCCCAGATGATCCTGGACGTCGACCGAACGCCCTTGATAGAGGTAGGTGCGATGGTCGGCGAAGCCGGACTCGACCTGCGAATTGCTGAGCTGCAAGAACGGCTCGCGCCATTGCCATGCGGTCGGCGTCGCCCGGGTGAGCTCGGCGATCCGCTGGTTGTTGAGCCGGCGCAGCTCGCCGTTGATCTTGAGATAGGACGCGAGCCGATCGGCGCCGCCCTCGATCTCGGTGCTGCGGGACAAAATCTCCGGGACCTTGGCCTCCAGGAAGGCGTCGCTCAGCTCGATCTGGCTGGCGCGAAACTGCTTGGGAAAAACCTTGGCGTGAAAGCTCGCCTGCGCCGCGTTGCCGGCCTGGTCGCGGGCCCGCGCCAGCAGGGGCGCATTGGGATCGAGATCGAAGGGAAACGCGATCAACACCAGCCGCAGCGCGGGATCGGCGAGCCGATCGCCGCAGCCCGGGAAGAAATACGGACCCACTTCGACCCCGCTCTCCACCGCATCGGCCGAGACCCGCAGCAGCACCAGCTCCGAGCCGCCCTGATTGATGTAATGCTGGCCCGAGACTACCGCGACCGCCGGCGGCGTGCGATCGAGAGTGAGCGGATGGAGCAGCCGCCGCTGGTTGCCGAGCAGAGCCCGGTCGCGCGCCGTCACCACCACCTCGAGCGGCCCCTCGGCGAAGCCGAGCGCCTTCAGATCCAATTCCGGAAACGCGACCGCATGCCGCGGCGGGCCGGCGGCCCACACCTGCCAGGCGGGCGGCGCTGGGATCGGCGGCGCCTCGAGCTCGACCAAACGGTCTCCTTGCTGCAAGGCCACGGCGACCTCGCTGAGCCCGCTGCCGCCGTCGCTGGCTTCGACCTGGAGCGCCGGGCGATCTCCGACTGATTTCTGCTGCGGGCTGTCGATGCGAATCTCGGGCGCGGTTCGTTCCCAGCGGCGGAAGGTGGATAGCGCCGCCGCCAGCAGCAGACCGAGCCCAGCCAACAGAACGATCGACAAGACCGTCAGCCGCCCGTGCTGCAGAGAATGTACCTGGCGTGCTCTTGATTCAGAACTGTTCACGGCTTTCCATTTTCAAATGGTGGGGCGGGCCTTGAGCCCGCCCTCGGGAGGGGTCAAGCCCCTCCCCTACATTACACGAGACGCAAGCCCTTCCCGACATTGAAAAAATGTCCTCTCAGTAGTCGGCGTCCGGGAGCTTGCCGCGGCGCTTGAGGAGCTCGCGGTCGAGCTCGGGGATGCGCTCGCGCTGCGCCTGCCAGAAGGCCGGATCGCGCTGCGCCTCGAGCTCTTCGAGCGTGCGCCCCTGCTGCTCGACCCAGGTGAAGTACTTCTGATTGTGCCAGCGCCGCCGCACGCTGGCGCTGCCTTCCAGCGCCTGCTCGGGCCGCGCGCGATGGAAGATCTCGATCCGCCGCAACGCCTCCTCGCGGTTCATCGGGCCGCGCTCGGCATCGAGCTTGCGCAGCACCGAGGGGTAGCGGTCGAATCCGTCGGTGGCGATGGTGACCACGGTGTCGCGCGGTCCCAGGCCGAGCAGCTTGGCGGTCTGGATCGCGCCCAGCAGGTTGCAGACCCCGCTGACGCCGAACGAGTCGGCCAGCCGCTCGAGCTGGCCGGCGTCGAGGCCGAGCGCCTGGCCCAGGACCTCGCGCCCTTCCTGCAGCAGCTGCAGACCGCGCAGGCAGTCCAGGTCGTCGATGCACAGCAGGTAATCCATGTTGAGCACGTTGTGGATCCAGGTGACGTGCTTGTCGCCGATGCCCTCGATCCGGTGACCGCCGTAGCCGACGTTGAACAGAGTGGGGCACTGCACCGGCTCGAGGCCGACGATGCAGGTCTCGCACTCCTCTTTGAGCAGGTCGCCGGCGGCGATGGTGCCGGCCGAGCCCATCGCGCTGACCAGCGCCGCCACCCGCCCGTCGCCGAGGCCGCGGCGGGCGCGGCCGCGCACCAGCTCCAGGATGCTCCGGCCGGTCACGTAGTAGTGGAAGCGGTAGTTGCCGAACTCGCTGAACTGCTCCAGGATCCGGTGATCGGGAATCCGGCGCAGCTCCTTGACCTGGTCGAAGATCTCCTTGACGTTGCTTTCGCAGCCCGGAGTCGCGATCACCTCGGCGCCGTAGCCGCGGATCATCTCGAAGCGCTCGCGGCTCATCTCCTCGGGCAGCACCACCAGCGAGCGGTAGCCCATCCGCGGACCGACCCAGGCGCCGCCGATGCCGTAGTTGCCGGTCGAGGGCAGCACCAGGGTGTGGGCGCCGGGCTCGACCTCGCCGCCGAGCTGCTTCTCGAGCAGGATCGAATAAACCGCGCCGACCTTGTGGCTGCCGGAGGGGAAATAGCGGCCGACCAGCACCAGGATCGTGGCCGCGACACCGCTGAGCTGCGGCGGAATCTCGACGTGCCGGACGCCGCCGCTGGCGTCTTTCCAGGTGATGTTGAACAGATTGATCGGATCCAGCGGCGAAGCGGCCAAGGCGCCTTGCAACCGCGCCCGCAGCGCCGCCGGCAGCAAGCTCGGCTCGCGCATCTCCTCGAAGGACGGTCCCCAGATCATCGCCGCGCCAACGCCTCCAGACCGCCAGCTCGTTTCGCTTTGATCTTTGAGCTTGGCAGGTTGCGTAGTTTAGGATGGAGGCGAGGATCGAATCCAGCGATGCCGGGACCCCCGACAGCTCTGCTTCTGATTATCCGCCATGCCGCCGCCGAGGATACGGCGGAGGGCGGCACCGACCTCGAACGCGGCTTGACCGGCAAGGGCCAGCGTCAAGCCGCCGATCTGGGCCGCTTTCTGCGCCACCACGGCATCCTGCCGCAGGCGATTCTCACCAGCCCGGCGGTGCGCGCGCGGCAGACCGCGGAGATCGTGGCGCAAAACCTCGGGGCCGGCGTTCAAGTGCTCCACGAGGAGATGCTGCTGCCGGGCGCGCGACCGGAGACGATCCTGGCCCACCTGGGGCGCTGGCAAGGCTCTTGGCCGGTAGCGCTGGTCGGCCACGAGCCCGATCTCGGCGCGCTCGCCGGGGTGCTGGCCGGCGGACCCGGGAGTCATCCGATGCCGCTGAAGAAATCGGGTTTGGCGCTCTTCGAGCTCGAACGCTGCGCGGCGGGAGGTGGACGGCTGCTCTGGTTTCTGCCCCCGAAATTGGTGCGCCGATTCCAAGCATGAGCCGAGCTCCGGGCCGAGCGTGGCGCGCGGCGCTCGTGTCCATGCTGGCGCTCGCGCTGCTGCTCTGGGCAGCCTGGCACTATCAAGACCCGCTGGCCCGCGGGCTGGGCGAATGGTTGATCGTCGAGGATCCGCTGCGGCGATCGGACGTGGTGGTCGCGCTGGCCGGGAGCGGCTGGTTGCGGGTACCGGAAGCGGCCCGGTTGGTGCGCGAGGGCTACGGCGACCGGCTCCTGATCACTTTGGCGAAAGCCAGTCCGCGCTGGGAGGAGTTCGCCAGCCGCTACGGTCTGGACTGCAGCGACGAGACGCTCGCCCTCCGGATCGCCGCCGACGCCGACCTGCCGGCGGAACGGGTCGCGCTGCTGCGCGGCTCGACCAGCACCTGGACCGACGCCGAGCTGGTGCGCGGCGCCTGGCGCCGCCGTCCGTTCCGCAGCGCGATTCTAGTGACCGACCCGTACCACCTGCGACGCGCCCGGCGTTGTTTCGAGCGGGTCTTCGGGAACACCGGAGTGCGCTTCCGCATGCACGCCTCGTTCGACCCGGCCGACAGCGACCGCATCTTC
>DASWHO010000286.1:0-4274 GCA_036398155.1 Acidobacteriota bacterium
CGGCTGCGCCGCGCGGCCCGCGATCAAGAGCTGTCGCACGATCCGCAGCCCAATCCCTAAACGCGAGGAGGCCCTGTTTTGACACGGTTTCCTGGCCTCCGCTTCAGCCGAACGCCATAGTCGCAGTCAATTCTGGTGTAGGGGCGGGGCTTGTCCCCGCCCAGGCGGCCTTCGAAATTGCTCTGCCACCAAGATTGTCGCGCGTTACGGGCGGGGACAGCCCCGCCTCTACATCAACGTGAACGGCACGCGAGCTCGGCCTTTCGCGCCGAGCGATTCTCTTTCGGATCGTGCGGCGGCCCGAAACCCCAAGGCCGCGCCCGGCATCTATGACCGTAGTTCGAAGTGTGGAGCCCCAAGCCATGCCGCTGACCAGAATCGACGTCTACTATCCGATCGATCGCGGTAGCCTGGCGCTGCGCGGCGGCCTCGGCCCGCTGAGCTGGACCGCGTCGCTGGCGCCGATCGAGGTGCTGGGTAACCGGCATCGGTTCGAGCTCGAGCTCCCGGAGGGCGAGCTGTTGGAGTTCAAGCCGATTCGCGACGAGCAGACCTGGGCCGGCGGGCGCAACTTCACGGTCGCCGCCGGGCAGTCGGCGGAGCTGATGCCCTATTTCGAGCGCACCCGCGGCAGCCTCGAGGCGATCCAGACGCTCTACTCCGAGCAGCTCGGCCGCGCGATCCGCTTTCGCGTGTTTCTGCCGCCCAGCTACCCGGAGCACTGCGACAAACGCTACCCGGTGCTCTACGCGCAGGACGCCCAGGCCCTGTTCAGCGGCATGCCCGATCCGATCGACGGGCTTAGCTGGGAGATCGACAGCACTCTCGACCAGCTCTACGAGCTGGGCGCGATCGAGGAGCTACTCTTGGTCGGCATCTACACCGACGAGGGACGGCTCGAGATGCTGAGCCCGACCCGCGATCCGAGCTACGGCGGAGGCGACGGCCCGCGCTATCGCGATTTTCTCGAGCACACGCTCAAGCCGTACATCGACGCCCACTACCGCACCCGCTGCGAGCCTGAAAACACGGTGCTGATCGGTTCGTCGATGGGCGGGCTGTTTTCGTTCTTCGCCGCCTGGACCCGGGCCGCGGTGTTCGGCAAAGCCGCCTGCCTGTCGAGCTCGTTTTGGTGGCAAGGACGCGCCATGGTTCGGGAGGTTCAGAAAGGCGTGTGCCCGTTGCCGCGGCCCAAGCTCTACATCGACAGCGGCGCGGCGCGCAGCGCCTTCGAGGAGGACGCCAACCTGCGCGACGGATACCACCACACGGTCGCGCTGCGCAGCGCGCTGGTGAGCCACTGCTACGTCCCGGGCGACAACCTCCACATGCTGGCCTTCGCCGGCTCGAGCCACAACAACGCCTCATGGGCCGCGCGGGTCGCGATCCCGCTCCAGCTCCTCTTCCCACGCCACTGCTAATACGTAATACGGGGACAGGTTATTCAATGGCTCTTCGGGGACAGGTAATCCGAGAAAGCTTCCATGGGAAGGGTGTGAGGGAGGGGCTCCGGGGGCTTGTCTCCTCCCGAAAAGCGCGACGCTGATCGGCGCGGCTCGACAGTCTTCGAAGACCGCTCGGGCGGGGGCGAGCCCCGCCCCTACATCGGCACGTGAATGCCTCCGCCGCATGATACGGTGATACGGGGACAGGTTATTCAATGGCTTTTTGGGGACAGCTGAATTCGGCTAAAACGCGCCGAAAACCTCGTTCAGCAGCCACCAGGCGCCGACCGTAAGAATGCCACCGGGCACGACGAAGCGCAGCCACCAGTACAGCCACAGCACCGGGTTCTGCGGATCGGCGACCGCGAGCTGACGCAGCGCCTCGGAGCGCTGCAGACACCACCCGACCGCGAGCAACGCGAGCAACGCCCCCAGAGTCTGCATGCCGGAGCCGAAGGTCAGGTCCCAGGGCAGAAAGACCTTCATGTTGATCATGGGCGGGATCGCGAGCAGGAAAACCGCGCCGCTCAATAGGCCGATCGCGCGCCCGCGCGTCAGCCGGGTGTTGTCGGTGAGCCCGGCGACCAGGACCTCGAAAGCGGCGACATCGGAGAGAAACGCGCCGCCCAGCAGCGCCAAGAAAAACAACAAACCGAACAGCGCTCCCAGCGGAATCGCGGCAAACACCTGCGGCAGCGTGAAGAAGATCAGCCCGGGCCCGCTCCCGGGCTCCAAGCCCAGCGCGAACACCGCGGGCAGGATCGCGAGGCCGGCGAGCAGGCCCGCGGCGGTATCGCCGGCCGCGGTCCAGGTCGCGACCCGCCGCAGGCTCTCGCCGGCGCCGAGATAGGAGCCGTACACCACCATGAACGTCCCGCCCAGCGAGAGGCTGAAACAGGCCTGACCCAGCGCGGCAACCATCGCGCCCGGAGTGAGCGCCGCCCAGTCGAATTTCAGGATGTACCACTCCAGCCCTGCGGCGGCGCCCGGCAAGGTCAGCGCGCGCACGATCAGCAGCACCAGGATCGCAAACAAGGTTGGGATGATGATCTTGCTGGCGCGTTCGATTCCGCCGCGCAGCCCGCGCAGCAGCACCCAGGCGCAGGCCCCGATCACCAGCCCAGTGCACCCAAGCTGCAGCATCAGCGAGCGCCACACCAGGCCGTGCTCCGGCGGCAAGACCTCGGCGCTGGACCACTCCAGGCCCAGCGCCGGGGCGATCTGGCCGGCGGCGAAGTACAGCACCCAACCGATCACGTTGGTGTAGTAGCCGGTCGCGGCGCTCACCACGCCGAAGAAGATCCAGCCGAAGATTCGCCCGGCCGGGAGTCCGGCGGCCGCGAACGCCCCCACCGGGCCGCGGCGGGTCGAGCGCCCAAGCGCATACTCCGCCATCAGCGCCGGGATGCCGAGCAGCGCCACCACCAACACATAGAACGTGACGAACGAAGCCCCGCCGAACTTGCCGGCCATGTAGGGAAAACGCCAGACGTTGCCGAGGCCGACCGCCACCCCGACCATGGTCGCGAGCGTGCCGAACCTGGAGCCGAAGGTCGAGCGAGCGGAAAGCGCTGGTGAGCCCGAATTCGCCTGAGGCATCAGCGCTGGCGCTCTTGCTCTCGAGCAGCGCCTCCAGCTCGGCCACGGTCTGGTCCGACCCCGGGCGCTTCAGGCATCCGAATAGGGGTGGCATGGGCGACCGAAGGGCGCCCATGGACGAGATGGGCACGTGGGTAAGGTCGCTCCATCCCGCATGACCTTCATGCTACCAGATCGCGGCCTTGCTCAACATGAACCAGGCCTGGGTTCGGTTGTCGTGACCGCGCCGACGGCCACCTTGGATCCATTCGAAAGCAATCGCTAGACTGCCGTGGTTGAACCCATGAACCGCGCTCTGCTGCTTGCCACCGCCCTGGTAATGGCCGAGTCTCCCGATGCGGAGCAATCGGGCCCAGCACCGGCGCCGCGCTTCGTGGAGATGGCTGCGGCCGCCGGCATCGACTTCGAGTACCAAGCCGGGCACAGCGCCACCAAGTATCTGCCCGAAACCATGGGGCCGGGCCTAGCGCTGCTCGACGTCGATGGCGACGGCTGGCTCGATCTCTACCTGATCAACAGCGGCCGGGTGGACGGCGGCGCACGGCCGCCCAATCAGCTCTACTTGGGCCGTGGCGGCTGGAAGTTCGAGGCGGTGCCCGCCGCCGGCGGCGCGCCCGGGCGCGGCTACGGCATGGGCGCCTGCGCCGGCGACCTCGACCGCGACGGCGATCTCGATCTCTACCTGACTGCGTTCGGCCCCGATCAACTGCTGCGCAACGACGGCGGGCGCTTCACCGATATCAGCACGGCCGCCGGAATCGACAACCCGCGCTGGTCGTCGAGTTGCACCTTCATTGACTTCGACCTCGACGGCCAGCTCGACATCTTCGTCGCCAACTACCTGGACTTCACGCTCGAGAATCACCAGGAATGCCGCACCGAATTCGGGAACCTGATCCGCTACTGCTCGGTCGATGCCTACAAGCCGGTGGCCAGCGTCCTGTGGCGCAACCTAGGCGACGGGACATTCGCCGACGCCAGCCGAAGCAGCGGCGTGGCCGAGCAGCGCGGCAAGAGCCTGGGCGTGGTGGCCGGCGACTTCAACGCCGACGGCGCGCCCGACCTGTTTGTCGCCAACGATACCGTGCCCAACTTTCTGCTTTTGAACCAAGGCGACGGGCGCTTCCGCGAAGACGCGCTGCTGGCCGGCTGCGCCTACAACCATCAGGGCCGCGCGCTCGCCGGCATGGGCATCGCCGCCGGCGACATCGACGGCGGCGGCGGCGAAGA
>DASWHO010000287.1:0-10594 GCA_036398155.1 Acidobacteriota bacterium
GATCTCGAGATTGTTGCGCAGTCCCAGGGCCAGGTCGGTATGGTCCTCGACCACCAGAATGCGGGCGGCGCCGCTCACGGTCGACTTGAATCTCGCTCGGCGCCGGCCGCGGCGAGCTCGGCGACGAAGCGCGCGCCGCCGCTTGCGCCGGCCTCGACCCAGGCCCGCCCGCCTTGCAGCGCCAGCAGCTCGCGGACCACGGCCAGCCCGATTCCGGCGCCGCCGACCGCCGAATCGCGGTCGCGCTCGAGGCGCCGGTAGCTCTGCCAGATGCGTTCGCGTTCCGCGGCCGGAATCCCGGGACCTTGATCCTCGACCGAAATCCGCACCGCGCTATCGACCTGCGCCAGCGCCACCCGGATCGCCTGAGCGGCTGGGCCGTATTTGACCGCGTTGTCGAGCAGATTGAGCAGGACCTGGCGCAAGGCGTCGGGCTCCGCGATGACCTGCTGGGTTTCGGGCAGCGCGCAGACCAAGCTCAGCTTGGCGCCGCGGGCCAAGGGGGCAAACTCCGCGATCAGATCGCGGACCAGCGGAACGATCGAAAGCGGAGCCGGTTTCAAGCGCAGCGCGCGGCGCTCGCTGCGCGAAAAGGTCAGCACGTTTTCGACCAGCTGTCCGAGCCTCCGCGCTTCCCGGTCGATGACCTGCAACGCTTGGCGCCGTTCGCTCTCGGAGCGCACCCGATCGAGCAGCAGCGTCTCGCCGAATAGGCGGATCTGAGTCAGCGGCGTGCGCAGCTCGTGCGACACCCGCGAGACGAAATCGGCCCGTAGGCGCGCCAGCGCCTGGGTGCGCCGCAGCAGTAGGATCGCGGCGCCCACCAGCCCGACGGTCAGGCCCAGCAGCACCAGCAGCGCCGGCAGACGGGTTCGGGGCAGGCCGCCGATCACCAGCTTGGGCGCCACCTCCGGATCCAGCGCGACTTCGACCACCATGCCTTGGAGCACCCCTTCGTAATAGTCGTCCAGCGCGAGCTCGACCGATAGATCCGCGGCCGATCCATCTTGGGTTCGGGTCCAGGCCTCGCGGCCGCTGCGAAACAGCTCCCGACCGGCTGGTCCGACCAGGCGGATGAAGAGCGCAGCGTTGGTCACTTCGCCGCGCGAGACCGACGGCGGCAGTAGGGGTCCGCGCTCCAGCGCGCTCTGAAACCACGGTTGCAGCGCCTGCAGGTCGAGTTCGAATCCGATCATCTGAGCGGATCGGCCGCCGGCCGGATCGGTCACCGCGTAGACGAAGCGGTGGAAGCGGCCGGCGAGCCTGCAGCTCAGGAAGGCGAACGGGATCTCGCCACCGCGACTCCGAACCTCCGGTCGCCGGGCCTGATCGCGCAGCCACTGCACGACTTCGGGGGCGGGGACCGGGCCGGAAGTCTCCACCGCTTCGCCCTCGATCGGGATGCGGAACACATAGCGCGCCAGCGCGGCCGCGCGCCGCAGCCCCTGGTCGCCGCTGGAGCGCAGCTCATCCAGCGCGGCCAGCTTCGCGCCGCGCTCGGCCGGGGGCCGCAAGGCGGTGAGCAGGGTATGGAAGCCGTAATACCCGATCGTGCTGGCGCAGCGACGCGCCAGCTCCTCGGCCGCGAGCCCGGCATAGTCGCGCAGCACCCGTTCCGCGACCGCGCGTTGGGTGCGGGCCGCGTCGTGCGCTTGCCAGGCGAGCGCCGCCACCAGCAACAGGGTTCCGGCCAAAAGCAGCACGATGAAGCTCGCCTGGTTCGGCCGACGCGCTCCCGGCTCACCCATCGTCCCAGTGTACGCCAGCTCCAAACGGGCGGATCGGATCGCGGGCCTGTGCGGGCGCCGCGGCGCCGATTCTGACCCAATCCTGACAAAACTCTGATCCAAACCGGATCCTTCGAGCCGCGCGCCCGGCTAAGCTGGAAAACCGACAGGAGGCGTTTCCATGATCATTCGAGAGTGGTCGAGAAGCGGTGTGGTCGCAGCCGTGATCGCGTGCGGAGGAGCTGGGCTCGCCGGCGCTCAGATTCCCGATGCGTTCAAAAATCTTCAGGTGCTGCCCCAAGGGATCTCGAAGGCCGAGCTGGTCGAGACGATGAAGGATTTCACTCAAGGACTCGACGTGCGTTGTGAACACTGCCATGTCGGCGAGGCCGGCGCGCCGCTGGCGAGCTTCGACTTCGCGGCCGACAGCAAGCCGGCCAAGCTCACCGCGCGCACCATGCTGCAGCTGACCGGCGAGATCAACCGCCTGCTCGCCGCCAAGCTCGACCGCGGCACCGCGCGCGGCATCGAGGTCACCTGCACCACCTGCCACCACGGCCTGCAGGTCCCCCAAACCCTGGAGCAGGTGCTGGCCGCCGTGCTCGAACAGGAGGGTGAAACAGCCGCGGTCGCCAAATACCACGCGCTGCGCGGGGAATACTACGGCAGCGCGGCGTACGATTTCAGCCCCGAATCGCTGGCGCGGCTGGCCCAAGAGCTGACCGCCCAGCAGCGGTTCGAGCCGGCGCTGCGCTTTTTGCAGTTGAATCTCGAGCTCCATCCGGATTCGGTCTGGACCCTGTTCCAGCTCGCCGAGCTCGAGCTGCAGCGCGGCGACCGGGAAGCCGCCCGCGCGCATTATCAAAAGGTCATCGAGCTCCAACCCGACGAGAGCAGTTCAGCCTTCGTCAAACAACGGCTGCAGCAGCTCGAGGCGCCGGCCGATGAAGACAGTGCTCCGCCCAGATAGCCCGTTTTTCGCTTCAAGCCGACCAGCGACGGAGTTTTCGGTTGAAACCAGCGGCCCATCCGCTAGACTGTTGATTGAGAGACCAAGCTGAGGCCCGAGATGGGCCGGCTGGTCTGATCTGGCGCCGGCTAAGCAGATGCGACCCCGGCGGAAGAAGCCCGGTCGAAAGGCCGGGCTTTGCTACTTGCGCCAGAAGGCCGGGTTGAGCAGCACCAGCACGGTGTAGAACTCGAGCCGGCCGGCGATCATGCAGCCGGCCAGGACCCATTTGGCCAAGAGCGGCATGGTCCCGTAGTGCTCGACCGGACCGACCGCACCCAGACCGGGTCCGATGTTGAACATCGACGCCGCCACCGCCGCGATCGCGGTCAAAACGTCCACCCCCATCGCCGCGAGCAGCAGGCACGAGACGAAATTGACCACGAACGCCAGGTAGACCAGGTTGAGCAGGCTCTGGATCGTGCTTTCGGTCGCCACCTGGCCGCCGATCCGCACCGCGAACACGCCGCGCGGCTCGACCATGCGCTTGAACTCGCGGTCGACCACCCGCGCCAGCAGCAAGATCCGCGAGCACTTGAGCCCGCCGGCGGTCGAGGCGGTGCAGCCGCCGACGAACATCAGCGCCAGCAGAATCAGCTGCGGCAGCGGATGCCAGAGCTCGAAATCGTCGGTCACGAAACCGGTGGTGGTCAGAATCGAGCTGACCTGAAACAGCGCGCTGCGCAGCGCCGCCGCCGGGGTATAACCGGCGTCGGCCACCAGCACGATCGCCACGACGGCGCTGGCGAGCAAGACCAACAACACGTAGAAGCGGATCTCCACGTCACGCAAAAAGCTCGCCGGCCGGCGCTCGACCCAGAGCCGATAGTGCTGGATGAAGCTGATCCCGGCCAGCAGCATGAACAGGATGATGATGGCTTCGATCAGCGGGCTTTTGAACGCGGCGATGCTGGCGGTCCGGGTCGAGAAGCCGCCGGTGCCGAGGGTCGAGAAGGTGTGGCACAGCGCTTCGAAGCTGTTCATCCCGGCCCAGCGCAGCGCCGCGAATTCGACCACCGTCAGCGCCAGGTAGATGCGCCACAGGGCCCAGGCGGTCTCGGTGATCCGCGGTTTGAGCCGCTCCGACTTGGCGCCGGAGAACTCGGCGCGGTAGAGCTGCATGCCGCCGTGGCCGACCAGCGGCAGGATCGCGACCCCGAGCAGCACGATGCCCATACCGCCGAGCCAGTGGGTGAAGCAGCGCCAGAACTGCAGCGGCTCGGGCAGGACCTCGACATCGGCCAGCACGGTGGCGCCGGTGGTGGTGAATCCGGAGGCGGCTTCGAAACAGGCGTCGGTGAAGCTGGAAAAGTGCGGCGAGAGATAGAACGGCAGGCAGCCGAACAGCGCCGCGCTGAGCCACACCGCGACCACCAAGAGCAACCCCTCGCGCTGACTGAGCTCCTGCTGCGGCCGCCGCAGCAGGATCAAAAGCAGCGCCGCCGCCGCCGCGGTGATCGCGGCTCCCGCGGCCAGCGATCCGACGCCGGCGCGGGTCAGCGCCAGCCCGTAGACCAGCGGGATCACCATGCTGGCCGCGAGCGCGGCCAAAAACTGCCCCAGCACATAGCCGATCGCGCCGTACCGGATCATGAGGTGAAGCTCAAGCCAGGAAGGCGGATTCCAGCTCGTGCACCACGCTCTCGAGCGCGAAGAAGATCACTCGATCACCGGCCTGGATCGAGGCTTCGCCGCGCGGTATCAGCACCTCCCCATCGGGACGCACGATCGCGCCGACGATCGCGCCGCGCGGAAAACGGATGCTCTTCAGCTTCATGCCCACGTACTTGGTGCCCTTCGACGCGATCAGCTCGATCGCTTCCGCCTCCTCCTCGCGAAACGTGGTGACCGACAGCACCCGTCCCTTGCGCACGTACTGCAGGATCCGATCGACCACCGCCAGCCGCGGGCTGACCGTGGCGTTGACCCCCAGGCGCTGCACCATCGGCAGGTAGTTGAGCCGGTTGATCAGCGCCACCACCTTGAGGACCCCCAACTTGCGCGCCAGCAGCGCAGCGATGATGTTGTCCTCGTCGTGGTTGGTCAGCGCCAAAAAGGCGTCGACCCCGCTGACGTGCTCCTGCTCCAGGGTCGCCTGATCGGTGCCGTCGCCGTGGATCACGATGGTCTTGGTCAGCAGGGTGGAGATCTTCTCGCAGCGCTCGGCGTCGTGCTCGAAGACCTTGACCTGCACGCCCTGGCGCTCCAGCAGCTCGGCGATCCGGATTCCGATCTGCTTGCCGCCGATGATGAACACCCGCTCCAGCGGTTTGGCCGGTTTAAGGCCCATGAAGCACTGCACCTGTTCGAGGTTGTCGCGAGTGCCCATGGTGTAGATGTGGTCCCCGACCCGCAGCACCTCGGCGCCGTGCGGAATGATGACCTGCTGGCCGCGGAAGATGATCGCGATCAGCGAGTCTTTGGGCGGTCCGGCGCGCTGCAGCTCCTCCAGGCTCTGGCCCACCAGCCAGCTGCCGGGATCGACGTTCATGCCGAACATCCGCACCGCGCCGTCGGCGAACTCTAGGATGTCGGAAACCCCCGGCACCCGGACCACGCGCATGATCCGCTCCGCCACCTCGGTCTCGGGATGGATGATCAGGTCGATCTGCACCCCGGCGGCGGCCAGCACCCGGCGCCAGTGGTCGACCTCGTGGGTGCGGAGCCGCGCCACCTTGACCCGCGCCTTCGACTCGGCCTGGGCGACCAGGCAGACCAGGATGTTGATCTCGTCGGCGTTGGTGACCGCGATCAGCATCTCGGCCTCGGCCAGTCCGGCGCGGCGCAAGGTCTCGACGCTGGCCGCGCTGCCCCAGACCACCTTGGCGTCGAGCTGCTCCTCGAGCTGCTGGCAGCGCTGGGCGTCGGCCTCGACGATCACGACCTCGTTCTTTTCGCGGATCAGGCGCCCGGCGGTGAGCGCGCCGACCTGTCCGCCGCCTGCGATCAGAATTCGCATCCAACCCCCATGCGATGAGCTAGGAGGCTACCACAAGCGCCACGAGCCAACCACGGCCGGGTGGGCAGTGGCGGGCTGATCGGCCAGTCGCCCTTTTTTTGCCTGCACCGATGCGCTGCTGTATACATCCGGAGCTGGGCTCACGGCCCGCGGTCGTGAATCCCGCTGCGCCATGCCAGCGGTCGCCACGCTCTCGTTCGAAGCCTTCTGCCGCGCCGAGCCGGCCTGGAACGAGCTACTGGAAAACAGTCTCAACCCGCTGCCGTTTCTGACCCATTCCTGGCTGCGGCTCTGGTGGCGCCACTTCGGCGCCGGCCAGGAGTTCACGGCTCTGGCGGTGCAAGAAGGTGAGACGCTGCTGGCCGCGGTGCCGCTGGCGCTCCGCCCGGTGCGATTCGCCGGCGCCGCCCTGACCGTCGCCGAGATCGCCGGGACCGGTCCGGTGCCGACCCGCGGTATGGGGCTGGCCGACAAGGTAGGTCTGCTGGTGCGGCGCAGCGCCGCCGAATCGGGCCGAATGCTATGGCGCGAGCTGGCGGCCCTGCACGAAAGGGCCGACGTGCTCGATCTCAAGGGCTTCGACACCGCAGCGGACGATGGTCTGCTCACCGGCGGCAGCGCCGCGCCGAGCCGATTCCGCGTCCTGCCGCGCTCGATCTCTCCTTATGTGACCTTGCCGCGGTCATGGGAAGATTACCTTCAGTCCCGCAGCCACAACTTCAGGAAACAACTCGCCAAGTCTCAGCGCAAGCTGGAGCAGGCCGGCGCGCTCGAGATCGCGCGGATGGAGCCCGGCAGCGACCCCAGCGAATGGATCCAAGCGATGGAGCAAGTCAGCGCCGCGAGCTGGAAGGCCGAGCGCGGCACCGATCTCACCCGCCACCCGCAGCTGCGCGCCTTTGTTCACGCGCTGGCGCGCGAATTCGCCGAGCGAGGTTGGCTCGACTTTTGGCTGCTGCGGCTCGACGGCCGGCCGATCGCCTATGAGTTGGGTTTCGACTTCGCCGGCCGCATCGGGTCCTACACCAGCAGCTTTCGCCAGGAGTACGCGTCGCTCTCGCCCGGCACCGCGCTGACCGCGGCGCTGATTCGATCGGCCTGCGAGCGCGGCCGCAGCGAGTACGATCTGCTGCGCGGCGCAGAGTCCTACAAAACGCGCTGGACTGAAACCTTTCGCTCCGAAAGCGAGCTGCTGTCCCACGCCCCGCACTGGCGCGCTCGGGCCTACACCGAAATGCTCGCGCTCAAGAGCCAGCTCAAGCGCTGGCCGTGGCTGAGCCGGCTCGACGACCGGCTCAGCGGTTTCGTCAGCCGCCTGCGCCACCGCAGCTGACCGCGGCGCGAAGTTACTTCCACACCCTCGCTTCAGAACAGGCCGCGGCGGCGCAGAAACAGGATCAGCGCCATCAGCGGGGTCCGCGGCGGCAGCGGATCGACGCCGGAAGGGTGCAGCTCTCCACGTTCGAGCGCCGGGCTCAGCCATTCGACGGGCTGCCGGAACCGCGCCGCCAACGTATTCGCGAGCTGCTTGAACGGCTCGATAGAAGGCCGACTGTATTCCGGGGAGTAGGCCAGGTAGGTGTCCGGCGGCAGCTGCGATCCGAGCCGATCGAGAAATGCGGCGACCCGGGTCTCGATCCCGCTTGGGTCCTGCAAGATCGACGCGAAACAGTCCCAGTCGATCGAGAGCCGCTCGCCCGTTTCCAGGCCGCCCCACGATTCGAGCTGCCGCTCCTCGAACACCAGCGGCGCCTCCGGCGCCCGGCGCAGCGCCTGCCGCAGCCGGTGCGGCAGTGCGAATAGGTCGCTCTGGTAGCGCACGATGCCGGCGTCGAAGGCGCGGCCGCCGCAGCGGTCATGGATCCAGCGAATCTGTTCGAGCCGGTTCTCAAGCACCGCGTGGGCCAGAAAGTTGCCGGCGTCGAGCGGCGCCGCACCCCGCGCCAAGGCGCCGATCGGATAAGCTCTGGCGCGCCGGCGATCGATCAGCAGGCCGCGCAGATCGTCGTGAAAATCCAGATGAGCGAGCCGGATCCCGCGCCGCCCTTCGCGCCGCCACAGCTCGAGCACCGCCTGATGGTGCTCGCAGACGTAGATCATCGGAACGAGTTCAAGGGACGCTGGGATCGTTGTCGTCCGGATCGAGGAACAGGTCGGGATCGATGCCGAACTGGATCAGCAGCGCGCGCGCGAAGCCGAGCCCGGTCACGAAACCGTCGCCGTCGTGATCGACCGAAGGATCGATCTCGGCCACCGCTTCGATATCGACCGCCGGCAGCGCGGTTCCGAGCGTCGCGTTGAGACGTTCGATGATGAAGTTGGCGGTCAGCGCCGCGCCGGTGTAGCCGGGATGGACCCCGTCGAGCGAGAAGATGCCGCCGAAAAACTCGGTGGTCAGCGCGTACGGCCCGACCTGCTCGCCGCTTTGCGCCGCCTGCTGATAACGCCCGTGGGTGTCGAGCAGCACGAAGCCGTGGCGGGCGGCGGTGGCCGCGATGATCGCGTTGATGCCGTCGATCCGACTCTGAATCAAATTCGCCTCCGCCGGGCTCAGGTTGAATTCGGGCAGCAGCAGCACAAACGGTGAAATCAGCGCCCGGTCGGCCAGCAGCGCCAGAACGGTCGGCACCAAGCTGCCGGGCGGCAGGCCGAAGCGCGCTCCGTCGCTGACGAAGGCGATGCTGGTCACGTCCGGGATGTTGGCCACCGCCACGGTGGCTCCGGTGGCCGCCAGCCGCGCGGTGATCGCGTCATAGTCGCGCTCGACTTCGGCCAGCGGCGTGAGCTGGGACGCGTCGAGCTCGCCGACCGCCAAGATCGCTCCGAGCACGTCGTTGTTCCCGATCCAGAGCAGCACGAAGGTCGGATCGAGCTGCTCGGCGAGCTCGATCTGGCTGCCGATCCGGGGGAAGAAAACGCTGTCCTCCGCCGAGTCGATCTGCTCGGCGCTGACCGCGTCGGAGCGGGTGCGCAGCACGTCGCCGGTGTCGGCGCCGTTGACCCCGAGGTTCGGGGTGATCACCGCGGGGTCGATCCGCCGCCCGTCCAGGTCCACCAGCGGCAACGGGAACGGCGCCTTCATCGCCGCGGCCACCAGCGGCGCGAAGCCGAACGGCTGGGTCAGCAGATTGAACTGGGCCTCCATGGTGGCGTGCGTGAGGCTGTCGCCGAGAGTGACGAAGCGATCGAACGAAACGGTCCCGAACGAGAAATCGACCGCGCTCTCCGAGAAGGCCGCTCCGACCCCCGCGTCCGGCGCGGTCAGAAAACCGAACGCGCTGTAGCGGCCCGCCGGCAGCTGCGGAAGCTCGAGCGACAGAACCGGCCCTTGAAAATCGGGCAGCTCCAATGCCGCCGCCACCGGCTCCGGCATCGATGCCAGATCCAGCGCGCCGGTCAGATAGAACGAGCCGCCTCCGGGGACAATGAACCCGATATAGACATCGACCGCGGTCCCCGCTTCACCTGCAGTCGTGGTCGCGCTCAGCTCGAGCCGATCCCCGGCCCGATATGCGGCCCGGTTCAGGTCCAAGCTCAGGGTTTGACCCGTGGCCGAGGTCGCCGCCGCCGCAACCACACCCAACACCGCCGCCACCGCTCGCCGCCGCATGCCGCCCATCTTAGTGACCTGAGGGTTGGCCGGGCAACCCGAACCATCAAAGAACGAACGACCATGCTAGGATTCGCTGAGGAGGATCGCGCTGGCCCGGCTCCGCCATGGATCTCAGCCCCATTCGCCGACGTTGGGCGACGCTCTTGGCGCTGGCGGCGACCGCTCTCATCGGGGTCGCCGACTACACCACCGGCCCGGAGCTTGGTTTCTCGCTGTTCTACCTGATCCCGATCACCGCCTGCGCCTGGTGGCTGGGCCGGGCCGCGGGAGTGATGACGGCGGTGGCCGCCGCGGTCAGCTGGTTCCTGGCCGATTTCCTCCACCGCGGCGATCTCTACCTCGCGATTCCGCTCTGGAATGGAGTCGCGCACCTGGGGATTTTTCTCGCCTTGAGCCTGCTCACCTCCAACCAGCGCCGCGATCGCGCCGCGCTGAGCGCCATGAACCTCAAGCTCCAGGAGCTGCTCGAAGCGGAAGCCCGGCTGGCGCGCACCGACGCTTTGACCGGACTGCCGAACTCGAGGGCTTTCATGGAGCGGCTCTCCGCCGAGCTGGCCCGGATCCGCCGAACCTCACATCCGTTTTGGTTGGCCTATCTCGATTTGGACAACTTCAAGCAGATCAACGACCGCTTCGGCCACACCATCGGGGATCGAGTTCTGACCGAAATCGCGGGCCTGATTCGCAAGTTCATCCGCACCAGCGACGTCCCCGCTCGGCTGGCCGGTGATGAGTTCGCGATCCTGTTTCTCGACGTTCAGTCGCATGCGCCCGAACGGATGGCCGATCGGCTGTTGAGGGGGATTCGAAAGCTGAGCGAGCGCTACCCCGGCTGCGATTTTGGAGCCAGCATCGGCATGATTCGCTTTCAAGAGCCGTCCGCCGATCCCGACCAGGCGCTGCGAGCCGTCGATCGGCTGATGTACGAAGCCAAGGCCCGCGGCAAGGGCCGCCTCACCACCGAGGACAGTCATTTCGACAGCCAAGAAACGGTCTTGAAGGCAGTTTGAGGCTCACTCGAGGCGGCCGAAATAGAGCTCGGTGTCGTATTCGAAGCCGACCTGTCCGCCTTCTTGATGCTGCGCGAAGAGCCGATCGAGCGCCGCCATCATCGGCGCGTGGCTCGGATGCCCTGCGGCGGGCGCATAGGAGCTGGACAACAGGCGCCCCCTGAGCGCATCGCGATCGAACTGCTGCCGATGGTCGAGCCGGCGCCGCTCGAAGGCCGGGTGGCCAAAGAAGCGTTGCAGCGCGGCGGCGTCGATGCGCCGGTGATCGACCTCGCG
>DASWHO010000288.1:0-2878 GCA_036398155.1 Acidobacteriota bacterium
CCGCACGACGACACCGTATCCGCGTGGCGCGTCGAACCCCCTGACCTGATCATCCCTTTCAACTAGACCTTGGTCCTGCACGGCCCGTCCTTCCGGCCTGCGCACCCTTGGCGCCCCGATCGCTCTGCTGGGAAAACAATACCACATTACCAAGGCAGGCGTTTATCTAAGAAGCAGACCGCCACGCCACTCAGATGCGGCCGGAGGCGAGTAGGTCTTGCAGTAGCGCCCGGACTTGCTCGCGGGCGCGGGCGGCCTCTCCTTGCCACCAGGGAAAATCCGCGGCGGCGCGCCGCGGCTCGAAGCAGCGGCTTTGCTCCAGATAAGGCAGCAGGTTCTCGCCGCTGAGCCAAACCGAGCGGCGCTGGCCGTGCAGCAGCAGCCAGAGCAGCGGCCGGATCCAGCGCCGAAAAAGGCGCGGCTCGATCCACGGCGGCGGGCGCACGCCGAGCTGCGCGGCCGCGAGCTCGACCAGCTCGCCGAACGTGGCGGCGTGGTCGCAGCCGGCGGTCAGGTGGATCGTTCCACCCGGCGCCGAATCGCGGGTCAGGTAATGCGCCAGGGCGCGCGCCGCGGTGTCGACGCCGATCAGATCGAGCCGCGCCGACCGGTGCCCCGGGATGCACAGCAGGCGGCCGCGCCGCAGCATGCGCGCGCACCACACCGGCGCCAGCGATCCTGGCTGGTCGGAATCGGCCGTGCTCGGCAGCAGGATGCTGGGGCGATAGACCGTCACCGCCAGCGCGGCGCCGGCGCCGCGCACCAACTGCTCGGCCTCCCATTTGGTCTGCTCGTAGCTGTTGCAGAAACCGGCCGCGCCGGGCCCATCCTGCTCGTCGAAGCGGCCCTCGCGCCGCCCCACCACGTAGGCGGTGCTGACGTGATCGAAGCGCGGCCGCGCGCCGCCGCCGGCCGCCGCCAGCGCCAGCTCGAGCAAGCGCCGGGTGCCCTCCAGGTTGACCCGCCGCGCCTGCTCCAGCCTCAGATCGAAGCGCACGTTGCCGGCGCAGTGAAACACGCCGCGGAGACCGGCGGCGAGCCGCTGGTAGGCATCCTCCGGGAGCCCGAGCCGCGGCTGCGCCAGATCGCCTTCGAGGGCCTGCCATCCGGACCGCAGCAGACCCTCTTGCTCCAGGCGCGCTCGCGCCGGCGGCCGCAGCAGCAGGGTGAGCGCGGGCGGCTCGGGCAGCTCGCGCAGCAGCCGCAGGCAGGCGCGGCCCAGAAAGCCGCTGGCGCCGGTCATCAACCAAGACCCGACAGGCCCGGCCACCAAACTTCTCCGTCCCCCTCGCTCGAGATCCGAGCGCGAGGGGTTGAAACCCCTCGCACCCGTTGCATGGGAGCCTGCCGCTGCGGCAGGCAGGCGTTTGCGCTTGCTTTTCCGGCGCCTTGGAGCTTTCAATGCGAACGGATAAAATGCAACTGCACGCCGGGCACCGTGCATAGGGGAATGCGCTACCTCTTCGTCGATCGAATCATCCAGCTCGAGAGCGGCAGCCGGATCGTGGCGGAGAAGCTGGTCAGCCAGGCCGAGCTCCGGGGCGGCCGGCTGCGGGCCGGTGCATTGCTCGAAACCATGGCCCAGGCGGCCGGCTGGCTGGCCAAGGAGCACCACAGCTTCTTGCGGCTCCCGCTGCTGGCGAAGGTGCCGGAGCTCGAGATCGAGCGCGCGCCCCGCGCCGGCGAGCGGCTGCGGATCGAGGCGCGGGTCGAAGCGCAGCGCTCCGATTGCTTCTCGATGTCGGTAGCCGTCAGCAGCGAGGCCGGCGCGATCGCCCGCGCCCGGCTGCTGCTCTACGTGGTGCCGGCGCCGGCCGAACGCAGCGCGGAGCTCAGCGAGCAGTCGCGCGAGCATTTCCGGTCCCTGACCCAGTCCGCGTCCCGCCGCGTGCTCTCGGTGCGAGCATGAGCTGGATCGGCTTTGCGACTTTGCTCGCGGCGCTGCTGCAGGAACAGGCCCCGCCGCTCAAAATCGAGCCCGCCGAGCTGCGCCCCGCCGTGGTCGGCAAGGATTACTTCGAGCAGATCAAGCTCTCCTCCCCGATCGGCGGCGTGACCTGGCTGCTCGAGGACGGGGAGCTGCCGGAAGGCATCGAGCTGATCGGCAAGGAAGAACGCGCCCTGCTGGTCGGCCGCCCCACGATCAGCTCGCCTCAGCCGTTTCAGTTCACGGTCTCGGCCTGGGGTGAAAGCGGGCTTCTGGCGCAGCGCGAATTCCAACTGCTGGTTCAGTCCTACGAGCCTCATGCTCCGAGCGTCACCCCGAAGGCCGCCCCCAAGAGCACGCCCAGCAGCCCTCCGCCGCGACGGCCCGACGGGGTGGCCGGTCAGGTGCTCGACATCGTCGACAGCGCGCTGAAGATGGCCGACGGCTTCGCCCGCTCTGGGGCCGGCTCCGAAGGATCGGGCGACCCGCCGGCCGGCGAAAGCGCTTCCTCCGGCAGCGAGCTGCCGCCCAGCCCGCCGCCGTCCATGCGCCCGAGGCCGGAGCCCGCCGGGGCGGCCGACGAACCGGCTGAAACCGCCACGGTTCCGGAAATCGAGCCGCGTCGCCCAGAGCCGCCCAAGCCGAAGGCCGAGCCGCCGCCGTCGCGGCAGCCAGCGGCCGGCACCGGCCCCGCCGACGCGGGCAGTCCGGAAGAGATCGCCTGGCAGATGCTGACGGCCGGCGAAGCCGAGTATCAGAAGCTGCGCTCCTATCAGTGCCTGTTCATCAAGCAGGAGCGCTCGCATTCAGGTCTGGGCCCTGAAGAGCGAATCCAGTACACCTTCCGCAAGCCGTTTTCAGTGCGCATGGAGTGGATCGCCGGCCCGCACAAAGGCCGCAAGGCGGTGTTCGTCAAAGGCCAGAACGGCGACCAGCTCTTGGTGCGCGAGG
>DASWHO010000289.1:0-4544 GCA_036398155.1 Acidobacteriota bacterium
TCCGGTTGGCCGGAGCGTCATCTTCCCACGCCATTTGGTTGTTGTACTGCACGATGGCTGCATGAGCCGGCGAGACTACGAAGAGGGCACTCAAGAAGCCTAAGATACTCTGCTTTGGAATCATTCTAGTCTTCCCCCGAGGGATCGGTTTATGATGACGGCGCAGAAGGTATACAACGAGACGCTGGATTTGTGAACCCGCCGACGAAACCCGCTTCACACCGAGAAGCAACCATCCTGGCCTCCGAACGGATTGTCGAAAAGGCCAACAAACGGGCGGGGACAAGCCCCGCCCCTACGGGGTGCTCGGGCATCTGCTCGTTAGGAGTGGGCTGCGAGCTCGGGGTGACCGCGCAGGAAGTCTTGCAGCTTCTGCGGCGAGTCCGCCGCCGCGGTCTCCACGCCGGTCAGAATCTGCCGAACCAATCCGGTCAGGACCCTGCCAGGCCCGAGCTCCAGGAAAAGCGTGCATCCGGCCGCTGCCAAAGCCTCGATGCACGCGACCCACTGCACCGGACTGGCGATCTGAGCGATCAACGCCCCGCGCACCTCCGCGCCGCGCTGCACCAACCTCCCCGAGCTGTTGGACGCCAGCGGCACGGCGACGTCGCTCCAGGAAAGCTCCGCCATCTGCCGCGCCAAGCGATCCTGCACCGGTTTCATCAGCGCGCTGTGGAACGCCGCGCCAACCTGCAGCGCCACCACGCGCTGCGCGCCGGCCGCGGTGGCGAGCTCGGTCAACTTCTCCACGCCGGCTTTTTCTCCCGAGACCACGATCTGGCTTGGAGTATTGATGTTGGCCAGCTCTACCAACCCCGCGCTCGAAGCGGCGCGGCAGAGCTCCGCCAAGCGCTCGGGCGGCAGCCCCAGAACCGCCGCCATCGTCCCGGGCCGTTCCGACTGCGCGCCGGCCATCTGCCGCCCGCGCTCGCTGACCAGCCGCATGCCGTCCTCGAGCTGCAGCGCTCCGCAGGCGACCGCCGCCGTGTACTCGCCCAAGCTGTGGCCGGCGACGCAGTTCGGACGCAGCCCGATCCGACCCGCGTAATCGGCCAGCGCCAGCGAGACTGCGAACAGGGCTGGCTGCGCGATCTCGGTTCGAGTCAGAGTCTCGAGCGGACCTTCAAGGCAGTATTGGGCGATCGGAAGCTGCGCCGCCGCGCCGGCGGCGCCGAGGTAGCGATCGAACAGCTCGGGCTCATTCTTCTGCAGCTCCGCTCCCATGCCAACGCGCTGGGACCCTTGCCCGGGGAACAAGAATGCGAGCTTGCCCATTTCGTGACCGCCGCCTCAGGCCTCCCATTCTCCCCGCTGGCTGGAAAAAATGCACACCGCCGAAAATGAATCGGGGCATGGTGAGCGGCGTCGATGCTGTCAGCCGCAAGGCGGAGAATGTAGGGGCGGGGCTGGTCCCCGCCCGTAACGCGCGACAACCTTTATCGGCGACCGCAGAACAGTTTCGAAGGCCATTCGGGCGGGGACAAGCCCCGCCCCTACATTGCGGAATGCTTGCGCCAGCGTTCGAGCTTGTCCAAAGCCGCGCCGCTGTCGATCAGCTCGGCCGCCCGCTCGACCCCGTCGCGCAGGTTGCGCACCAGCCCCGCCACCCACAGCGCGGCCGCCGCATTGAGCAGCACGCCGTCGCGGTAGCTCGAGCTGCGGCCCTGCAAGAGCTCGAGCAGGGCCGCCGCGTTCTGCTCGGGATCGCCGCCGCGCAACTGGCGCAGCGGCCGGGTCCGAACTCCGAGCCGCCGTGGATCGATCCGGCCGCGCCGAATCCGCCCACCGCTCAGAATCGCGGCGCGGGTCGGCCCGCTGGGCGAGATCTCGTCGATGCCGTCCTCACCGCAGACCACCAGAGCCCTTTGAGCTTTGAGCGCTTTCAGGGTCCGCGCCAGCGGCAGCACCCAGCCGGCCGCGAAAACTCCGACCACCTGGCGCCGCGCGCCGGCCGGATTGAGCAGCGGCCCGAGCAGATTGAAAACGGTGCGCACCTTGAGCTCACGGCGCACCGCGGCGGCTCGCTTCAGCGCCGGATGGTAATGCGGCGCAAACAGGAAGGCGATCCCGACCTGCTCCAACGTTCGGGTCGCCGCCGCCGGCTCCTGATCGATCCGCACCCCGGCGGCCTCGAGGATGTCGGCGCTGCCGCAGCGACTGCTCATGGCCCGATTGCCATGCTTGGCGACCCGCGCGCCGCCGGCCGCCGCCACGATCGCCGCGGCGGTCGAGAAGTTGAACGTATGCAGTCCGTCGCCGCCGGTGCCGCAGGTGTCGATCAGCGGTCGGGCCTGGGGCCGGATCTGCAGCGCCGCGGCCCGCATCGCCGCGGCGAAGCCGATCAGCTCGTCAGGGGTCTCGCCTTTGGTGCGCAGCGCCATCAGCAGCCCGCCGAGCTCGATGTCGCCGGTGTGGCCGCCGAGCACGCGCTCCATCAGCAGCCGCGCCTGCCGGCGGGTCAAGTGCTTGCGGCGCGCCAGCTTCTCGAGCAGCAGGTTCATCGCCGCCCCGCCGCCGCCAGCGCTTGAATCAGCGCCGCCGCCTTGGCTTCGGTCTCTTCGAGCTCGCGCTGCGGCTCGGAGTCCGCGACCACCCCGGCCCCGACCCGCAGCTCGACCCCTTGGGGCGTGAACACCAGCGTGCGGATCGTGATGCAGGTGTCGAGCGAGCCGTCGGCCCCCAGATAGCCGACCGCGCCGGCGTAGAGACCGCGCCGGCTGCCTTCGAGCTCGGCGAGGATCTGCATCGCGCGCACCTTGGGCGCGCCGCTGACCGTGCCGGCCGGGAATGCCGCGAACAGCGCATCCAACGCGTCACGGCCCGGCGCCAGCCGGCCGCGCACCGAGCTGACCAGATGCATCACGTGAGAATAGCGCTCGACCTGGCGAAACTCCGCCACCCGCACGCTGCCGAAGCTGGCGCAGCGCCCGACGTCGTTGCGACCCAAATCGACCAGCATGAGATGCTCGGCGGCCTCCTTGGGATCGGCGAGCAGCTCCGCTTCGAGCCGCAGGTCGGCCGCTTCATCGGCGCCGCGCGGCCGGGTGCCGGCGATCGGCCGCACCTCGACCTCGCCGCCGCGCAGCCGAATCAGCGGCTCGGGGGAGCTGCCCGCCAGGGCCAGCTCGCCGAAGCGGAGAAAAAAGGTGTACGGCGACGGATTGATCGAAGCCAGCACCCGGTAGACGTCGAACGGCGGGGCATGGTGCTCGGTGCTGAGCCGTCGCGACAGCACCACCTGATAGGCATCGCCGGCCAGGATGTGCTCTTGGATGGCGCGCACGCCAGCGCGGTACTCCGCGGGCGACAGGTCGCTTTGCAGCGCCGGCGCCGCGGCGCGCGCGTCCACCAGCGGCTGCAGCGCCGGCGCGTGTCCCCGAGCAAGACGCTCGGCCATGCTCTCGAGTCGATCCTGAGCCGCATCGAAATCTTCCGACACCGCGATCAGGATCAGGCGGCGGCGCGGATGATCGAACACCGCGAACTCCGAGTAGAAGCCCAGAATCAGCTCCGGGCTGGCAGCCGGGCCGCGGCCGACCGGGACCGGCTCGAACCAGCGCGCCGCTTCATAACCGAAGCAGCCGACCGCGGCGATCAGCGGCGGCAATCCGGCCACCGGCGCGGCGCGATACTCGGCCAGCATCTTTCTGGGCAGGTCGAGCGCCGGCTGGAGCAGCGGCTCCCGGTCGATCGCTCCGCCGCGCCCGCGGCGCAGCACCTGGTCGCCTTGGACGGTCAGGACCCAATCGGGATCGGCGCCCAAGAAGCTATGTCGCCCGACGTGCTCGCCGCCGGTGACGCTCTCCAACAAAAACGCGTCGCCGCGGTCGGCCGCCAGCTTGAGAAACGCGGTGACCGGCGTCTCGCAATCGGCCAAGACCTCGCGATAGACCGGCACCCGCAGACCGGTGGCTCGAAGCTGATCGAACTGCTCTCGACTCATCCGCTGCAGCATGCGGTTCGCCTTACTTCGACCGCCGCAGGTCGACCAGCGCACGCAAAGCGCTCCAGCGCACGCGCCGGCCGGTGAACAGGCCGAACTGCTCGGCCGCCTGGCGCAGCAGAATCTCGCGCCCGCTCACGACTGCGGCGCCGTAGCGCCGGGCGTGCTTCACGAAGTCGGTCTCGCGCTGGGGGAGATAGACCAGATCAACCACCAACCGCCCGCGCAGGGCGCGGGGCAAGCTTAACGGAAGGCGCTTTCCGATCAGCCCCAAGGTGGTGGTGTTGATCACCACCTCGGCCGCGACCCGCTCGCGCTTGGGCCATGGACACCAGCTGCAGCCGAACCGGTCGGCCAGCATTCGTGCGCGCTCCGCGGTGCGGTTGCAGACCACCACCTCCGCGCCCGCAGCCGTCATGGCCGAGACCGCGGCGCGGCCCGACCCACCGGCTCCCAGAATCAGAACCCGGCGTCCCGCGATCGCGCGCCGGCGCGCAACCGCGGCCGCGATCGCCCCGGCATCGGTGTTGTCGCCGATCCACTTGCGGCCGCGGCGCAAGATGGTGTTGACCGCGCCGGCGTGGGCGGCTCGCGGCGTGAG
>DASWHO010000290.1:0-10310 GCA_036398155.1 Acidobacteriota bacterium
TAGCTCCGCAGATAAGCGTGCAGCTCGCGCAGGCGCGCGGCGAAGTCGGCGAAGCGGTCGAGCTTGAGCGAGCTGGGGCCGTCGCACAGAGCACGCTCGGGGTCCTCGTGGACCTCGAGGTAGATCCCGTCGCAGCCGGCCGCGACCGCGGCGCGCGCCAGCAGCGGGATCAGCTCGGCTTCGCCGCCGGAGCTCGAACCGGCGGCGCCGGGAAGTTGGACCGTGTGGCTGGCGTCGAACAGCAATGGGCAGCCGCTCGCGCGCAGCAGCGGAAAGCCGCGGAAGTCGACTACCCAGTTGTGGTAGCCGAAGCAAGTGCCGCGCTCGGTGATCACGATCTGATCGCCGCCGGCGGCGCGGGCTTTTTCGACCGCGTGGTGCATGTCGCGCGGCGCGAGAAACTGACCCTTCTTGAGATTGACCGGCTTGCCGCTGCGGGCCGCGGCTTGAATCAAATCGGTCTGGCGGCTCAGGAACGCCGGGATCTGGAGCAGATCGACCACCGCAGCCGCCGCATCGACCTGAGCCACTTCATGAACATCGGTCAGGATCGGCAGGCCGACGCGTTCCTTGACCTTGGCCAGGATCGGCAAGCCGCGCTCCAAGCCGGGGCCGCGATAGCCGCTCACCGAGGAGCGGTTGGCTTTGTCGTACGAGCACTTGAAGATTAGCGACAGGCGGAGTCGGGCGGCGACCTCGGCCAGCGACTCCGCGCTGCGCAGGCAGTGTTCCTCGGACTCGATGACGTCGGGGCCGGCCACGAAAGCGAGCTCCGCGGAGCCGATCTCGACCTGGCCGACTCGAACCCGGCAGCTGGGGCCAGAACTCATGCGGCGATCGTACCATACCGGCGGCAGGCCGGATCGCCCAGCTTTCCCCGCCGCGCGGTGCGAGCGGCGTCACGGAAAAAATCCCGGGCGCCGGCCCGCTTTGGCCTGCAGGGCGCGGTCACGGAAGCGGGAAGCGAGCAGCGCTGCCCTTGGCGCGGGCGGCCCGCGTCTTGCAAACTAGAGCCCTCGTTCCATGGGGCTGGGAATAGGAATCGGCCTGCTGCTCGCCGCAGCCGGGGTGGATAGCACGACGCCGCGGGGATTGGAGTCGGTGGTCGAGCTGATCCACGAGCAGCGCTTGGAGCAGGCGCAGCAGGCGCTCGGCGAGATCTGCGCCGCCGGCTCGGAACGCGTTCGCGATCCACGCTGCGACATGATTGCGGCCCGGATTGCCGCGGAGAAGCTGCCCGATGCGACCAGCGACAAAGAGCGAATCGCCCATGCCGCAGAGCCGGTGCTCGCACTGGTCCGGGCCGCTGGGGCTAAGGCCGAGCAGAATGCGAACGGACTGGGCCCGTTGGAACGCCACTTCGTCAGCGGCTGGAGCGCGATGGTCGAGGCTCAGATGCTGGCGCTTTCGGGCAGCTACATGGCCGCCGGCTCCGCCAGCCGGCGCGCCAAGGGCGAGCTGGAGCGGGTGCTGGAAATCGAACCGGATCACAGCGACGCCAAAGGGCTGATCGGGGCCTACGAGTACTTTGCCGACCGCTTGCCGCGGGTGGTGAAGCTGGTCAAATGGTTTCTGCGCGTTCCCGGCGGCAATCGCGAGCGCGGGCTGCACTACATCGCCCAGGCGGCCGGAGGCGACGGCTACCTGCACACCGATATGCGCCTGCTCGGTGTGGTGATCGATGCCAACTTCGAAGGGGATTGGGAGCGCTCGCAGCCGGTGGCTTTCAGCTTGGCGCAAACCTATCCGAGCAACGAGACGATGGCCAAGTATGCGATTTTGTTGGCCCGCTTCGACCCCGGGCAATGGAGCGAAGGCGAGCAGCTCGCCGACCGCTCGATCGATCAGATCGGCCGGCTCGATCAGGGCGCCGCGCGCACCGCGGTGCTGCGACTCTTGCGCAGCCAGCTGCGGCTGGCTCGCGGGGCGGCGGTTGAGGCGCGCAGCGACCTGGAGTTTCTGTTGGCCAGCGGAGTGGAGGATCCGGCTTGGGCGATCCCGCAAGCCCATTTGCTGCTCGGGCTGCTGGCGCTCGAAGCCGGCGAGACGGAATCGGTTCGGAGCCATCTCGAGCGGGCCCGCAAACTCGGCCGAGGTCGCTGGTACCCGAAGTTTCTGGCTCGGCTGGAGGAGACGCAAGTTTCGGGCGAGCGCGCCGCCGCCCAGCGCAGCGCCCGCGCCCTGTTGCAGCAGATCGCCGAAAGTGCGGGTCCGGGGCTCGAGGCCGAGGTGCGGGCGCGCCTGGAATCCGACCCGGCCGCGCCGCTGCGGCACTTCGTGCTGGGCGAGATCGAGCGCCGGCGCGGGCGCTGGGAAGAGGCGGAGCGGCACTACCGGCTCAGCCTGGCCTTCCGCAGTCCGGATCTGCATCTGCTGCGTTACCGCGCCAAGCTGCTTTGGGCGGCGGCGAGCGAGCAGCTCGGCAAGACGCGCATGGCCGCGGGTATCTACCGCGACCTCTCGATCGATCCGGTCACCGATCCGCTTGGGAAGATGGCGCTGCAAGCCCGCGCCGACTTGCTGACGGCGCCCGCGGCCGGAGCCGGCAGCTCCAAATCGTGAGCGCTGGGGGGCAACCTCGGCTGCTCGCCGCGGCCGCGATCCTGCTCTCGGCATGGGGCGCGGCCGCCCCGCCGGCGCTCGCTCAACCAGAGCGTGCGGCGCGGATGCGATGGGTTCACGCCTGCGAGGGAGCCGGCTTGGTCCGGCTCAAGCATCAGGGCGAGCGCTTCGAGGCGGGGCTCGATTTCGGCGCGGCGAGCGCCTATTTCAACACCGCCGCCGAAACTCAAACGGTGGGCTTCGCCGATCCGCGCGGCGAGCTGCTGCAGAGCGGGATCCGGTTTGATCCCGACGGGTTCTATACGCTGGTGCTCTGGGGGCGGCGCGAGGACCCGCACCTGCTTATGGTCGAGGATCGCCTGCCGCAGGCCGCCGGAAGCGCCTCGATCCGATGGATCCACGCCGCCATCGAGTCGCCAGCCCTGGAGCTGCGCAGCGAGCTCGGAATTCGTCTGCTGGCTCAGCTGGAAAGCGGCGGGATCGCGGATTATCGGGCGGTGCCGGTCGGAGGCTATGGTCTCAAGCTGACCGAAGCCGGAGCAGTGGAGGCGCTGGCCGATCTCGTGCCTCAGCCGTTCGCCGCCGGCGGAGCCCTCACACTGATCGTGGCGCGCGATCGCGGTCGCTATCGGCTCATCCAACTCCGCGACCGCTAGGTGCTCGGCGGCGGATCTGCCCGGATGAGCGGAGCGGTCAGGAGAACAGGTCGAGCTGGTGTTCGCGGCGTTGGGGTGAGTCGGAGTCGAGATCGATGCAGGCGCCGAGGCGCAAGAGCCAGACCTCGCAGCGCGGGGGCTGCGGCAGCTTGAGCGCCTGCTGCAGCGCACCGGCGTAGGCCTGCAATTGAGGGCGATAGCGCTGGGCGACGATGGCTGCTTCCGCGGCGCTGGCGTGATCGGTCTTATAGTCGACCACGACCAGCTCGCCGTGCTCGTCGCGTGCCAGCAGATCGATGTATCCCCGCAGCAGGCGCCCATCCGACTGCGGCGCGAACACCGCGAGCTCGCGCCCGAGCACCTTCCAGCGCCGCAGCCGTTCGAGCAGCGGCGAGCCGTCGATCCGCCGCCACAGCTCGCGCAGCTCGCGCTCGACCTGATTCGGATCGGCGCCGGCGCTGTCGGCGGCGCGGACCGCACTGGCGCGGAGGCGCTCGGCGGGCGGTTCCGGAGCCGCCGGATCCAGCACCTCGAGCAGGGCGTGGGCGGCGAGGCCGAGCGCCCGCCCGGCGCTGCCGGCGTGGCGCCAGGACTCCTCGAGCTGGTCGGCCCGCGCTTCCGCCTCTTCGCGCAGGCCGCTCGGGCTCACGCGCCAGCTCCGGCCTAGATCGAGCGCCCGCGCGCGGCCCCGATTCCAGACCGCGATCGCCGCTTCCAGGTCGATCGCTGCAAGCGGCGCCAGCGCGCGGGGCCGGGGCCGGAGCGCGAGCGTGCGCAAGCGCACGCGCGGCTCGGCCGGCAGTGGACCGTCGTCCGGCAATCCGGTTCCGGCCAGCAGGCCCCACGGTTCGAACAAGGGGAGCCAGCCTTGGCGCTCGTTGAAATCGGCTTGGACCAGATAGAGCCGGGCTTGGGCGCGGGTGCAGGCGACGTAGAACAGTCGGATCGACTCGGCCTGCTCATGATCGCGCTCGAGCGCCTGGCGCAGCAGCTCGGCCGGCGTGCACAGCTCGCCGCAGCGCAGCGCAAGCCGATCACCCGCCAGCAGCTTGGCGCCCCAGGCCTCGCGCTCGTCGCCGCCCGGGCGCCGCGCCAGATCCGGAACGATCACCACCGGAAACTCCAATCCTTTGGCTTTGTGGATCGTGAGGATCCGCACCGCGTCGACGGTCTCGTCGGCGAGTGGGCTGTCGCCCTGCTGGCTGCCGTCGGCGCTGTCGCGCTCGACCGCGGCGATCAGCTGCTCGAGGCTGCGCATCCGACTGCGGGCCAGCTGGGCGGCGCGCTCGGCCAACAGCAGCAGGTTGGCGACCCGCTGCGCGCCCTCGAAGGCCGCCGCGTGGAGCGCGAGCAGCGGGGTCTGATCGAGCAGCTCCTGGGCCAAAGCGTCGGGCGGCAGCTCGAGCGCACGCTGGCGCAGCTGGCGCAGCATCGTGAAGCAACGCGCGATGTTGGGGGCCAGCTCTGGCGCCGGCGCTCGCTCCGCGCCGGGCCAGGCTTGGTAGGACCAGCGGCCGCCGGCGGCGGCATAGGTCGCCAGCTCGGCGTCAGGAGCGCCGCCGAGCGGCGAGCGCAGCACGGTCACGATCGCCATCGCGTCGTTGGGGTTGGCGATCGCGCGCAGCAGGCCGAGCAGATCCATCACCTCGGGCCTGGTGTAGAAGGCCTTGCCGCCTTCGGCCACGAACGGCAGGTCGCGCTCGTGCAGCGCGCGCAGATAGAGCGCTACGTCCTTGGTCGAGCTGAACAAGATCGCGATGTCGCCATGGCGGAACGGGCCAGGCCGCCCCGGCGCGCCGGTCAGCTCTTCGATCAGAAGCGCCACCGCTTCGCCCTCCCGGCGGCGCCGCAGGTCGCGATCGGGGCGGGGCGAATCGGCGCTGGGAACCGAAATCAGCTCGATCGCCGCTGCCGCCGGCGCGCGTTCCGGAGCCGCTACGATGGGCTCGTAGGGCGGCTGGACTCCGGCCGCGGGCGCGAAAGCGGCGCCGAAGACCCGGTCCAGCGGTCCCAGCAGCGCTGCGGGGGCGCGGAAGTTGCTCACCAGCCGCAGCGGCGGGTCGCCGGGCGCGAGGATGGTCTCGATCGCGCGCTGATAGGCGCCGACATCGGCACCGCGGAAGCGATAGATCGACTGTTTTGGATCGCCGACGATGAACAGCTTGCCGGGCTCGAGCCGCACCCGGTAGGCGTCGCGCTGCGCGAGATCGTCCTCGGGATCCTGCGCCAGGTACAAAACGATCTCGTACTGGAGCGGATCGGTGTCTTGAAACTCGTCGACCAGCAGCCGGCGGTAGGCACGCTGCTGGGCGCGGCGCACCGCGGGGTGATCGCGCAGCAGATCGCGGGCCAGCGCCAGCAGCGCATCGAACGAGACCCAGCCGCGCTCCTGCGCCTTCTCGCGCACTTCGATCACTAGCGGCCGAACCAGCTCGATCAGATCGGCGAGCAGCGCGGGCTCGGTGTGCCGCAGTCCGCACAGCAGCCTGCGGCTGCGCTTGGCCAGCCGGCGCACCAAGGTCGGATCGACCTGCTGCGCGCGGCTGCCGACCGCGGGAGGATCTCGAGCGAGGTTCCAAAACGAAGCAGCCGAGCTCGGCGCGGCGGCCCGCTTGCGGAACGCGTCGAAACCCTGATCCAGCAGCAGCGCGCACAGCTCGCAAGCGGTCTCCAGAAACCCAACCATGTTGGGATTGAAGCCGCTGCCGCGGCGCAGCGTGTCGGCGATCTGGGTATGCCACAGTTCCAGGGTCGGGCGAAGCAGCTCGAGCGGATCGGCGCCGATGCGGCCCGGCTCCAGCGCGGCCTCGGGAATCCGGGCCCGGATCAGCAGGCGAGCGACTTCGAGGATTTGCTCCACCGTGAAGTGATCGAGCACGTGCTCCCAAAGCTGCGGGCGCGGCGTCTCGGGCCCGAGCTCGCGCTCGAGCCAGGCGGCCGAGAGCTCTTGGAGCAGCTCATCCTCGTAGAGGCCGTCGTCGACCTTGAATCCCGGCACCACCCCGGCCTGCTGCGGATGCCGGCGCAGCAGCTCGGCGCAGAAGCTGTGAATGGTGCCGATCGCGGCGCCGTCGACCTGCTCCAAGGCCGCCAGGACGCGGCCTTGCAGCTCAGCCGGCTCGGCCGCGGCGCCGCGCAAGCGCTCCAGCGTGGCGCGCGCGGCCCGTCCGGCGCCGCTCTCCGATCGCGGCGGCTCGCGTCCGGAGATCAGATGGCGCAGGACCTCGAGCTCGGCCGCGATCCGGATCCGCAGCTCGCTGGCGGCCTTCTCGGTGAAGGTGATGGCGGCGATCTCGCCGAGCGGCTCCTGGCGCACCAGCACTGCCACCAGGATACGCTCGACCAGCAGGCTGGTCTTGCCGGTACCGGCGCCGGCGACCACGACCAGGTTACGATCGAAATCGGTGACCGCGGTTTCACGGTCCGCGGCGTCCGCCAGCCTCCCTTCGCTCCGAATCTCCGCCACGCTGCCAAGAATGGCGGGGGCGGCGGTGGAAGGGCAAGCTCGGGCGGGCCGGATGGCTCACTCCCGCGCCGCTGCCCAGCGCGACCGGTGGGTCGCAGCCATGGACGCGTTGGGGCCCTGGGCGGTCTAGCTGCGCCACCGGAGCCCTGGATATAATCGGTCCCGAAACCGCGGGTCGATCACGATCCGCAACCTTCGACCCCAAGGAGGGCGAACCATGGGCAAATTGGCGGTAAGTGTGTGGGCGGCCACGGCGCTGCTGGCGGCGCCGGTGTGGGCTCAAGAGGGGCAAACCCAGCCCCAGCTGACGCCCGAGCAGCAGGCCGAAATGGAGGCGTACATGAAGGCCGGCACGCCGGGCGAACCGCACCAGCACCTCGCGTCGACGGTGGGCAGCTATGACCTGAGCATCAAGAGTTGGCACGAGCCGGGCGGGCCGGCGATGGAGTCGGGCGGCACCGCGACCCGGACCATGATGCTGGACGGCCGCGTGTTGGTCGAGGAGGTCACCAGCTCGACGATGGGCATGAGCTTCACCGGTCACGGCATGAGGGGCTACGACAACGTCTCCGAGAAGTACTGGTCGACTTGGATCGACAGCATGTCGACCGGCATGATGTTGAGCGAGGGAAGCTGTGATGCCGACAACGCCTGCAGCTTCACCGGCAGCTGGAACGATGCGATCAAGCAGGCCCCGATGCACGTGCGCATGACCACGCGCTGGACCAGCCCGACGACCGAGGTCTTCACGATGTATGGTCCGGACCGGAGCGGCACCGAGATGAAGATGATGGAGATCACTTACACCAAGAAGTAGACCCCGGCACGAGGGCGGTCCGCGGCGATGTCTGCGCGACCGCCCTTTTTTCGCTCCCGTTCGAAAATGAAGCGCTTTCTGATCGCAACGGTTTGTTTGAGTCTGGGCGCTCCGGCCTGGGCGCAGCTGCCCAAAGCGCTGGCGCATCCCTCGTGGCAGGAGCGGGCCCAATCGCTCGGCGTTGCGGTTGAAGACGGCTATCGCTTGGTGGTCTTTGGCGATCAGAAAGGCTTGATGAAGAAAGACTTTCCCCTGCTGCTCCGCAGCGTTGCGGCGCGCGCCGCGATTGCGGCCCCGCCGCTGCTGCTGATGGTGGATACCGGAGACATCGTGGACCAGGCCAATCGGCTGTGGGAGTTCGAGTTTCTCAAGACCCAGCTGTTGGACCGCTACGCGCCGAGGCTGCCGTACCTGGTCGCGGTTGGAAACCATGAGCTGGAATACCGCGGCCGGCAGAACCACCGCGAGGCGCGCAAGATCACGGCGGCGTTCTTGGCCGGCATGCATCCAGACTTCAAGCCGGATCGGATGTATTACCAGGTGACCATCGGCAAGGTGCGGTTTTTGTTCCTCGACACCAACAGCTTCGTCTACGCGGACGAGCCGCCGTTGGACCAGATCGAGTGGTTGGATGCCGCCTTGCGACAAGAGGTCGAGCCGACCATTGTGGTGATGCATCACCCCTTCGTACTGTCGGCGTGGAAACATCGCGAGCACGCCCTCAAGCTGTGGAACAGCGAGTACCAGTGGGATCCCGAGTCGGAGGCGGTCCGGCAGAGCCTGCCCGAGCGCCTGATCGAAGGCGGGGTGGATTTGGTGCTGATGGGGCACGTGCACAATTACGAGGCCTTTGTCTTGGAGCGCGGCCAGCGGCGGATGCTGGCCTTCAACCTCTCGGGCCGGCCGGCGGGTTGGTACAAAGGGCAGCGGCGCGCGCAGGATTGGAGCCGGAGGGACGCCAAGCGGGAGCTCAAGGCCAGAGGCTTCGAGCGGGTCGAGGGCTGGAAGACCCTGCAGCAGCTGGACTTCATGTCGAAGCAGGAAGAAGGGAATCAGTACGGGCTGGTGACGGTGGGGCCGGAAGGCGACCTCGGCATCGAGGTTTTCGGTTGCTACGACGAGAACAAGGGCGACCCCTGCGGCACCCGCCTCTACCCCGACTGAGACCCGCGGCCGCTCCAATCGAAATGTAGGGGCGGGGCTTGTCCCCGCCCGAGCGGCGCTACGCCTGCCTATGGCTCCCTTTCGACTTCGCCGCGCAGATCGGGAGGGGACAAGCCCCTCCCCTGCATCTTCGCCGCGCGCCCCCGGGGGGGGCGAGCCTCTCGCCGAGCTAAAAGTCCATCGAGATCTTGGCTCGGATCTTGAACGGCGGGCTGTTGCGCAGATCGCCGAACAGGGCGCTGGCCTGGTTGGCGATCGCGTTGCGCGGGTTGAAGTGACCGGTGATGTTGGTGAGCTTGACGCCGGCCCGCACCTTGAAGCGCTTGATCCGAATGTCCTTGCTCACCTGCGCGTCGATCGAAAGAAACGCAGGAAAGCGCTCGCTGTTGGCCGCGCCCAGGTAGCTCTGGTCCTCGTTGAATAGGCTGTAGGGAAAGCCGTCGCGCCATTCCACCACCGGTGCGACGATCAGCCCGTAGGGCAGGTTGACGGTGCCCCATAGCAGCAGGCGATTGGGCGCGTCGATGCTCAGCTTGCCGCGGCGGTTGGGGCGGATGATCGGATCGGGGAGCTCGCCGGCGAGGAGGCTGAAGTCGTTGAGGTCGCCTTCGCTCGAGGAGCGCACATAGGAGGCGTAGAGCTGGCCTTGCCGCGGCAGGCGCAGGCTGGCGGTCAGCTCGAGCTGCTTGGCGCTGAACCGGCCGCTGCCGGCGAGCAGCAGGCTGCCGGTGTAGGCTGCTGGATCCGGCATCATCGGAGTATCGGTCAGCACGATGTCGGGCCCGATGGTCAAGCCCGCTTGCGGCTCGACGCGCTCCACGACGATCTGATCGCGCCCTTCGCGCTGCGAGTACCGGGCGCGAATCACCAGGTCGGGGTTGAAACGGTGGTCGCATTCGACCGTGGTCAGCAGCGCGTAGGGAACCGCGAGCGAGTCGGCGATCCGCGGCGCATAGGCGCGGCGCACCGAGCTTCCGTCGGGCAGGTACTCGGTCTCGATCCGGGTCGCGAATTGGTTCCAGAACGCCTCGCCGAGAAAGATCCGGCGATGCAGCAGTCCGGCGGCGACCTTGAGCAGGGTCTTGCCGTCGCCGAGCAGGTCGAACGCCAGGCCGGCGTGGGGCGCGACCTGGCCGCCGCTGGAGATCGAATCGCCCGAGGCCCGCAGACCCAGGTTGATCCAGTAGCGTTGGCTCGGCTGCCAGCGATCCTGGATAAAGGCGCCCCATTCGGTCTTGTCGCCCTCCATCTGTTCGCCGCCTTCGAAACGAATCTGTTGCAGCAGCCGATCGCCGGCGCCGCGCACCAGAATCGGTCCGTTTTCGGCCGCGCCCTTGAACGACAGCCAGTGCGCCTCGGCGCCGATTTGGAGCCAGTGGTTGGCGCGGTCGTCGCCGAAGAAATGGGTGTAGACCGTCTGCGCCTGGCGGTGAGTGGTTTCGCGATCCTCGGTGTGAAAGGCGTTGCCGCGCACGCCTTCGGGAATGACCTCCAGCGGATCGGGGCCTTGCGGCGCGCTGCGGAACCCGACCCGATTGGTTTGAAAGGTGGTCTCGAGCGTGCGGCGGTGGTCGATCCCCCAGCGATGCTGGCCGAGCAGCGCCTCGGCATCGCGCTCGATGTTGTTGGTCGCTGCCACCGGAGT
>DASWHO010000291.1:0-13103 GCA_036398155.1 Acidobacteriota bacterium
GCTCGGCTACTACGTCAGCGGCCACCCGCTGACCCGCTACCAAGACGAGATCGCGCGCTTCGCCGACGTCACGGTCAGCGAGCTCGGCGAGATCAAGGGCGGCAAGGAGGTGACGGTCGGCGGCATCCTGACCGCGATCAAGCAGCGCCGCACCCGCGCCGGCGAGCGCATGGCGATCGCCCAGTTCGAAGACATGAACGGGCTGGTCGAGGTGGTGATCCTGCCGGCGGTCTACGCCCAGTGCAGCGCGGGCTTGCTCACCGATGAGCCGCTGCTGGTGCGCGGCCGGGTGGTGGTCGAGGAGAGCGGCGTGCGGCTCAAGGCCAATGAGTTCATCACTCTCGAGCAGGCCGCCGAGCGCTTCGCGCGCAAGCTCTGGATCAACATCCCGCTGGAAGTGAGCAAGGATTCGATCTTCGAGCTCAGCGAGCTGGTCAAGAAACACCCGGGCGAGACCGAGGTGCTGTTCCGCTTGATCGACCCGGAGCGCTTCGAGGTCGAAGTCCAGCCGCACTTTCTGTTCAAGGTCCAGCCCGGCCCCGAGCTGCGGGCCAGCATCGAGCGCCTGTTCGGCTCCGGCGCCGTCTCGTATCTCTAGTCATGGCGGCGAACTGGTTGCGGTCGAAATGTTGGGGCGGGGCTTGCCCCCGCCCGTCTGTTACTGAGCAGCTCCAGATAGAAACCGGTGATGAAAAGGAGCCCGGGATGGGCGCCATCCCGGGCTCGGCTCACGCTGAGGGTTGCGGTCTCGGTTCGCGCTACGGATTGTCCTCCTGGATTCGGGCGATCAGGCCCTGGGCGCAGTCGAGCAGATCCTGGCCCTGCGCCGCGGTCAGCTTGCCCGAGTTGATCATGGCGTTGACCTCGTTGATGAAGGCGTTGAGGATGTTGATCGCGGTGTGCGCCTGCCCGCGGTTGAGGGCGCTCTCGGCGTTGGCCAGTTTTTGCAGCAGCGAATTGGCCTGTCCGTTGTTGAGCACGCCGGCGGTTTTGAGCGCGTTGACCTTGCCCGCCAGGACCGAGAAGGTGCAGCACGAGATCGGCAGGTCGAACGCCTCGGTTCCATCCGAGCGACTGGCGGAGGAGCCCTGATCGGCACTGAAGCCCAGGCCGCGGGCCGCGAAGGCGTCCCAGATCAGGCACTGGTTGGCGCCGCCGGTGAACGCGGCGTCGGCGGCCAGGATGGCGTCGCGGCCGTCGACGAAGCCGGGCGCGCAGGGCTGGATCTTGAGCCCGTCCGTGACCAGCTGCAGCGATAGGTTGTTGCCTCCGCTTCCGGCGTAGAGATCGGGATCGAAGCCGTCCCGCTCGACCAGATCGCGGGTCATGTCCCACAGCATGGTGGCCCAGACGAAGCCGACCCCATGCGGAATGGAAATAGCGGGATTGGCGATCAGGCCGTAAGTTGCCGGGTTGACCCCGAAGTCGGTGCTGTAGGGGAACGGCCGGATCCCGCCGCCGCTAGTGGGCTCGAAGATGACGTAGGTGCCGATGCCACGGTTGTCGGTGTTGGTGTCGGTCAGCATCAGGGCGTAGTAGTCGCTCCAGCCCTCGCCCATCTGCTCCTGGCCGCTGAGGCACAGGGTGCTGGGTCCGCCGGTGAGCCGATTCGAGATCCCATGGGCGTATTCGTGAACGATCACGCCGTTGTCGAAGTCGCTGTCGCGATCGAGGCCGTTCTTCTTGAGCGTCGCGTTGAGCGGCAGGTTGGCCTTGAACAGGTTGCCGCTGTCGAGGCTGATCATCGCCGACGGGATCACGATGGTGGCATCGGCGCCGCCCATGTTGATCGGGCCGCCGGGGGCGTTGTTGGCGACGATCACGGCGATCGCACCGGCGTTCTGGGCGTTCTTGACCTTGACGGTGAAGTTGCAGGAGCCGCGGTCGACCAGGGCGATCTTTCCGGCCACCGCCGCGGCGTTGGTGAGCGGGGAGCAGGCGTCGGTCGTGCTCGGCCCGGCGCCATCGGCCGGGTCCAATCCCAGCACCACATCACCGGTCGTGCCCGCCGCAGTGAGCGCTGGGCCGAAGGCCGCACTGCGGGCTTCGTAGTCACCGGCGATTGCGGACGGCGGATTGACCGTGACCAGGACCGGGGCGGTCCAGCGGAACATCTGCATCCGCGGGCGGTTGCCGTCGGTCGGGGTCAGGAAGTTCGCGTTGTTGGTGCCGCTGCCGTCCTGCGCTTCGGCGCGCACGTCGTCGCCGCCGAGACCGCCGCCTCCGAAGTTGTCGACCTGGAAGTTGCCGGAGGCCTCGTCGAAGCCGTACTGGTAGGTGATGTCGTGAATGATGTTGTTCCAGTAGAACAGGTTGGTGACCGCCGCCGGGCGGTAGGTGGCGGGCTCCATCGCCGGGTCGAACGGGAAATCGAACACCAGGCCGGCGCCGCCGTCCGGATCGCTGCCGGGATCGGGCACCCCGTTGGCATCGACGTCGGTGTAGGCGTGGACGTTGTTGCCGCGAGTGATGGTGTACGCGGTGGTCCCGTTGTCGTGCCAACCCAGCGGCGACGCCACCGGGTCGGACGGATCGGCGATCAACGACCGCAGGTCCAGGCTCGGATCACCGGCGTGGCTCGGGCTCTCGACCGGCACCGGGTAGACCCGGTAGTTGCCGCTGCGCAGCGCGGCGCTGGCGGAAACCGCCGGCGCCGCTTTCGGGGCCGGGCCCGCGGCGCTGCCGCGGATTCCGAACAGGCTGTCCTTCAGTACCATGTCCTCTTGGAACAGGATGGCGCCGCTGCCGGCGTCGACAAAGGTGTTCCAGTAGTGCTGCCCGTCGAGGGTGTGGATCGAAACCATCCAAGCCAGCCGCACGCCGCCGGCTTGCAGTGGCAAGTAGACCAGCTTGACCGCGATCGGCTCGCCGGCGATTCCGGCGCCGCCGAACTGGACCTCATCGGCCGAGCGCGCGCTTTCGAGCCGGAGCGGTTCGGCGAGGGTCAGCCCCAGGCTGCTGGCCGCGGCGTCCACCGCCGCGGCCGGCTCGAGGGCGCGGACCGAATCTTGAACCGCTTTCTCCAGGCCGGGTACGAAGCGGTTGCCGACATGAAGCACCTGGCCGTTGCGGTCGATGTTGAGATTGAGGATGGCGTTGTGAACCGGTATGCCCCGATAGCGCTGCTGCAGATAGACGTGGGTCAGGCCGGTTTTCTTGCTGACGTACTGGTCGGTGACCACCAGATCGGATAGATCGGACTCGGTCAGCCCGAGGGCCGCGGCGTCTTGTCGCGCCGCGCGCAGCAGCTCCCTCGGATTGGCATCCGGCGGCGCGGCGAAAACGCCAAGCGGCAAGATGCTGCACAACATGAAGACGACCCCAATGGTTCCCTTTCTCGGCATTAGTAATGAACCCTCCGGATTGGGTTGATCGAAGCCCAGGCCAAGCGGGCGGCCGGCTTCTGGAATACGGTTTGGACGGACCTCGCCCGCGAAAGCGGCGGCAATGGCCCTCCAGGTTCGGGCTCAGGCTCGGCCTCGTTCCGAGGCCCCTGGCCTCCCTCCTCCTTTCTCCCGCCGCGCAAGTGCGGTCAGGCGAAGTGACGACGAGGTACAGCCCAGCCCCCCGACCCGTGGGAATTGTTGGATTATTCTACAGTTGACCTAAGAAAGCAACAACCCGGCGCCGCTTGTCGGCCTTAGCCGCGCCGATCGGGAGGGGACAAGCCCCTCCCCTACATTCGATGGGGCGCCCGCCCCGATGACTAAGTGCGCAGGGCGATCAGGGGGTCGACCCGGCTGGCGCGGTAGGCGGGCACGTAGCTGGCGACCAGGGCCACGAGCACCAACACCAGGGAGGTGCCGAGGAAGGCCAGCGGGTCGGTCGCGCTGCCGTACAGGAGGCTCGCGAGCAGCCGCGAGACCGCCAGCGAGACGACCAGGCCGATTCCCAAGCCGATCCCCACCAGCAGCATGCCGCGCAGCAGCACCAGCTTGAGCACGTCGGGCTGGCGCGCCCCGATCGCCATGCGGATTCCGATCTCGCGGTTGTTCTGCGCCACCCAGTAGCCCATCACGCCGTAGAGCCCGATCGAGGCCAAGAGCAGCGCGATCAGCCCCAGGGCGGTGAGCAGCGCCGCGCCCAGCTTCGAGGGCCACAGCGACTGGTCGATCACCTGGCCGATGGTCCACACGTTGGTCAGCGGCATCTCGGGATCGAGCTGATGGATCTCCTTTTGCGCGGTGGCCAGCACCCCGGCCGGATCGCCTTCGGCGCGCAAGTAGAGGGTCATGAAATCGGAAAAGTTCTGGCGCGCCGGAATGAAGGCGCAGGGCTGGGGCTTCTCGCCCAAGACCGTGTAGTTGCTGGTCCGAACCACCCCGACGACTTCGCGGTAATCGGTATCGCCGTAGAACTTGAAACGCTTGCCGAGCGGGTCCGAATCGGGCCAGAAGCGCTGCACCATCGCTTGGTTGATGATCGCCACCGGGACCGATTCAGTGCGGTCCAGCTCGGTGAAATCGCGCCCCCGCAGAAAACCGATGCCCATGGCCTCGAAGTAGTCGAGATCGACGCTGTTGGTGTTGGTCAGGATGCCTTTGCCTTTTTCCTCGGTTTGGCCCTCCAGGAACACACTGCGCTGAAAGCCGCCGAACAGCGGCAGGTTGGAAGCCAAGCTGGCCGAGCGCACGCCGGGTATGCCGTGGGCCCGCTCCAGCGTACTGCGGAAGAACTGCTCGCTGCGGGGCTGGTCATAGCCGAGCTGGCCCGGGTTCAAGGTGATCACCGCCAGGTTGGTGGTGTTGAAGCCGGGGTCGATGTTGTGAGCGCTGCCCAGGCTGCGCAGAAATAGTCCGGCGGTCACCAAGGCGACGATCGACAGCGCGACTTGGGCGACCACCAAGCTGTTGCGCAGGCTCGGGCCGCGTCGAGCGCGCCCGGTGGTCACGGTTTCTTCTTTGAGATCGGAGACCAGATCGGGGCGGGAGGACTGCAGCGCGGGGACCAGCCCGAAGAGCACGCCGGTGACCAATGAAACCAGCAGGGTGAACCCCATTACCCTGGCGTCAAGGGTCAAATCCAGGATGTTCTGCTGCAGAAAGGGCGGCCGGAACGACCAGATGAAGTCGCGGCCCCAATAGGCGACCAGCAGGCCGGCCGCGCCGCCCAGCAGCGCGAGCAAGGTGCTCTCGGTGAGCAGCTGGCGTACCAGCCGGCCGCGGCCGGCGCCCAGCGACAGGCGGATGGCGATCTCCTTGCGCCGCGCGGCCGCCTTGGCCAGCAGCAAGTTGGCGACGTTGGAGCAGGCGATCAGCAAAACCAGCCCGACCACCACCAGCAGCACGATGCCGCCCAGCACCAGGATGTCGCGCAGGCCGGGGAAGATGGTGGCCTGGGTCAGTGGCAGCAGCGACGCGGTCCGGCCGGTGTTGGGCTCGGGGTATTCCTTTTCGAGCCGGCCGGCGATCGCTTTGAGGTTGGCCTCGGCCTGCTCGATGCTGGCGCCCGGCTTGAGCCGGCCGGCGACGTTGAGCAGCAAAGCGCGGCGCTCTTCGACCCAGTCGCGGAACTGGGCCGGCATCAGTTGCGGGTACATCATCAGCGGCACCCACAGCTCGGGCCCGCCGATCGCGTTGACGCCTTTGAATCCCTCCGGCGCCACCCCGATCACGGTGAAGGCGTGGCCGTTGAGCTTGATCGTGCGGCCTACCATCCCGGGATCCGAGCCGAACATGCGCTTCCACAGCCCGTGGCTCATGACCACCAGCGGGTGGGCTCCGGGAGTTTCGCTTTCATCCGGGAGAAAGAACCGGCCTTGAACGGGCCGAACGCCGAGCACGTCGAAATAGTTGGCGGTCACCATCTCGGTGAAGATCTGTTCGGGCGCCTTCCCGGTCGACATGCTGATCGGAAACGGAAAGGTGTAGCCGGTCAACCCGGAGAGCACTTCGTTCTGGTCGCGATAGTCCTTGTAGTTTGGGAACGAGACGCCGACCAGATTGCCGAACTGCCCCGGGTTGTTGGAATCGACGGTATAGACCGCGACCAGCTCCGACGGCTGCTCGACCGGGATCGGATTGAGAAAGACGGCGTTGATCAAGGTGAAGATGGTGGTGTTGGCCCCGATCCCCAGGGCCAGGGAAATCACCGCCACCGAGGTGAACCCGGGGTGCTTGGCGAAGTTGCGGAAGCTGACTTTGATGTCCCGCCACAAGTGATCCATCGCGCTCTCCTTTGGGCTCGCTTCAGCGTCAGGTTAGCGGCTGCCGATCCAAGCGGTCAACGGGGAGACCATTGGTTGTGAGACGAGTCCGGGGCAGGCGTTGTTCCCCGCCGTGGCGCCGCTGATCCCTGCGATCCTCGCGTTGGTCACAAATCGAAACGGGCCGATGCGAGAGCGCGTTGTTTCCGTCGAGGGGATCGATGCAGCGGTGCTTCGGCCGGACCACCTTGCTGGCGTTCTCGCTGGCGCAGATCGGGGTCGCGGCTCGCGGCGAGCCGTCGGCCGGGGCGGTGCCGGCCGCGACCACGCTGGTCGATCGCGAGCTACCGGGTGGCGGGGCACTCGACCGCGGGCGCCCGGCGCCGCCGCGGATCGAGCCGCCGACGATCGAGTCGGCCGAGCCGCCGACCGCGTGCGAGAAGATCCAGCGCCGCAGCGCGCGGGTTTTCTGGAGCGGCGAGCTCGCCCCGGGGGTTTCGAGCGCGGCCGAGATCGAGCTGCTGCAGGGACTGGTTTGGCTGTGGAAAAGGGCCGGGTCGGGCCGCCTGCGCGAGGAGCGCGCCGCTTGGATCCTGGAATCGGTGACCGGGTTGGAGCTGCTCGAGTGGCCCGAGGCTGGAGCAGGGAACCGCTCGTCCTGGCACGGTTCGATTCCGACCCGGGCGGTGGGCTTGGCGCACACCCATCCCGATGCGATCGATCCGCGGCCATCGGTCAGCGGAGCGGTCAACGATCTCGCCACCGCCGAGAGCTGGCAGCTGTGCATGATCACCGTGCACCGCAAAGGCGTCTGGTGGTACGACCCGCAGCGCGATCGGCTCGATCGCACCCAGGCCGCGCGCTGGCACAAACCGTACGCGAACGCACCGGCCGGCGTGATGACAGCCGACCATTAGCACGCGTCATGTCATTCCGGCGCAAGCCGGAATCCAGGCGCTTTCAGCACGTCCTTCCCTTTATTCCTGCTTGCGTGCGAGTTTTACATGTAAACTCTGAAACCCGCCAGAACGTCGACCATGTCCATACCCGATATGCGAATCACAGCTTTCAGACCGTTCTCAGTCCAGTCGACGCCGCCCTCACTTATCGACTTATGCAAAAGACTTCGCCCTCATAACAGGGAGGTGCCCCCGTTGCCAACACCGACGCATCGTGTTTCACTCGTGGAGCTTGGGCGCGTCCCAGCTTGCCAAGCCACCACTGCTTATCCAGCCCGCGCCCACCATCCCAAGCCATACCGAAGTTCCACCGAATTGTAGTTAGCCATCAGGAAGGGGGCTTGGCTGACATGCGAGCCTGTGGGAGAATGCAGATATGAGCGAAGCGGCGATCGATATCGACAAGCTTTCGCGGGATGAACGGCTCAAGCTGCTTGAGAAGCTGTGGGACAGCCTGAGCGACCAAGACGTGCCTTTGACGGCTGGCCAACGGGAGGAGTTGGACCGGCGACTCGACGATCTCGATCGGGAAGGGCCACGCGGGATTCCATGGGATGAAGTCCTTGACCGCCTCGAGCACGAATCCACGTGAAGGTTGTAGTCCGGCCAGCCGCCGCCGCGGATATCGAAGAGGCATTCCGGTGGTACCGCGACAAGGGACCGAGTCTGGGAGACGAGTTTGTCGACGCACTCCGGGCTGCCATGTTGCAGGTCTTGGAGCATCCGAGGGCGTTTGCGGTTGTCCATCGCGACACGCGCCGAGTGCGGCTGCGTCGCTTCCCGTACGGCCTCTTTTATCGCGTCTACTCGGACACCATCGTAGTGGTCGCCTGCTTGCATGGCCGCCGTGACCCACGACGATGGCGGTCGAGGGCCTGATGGCTAACCGCTACGCGGCGCTCGGGAGGACCGACGCGGGCAGGCACGTTGTCGTGTTCTTCATCCACAAGGTGAACGCAAGCGCGCTGATCGTCAGCGCGCGTGATATGGATGCGAGAGAGCGGAGGCGTTATGAGCGAAAGTAGAGCGACGAAGCGCACCACGATATCCGCTGCGTCGATACCCGAGGAGATTGGGGAGTATTGGGACTCCCACAGCCTCGATGAGAGCTGGGACGAAGGTCACGATGTCGCGTTCGAGCTCCGAGCTCAGCGAAGGCGTCGGGTGATGCTCTCGCCAGAGGTATACGCTCGGCTATCAAAGGAGGCACAGCTTCGCGGCATCGCAACGGAGACCCTTGTCAATCTCTGGCTGGCGGAACGGCTCCAAAACGCAGCGGAGCTGCCGGACGTGCCTAACCCGCCCATGCAGCCGCCGGGCTCCGCCCGCGGCTGATGGGCAACGTTCGACGTGCGAAGACCATGTCCGCCGTTCTGTTGCCGTTCCCGTGCGAGGGAACGCCCAGTTGACGTGTAGCCCTGGTGGGGCTACCATTCTAGGGTGATCTCGCGCGTTGTCATCACCGAGCGAGCGCAACGCCAGCTTCGCCGTGTGCCGCATCACATCGTCGACAAGCTCATGGCGTGGGTTGAAGCGATCGAAGAGGACGGCTTGGAAGCGACAAGAAGAGTACGCGGCTTTCACGACGAGGCACTGAAGGGGAAGCGGCAGGGAGAGCGCTCTGTACGACTGAGTCGGCAGTGGCGAGCTATCTACGCGATTCAAATGGATGGGAGCGGTGACTTTGTTTCTGTCGAGGAGGTGACGCCGCATGCCTATTGACGCGCGCACCACCGTGCGCAAGCGTGGACGTTCAGGTGCGATGGAGTTCCTTGAGAAGCTCAGTGGCGGCCCGCTGACGCTCGGGAAGCTCTTAAGGTCCATCCGCGAGGGCGAGGGCGCGACGCAGTCGGACTTCGCGGAAACACTTGGCATCTCCAAGCAGCATCTGTCCCACATCGAGAACGAGCGCAAAGTAGTGAGCGCAGAACGAGCGGCCCGCTGGGCGGCGCTTCTTGGGTATGCAGAGTCTCAGTTCGTGCGGGTCGCCCTGCAGGATGAACTTCGTCGAGCCGGTCTCCGATACAACGTCACCGTGGACGCCGCGTGAACCCGACGTCGAACAACTGGCGTTACGACTGGTACCTGACGAACTCGATCTCCCAGATCGCCTACCAGGTGGCCATTTTCGGGCGGCTCCTGCTCGGGCTCTACGTCGCCCGAACGCTCGATCTGGGGAACCTGGACGCGCATCGCATCCTGCTTCGAAGGGTTCTCCTAGCCGGAGGGACGGCTGGCCTGATCGGAAGCACGATCTTCGCCGGGGACCTCCTTGCGAGCGGCACCGGCAATCCCTGGCTGGCGGTCATTCGACGACTGCTTGTGGAAGGCGGCCAGCTCGGGCTGACATTGGGCCTATGCGTCGGCCCTGGCGCTGGCGTTTCTCGAGGCACGCTGGAGACAGGTGATACGTGTGCTCGCTCCGATTGGGCAGATGGCGCTGACGTGGTACCTGCTCCAGACCGTTTTCGGGATCTGGATGTTCTACGGCTTCGCACACGGGCCGGCGCTCATGGGGAAAATGGGACCTGCGTCGCTCGTCGCGCTCTGCCTCGTGGGATTTGGGGCGCAGGTCGGGTTTGCGCGAGGCTGGATGAGCCGATTTCGATTCGGTCCAGCAGAATGGTGCTGGCGGAGTCTCACTTACGGGAGAGTCCAACCGTTCATACTCCCCATATCGGCTGCCTCTCCCTCTTCTATCGCGGTCAGGCGGCCTACGGCTTCCCGGGAGGAAGTGACGCCCTGCCTCTGGCCTTCGCCTCGCGGCTTCGGGAGCGGATCCGCTATGCCGTTCTCTCCGCCGAAGCGCGAGGTGGTTTCGGGTCTCAAGTACCGCTCCGTCACCCGCGTCTATCTCCAGGTGCGCCGGCGATTCTGGGAAAGCGAGGGGGTGACGGGCGGCGCTATGACGGATCTCCCGATCGGGCAGGTGCAGGAGCACCCGATCTTCCGCACGGGCGCGGAGGGACAGCGCGCACTGCTTGAGGCACATGCCCGTGGCGATGCCGCTCCGGCGCTCGACGCCATGGCGGAAGACGACCGTTTGCGCTTCGTCCTCGCGGAGATGGAAAGGGTCCACCCGGGTGTCGGCAGGCACTACGAGAGGGGGCGATCGAAGAGCTGGCAGGACGATCCCTGGGCGCGTGGAGCGTACGCGTCGTTCCGTGCGGGCCAAATGACCACCTGGCTGCCCAGGATCGTACGCCCGGAGGACCGGATCCATTTCGCGGGCGAGCACACGTCGATCTTCCCTGCGACCATGGAGGGCGCGATCGAATCGGGCGTACGCGCCGCCCGCAAAATCGAGGAGGTCTAGCGCGCCGGGGTGACGGTGGGCGCCTAAGGGCGGGTGCGGTCGGGATAATAGCCGCGGCGCGTACGCAGCTCGACCTTGGGCCGCGAGGTTTTCACTTCCAGCTTGTGGAACGAGCGGTCCTTCGGGTCGGCCTGCGGAGTGAAGGTCGCATAGTACTGGTTGCGCAGCTCGGCGGCGATGCGGGCGTAGATCGCCGCCAGCTCTTCCGCGTCGGCGGCGAAGGTCGCCGTGCCGCCGGTCTCGCGGCTGAGCTGGTCGAGCTGGTAGCGCGCGGTTTGCAGCGCGGCCGACTGGCGGCCGCGCGAGTGCGGCCCGAACAAGCCGATGAAGCTCTGCGACTCGATGCCCAGACCGATGGCGTAGAGCGTCACGTCGGCGCCGCGGGCGTAGCCGAGCAGCTGGTCGTAGTCGTTGCGGCTCTCGGTGTCGACCCCGTCGGTCAAGAGCACGATCGCCTTGCGCCCGCCGCGAATCGGCGCCAGCTTGGCGATCGCCGCGGCGATCGCGTCGAACATCGCGGTGCCGCCGTCGGCGCGGGTGGCGTCGATCGCGCGCTGCAGCTGGTCCTTGGAGCCGGTGAAATCCTGCTGCAGCAGAATCGCGTCGTCGAACTCGACCAGCGCCGCCTGATCCTGCTCGGACAGCGCCTGCTCGACGAACAGCTTGGCGGCGCGTTGGGCCGCGGCCATCCGGCCGCGCTCGGTCATGCTGCCGCTGCTGTCGAGCAGGATCGCGATGTAGAACGGCTTGTCGACCAGACGAAAATCGCGCAGCTCCTGGCGCCGGCCTTGGTCGTAGACGTCGATCTCGCCGGCCTCGAGATCCAGCACCGGCCGGTTATCTCGGTCGAGCGCGGTGACGAACAGCTCGACCAGCGCGACCCGCTCGACAAACTGGGAGACCAGGGCGCGGGTAGTAACGCTGGCTTCGGCGCGGGCGCCGTCGCGCGCGGTGGCGACAACCCGAATCTGGCGCGCCGCGGTCGCGGAACCGGCGTCGGTGATGCAGACGTAAGGGAAGGCGGTATCCTCGCAGACCGCCTCTCCGTCGAGGAAGAACGCCACCGACTCGATCTGCACCGGCTCGCGGCCGCCGATCTCGGCGACGATCTGAGAACGTCCCTGGAGCACCTCGGCCGCGGTCGGCGCCAGGATGCGGACCGAGAGGGGCTCGGCTTCGTCGGCCGTCGGGCTTGGCCGGGCGGCGGCGACCAGGGCCAGCGCGGTCAGCGCGATCGCGCCGCGCCGCCCGCGGCGCCGAACGGCCGCGCGCGCGGTCATGGGCCGGCGGGCTCGCGCTCCGGATCGCTCGGGCGGCCCTCTTTGTCGAGCGCGGGCACCTCGAGGCCCTTTCGCTGGCGCTCTTCGTAGACCAGCTGAACGATGCGTTGGACTTCCTCGAAACGCTCCGGCGCCGGTTTGGACGCGTCCGCGGCCGGCGGCTCGACCGCGGGCGGCGCGGATTGGAGCCGGGCGAGCTCTTGCTCCAGCGCCTCGATCCGATCTTCGGTGGCGGGATGGGTGCGCAGCAGGGCGGGGACCGCATCGCGGTCGGGATCCTTCGCCTCTTCCTCGCGGCGCACCGCGATCAAGGTGCCCATGAAGTCGATCATGCTCTCGGGCTGGTAGCCGCTGCGGTCCAGCATCGCGAGGCCGACCCGATCGGCCTCATGCTCGTCGGCGCGGCTGTAGCCGAGAATGGCGAACAGCCCCCCGAGCTGCAGGCCGGAATAGAGCGCCGAGCCGCCCAAGCCGCCGACCGCGCCGCCGCCGACCCGCGCGCCGAGCCCGAACAGCTGTATGGAAGAGTAGCGCTTGACCGCGTGCTTCTCGGTGACGTGGGCGATCTCATGGGCCAACACGCCGGCCAGCTCGGCCTCGGTCTCGGCTGCGCGCATCAGCCCGGTGTAGACATAGACGAAGCCGCCCGGCAGCGAGAAAGCGTTGACCGGATCGCCGTCGATCACGCGGAAGCGGTAAGCCAGATCCGAACGGCCCGAGTGCCGCACCAGATGCTGCCCCAGGTCCTCGACGTAGTTTTGGACCTCCGGCTGATCGAGGATCTTCATCTGGGTCTCGATCTGCTGGGCCATGCTGCGTCCGATCTGGATCTCCTGGGATTCGGAGACCAGGTTGATCTTGCGCAGCGCGCACTGCCAGCCGGCGGCGGCGCAGCCCAGCGCGGCGATCAGCAGGGTCAGGCGGCGGCGCCGGCCGGTGGGATTGGACGCGGAGGGCCGAGGTTGTGGTGCCGGCATGCGATCGAAATATTCAGCCTAGCGCCGCGCCGCGGCGGCGACAATGCCGAAACGCAGGGGTGGCATGGGCGTGCGCAGCAAGCCCATGGACGACCTGCCTCGCTATTCACAGCTCGTCCACGGGCGCCCTTCGGCCGCCCATGCCACCCGATTGCGCTCCTCTGGCGGCATCTATAATGGAATCGATGCGGTCACCCGGCCCCAGGAGCCTGCGCGCCGCCGGCCGGCGGCGCCTTCGCGCGTCTCTCAAGCGGCTGCTCGGCCGCTTGCTCCTGTTCGCTCTGCTGGCGGCCGGCCCCGCGGTCAGCGCCCCGGTCCAAGCAGCGAACCAGGATCCACCGGCGCCGGGGGCGGAGCTCGAAGCTTTGATCGAGGAGATGGAGGCGGCTGCTCAAGAGCTCGATCGGCTGCGGGCCGAAGTGGTTC
>DASWHO010000292.1:0-7015 GCA_036398155.1 Acidobacteriota bacterium
CAGCGTCGTGGGGCCCGAGTGCCGCGCGCAGCTCGGCCGCGCTCCAGGCGAAAAACTTGCCCTCGACCCCTTCGCTGTCGGCGTCCTGAGTGGAATAGAAAGCGCCGTCCGGGCTGGTCATCTCGCGCTGCACGTAGGCCAGCGTCTCGTGCGCGATCCGAGCCAGCTCGGGATCCGGTCTTACCTGGAACGCCTCCAAGTAGATCGGAACCAGCTGGGCGTTGTCATAGAGCATCTTTTCGAAGTGCGGGACCAGCCAATACGTGTCGGTCGAGTAGCGGTGAAAACCGCCGCCGAGCTGATCGTAGAGTCCGCCGGCGGCCATCTTGCGCAAGGTCAGCTCGACCATCTCGAGCAGTTCTGCGTCGCCGCTGCGGCGGTGCAGCCGCAGCAGCAGGCCGAGGGTGGTGGGGGTGGGGAATTTGGGCGCGTGGCCGAACCCGCCGTGCACCGAGTCGAAGCTGAGCGCGAGCTCGCGGCCGACCCGCTCGAGGATGCGCTCGTCGAACGCCGCTTGCGGCGTCGCCTGGCCGAGCTTGCCGAGCTGCTCGAGCAGCGTGCGGCTGCTGCGCTCGACGTCACCGCGGTTTTGCTTGTAGTGATGGGCGATCGCCTGGAGCAGGCGGGGGAAGCCGGGCAAGCCGTGGCGATCCTCGGGCGGAAAGTAGGTTCCGCCGTAAAACGGGCGGCCGTCGGGGGTCAGAAAGACGGTCAGCGGCCAGCCGCCGTGGCCGGTCATGATTTGGACCGCTTCCATGTAGATGGCGTCGAGATCGGGGCGTTCCTCGCGGTCGACCTTGATGCAAACGAAGAACTTGTTCATCAGCGCTGCGGTTTGAACGCTCTCGAACGACTCGCGTTCCATGACGTGGCACCAGTGGCAGGCCGAGTAGCCGATCGAGAGCAGAATCGGGCGGTCCTCGGCGCGCGCGCGCGCCAGCGCCTCGCCGCCCCACGGGTGCCAATCGACCGGATTGAAGGCGTGCTGCCGGAGGTAGGGGCTGGTCTCGCCGGCCAGCCGATTGGGCTGATCCCGCCGCTGCTGTTCGACAGAGCTCAAGACGGCTCCTCAGGCAGGCCATGAATTTCGGCTATTGTTCGACCGAAGAGAATTCGCAGCACCCGGTTGATGTAATCCCGGCCCCAAAGATCGACCTCGTTGTAGTACGCCAACAGGCGTTCCGTCCGGTCCCGATCGAGCTGGAAGGCCGCGGCGACCCGGCCGCGCAGCTCGGGCGTGATGGCAATAGGGTCGGACATCGATCGCAATCCCCCGAAGTCGCCCTAGGTTAACAGGCTGGGCCGCTTGAGTTAATCCCGCGCGTCGGGGGCCAGGATGAGACCCGTCGCGCTGCTCCGGGCTCCTCGCGCTCGCGGCGCGCCGGCGCTCGAAGCGGAGGCGCGATTGGAGTATGTTCATGAGGCTGCTTAGGCTTGCGAACCGTATGACGATGCGATGGGCGTGGCTGGGCTTGGTGGTCGCCGGGTGGTCGCTGGGCCCCGGCTGGTGCGCCGGCGCCGACCGGCGTCCCGTGATCCTGGCATCGACCACCAGCTTGTGCGACTCCGGCCTGCTGGATGAGCTCGGTCCGCGCTTCACCGCGCAGAGCGGCTACCTGCTCAAGCCGGTGTGCGTCGGCAGCGGCCAGGCGCTGGCGCTCGGCAGCCGCGGCGAGGCCGACGCGATCATCGCCCACGCGCCGCGAGCGGAGGCCGACTTCGTGGCCGCGGGGCACGCGGAATCGGTCCATCCGCTGATGAGCAACGATTTCATCCTCGTCGGTCCGCGCTCGGATCCGGCTGCCATCGCGGACCTGGCGCCGGCCGCGGCGCTAGGGCGGATCGCCCTGCGCGGCGCGCTCTTCGTATCCCGCGGCGACGGGTCCGGCACCGAGGAGCGCGAGCTCGAGCTGTGGCGCGCAGCGGGCGTCCGGCCGGAGGGTTCCTGGTATCTGCGCGCCGGACAGGGGATGGCGGCGACCTTGCGGCTGGTGTCCGAAAAGCGCGGCTACACGCTGAGCGATCGCTCGACCTTTCGAACGCTGGAGCGGATGCTCGATCTGAAGCCGCTGGTCGAGGACCATCCGGGCCTGGCCAACGTGTACCGTTTGCTGGTAGTCGACCGGGCGCGCCACCCCGGGGTGAATATCGAGGGCGCGCGCGCCTTGGACCGATTTTTCGCTTCGATCGCGGTGCAGAATCGAATTGCCGATTTCGGTCGCGGGCGGTACGGCGCGCCGCTGTTCGTCCCGGCCGCGGCGCCGCTGCCGGCGGCCCGGCCATGATGCTGATCGGGCAAGGTCTGACCGAAGCGGTCGCACTGCTCGCGCGCGGCGATCCGCAGGTGCTGCGGATCGCGGGCCTCACGCTTTTGGTATCGCTCGCGGCGACCGCTCTGAGCCTGCTGGTCGGGGTTCCGTTCGGCACCCTGGTGGCGCTGAGCCGTTTTCCCGGCCGGCGCCTCCTGGTGACCGCGACCCACACTGGTATGGGATTGCCGCCGGTGACGGTCGGATTGATCGTGACCTTGCTGCTGTGGCGCTCCGGGCCGTTCGGGTGGTTGGAGCTGCTCTACACCCCGGCCGCCATCGTTCTGGCCCAGACCATCATCGCGCTGCCGCTGGTCACCGGTCTGACGGTGGCTGCGGTCGGCTCGCTCCCGGCCGAGCTGGCCCATCAGCTGCAGAGCCTGGGCGCAGCTCCGCTGCAGCTGTTGAGGCTGCTGTTGCACGAGGCGCGCTTGCCGCTGCTGGCCGCGGTCGCCGCCGGGTTCGGCAGCGTGGTCAGCGAGGTCGGAGCCTCGATGATGGTGGGCGGCAACATCCATGGCCAGACGCGCGTGCTCACCACCGCGACGGTCCTGGAGACCCAACGCGGCCGCTTCGATCTGGCGTTGGCGTATTCGATCGTGCTGCTCGCGCTGGTGTTCGTCTTCAACGCGGTCTTGATCCGGCTGCGGAGCGCGCGCCGCGGATGAGCGACAGCCTGATCGCGCTCTGGGGAGTCCGCGTCGTTCGCGCCGGGCGGGTGGTGCTCGAAGTGCCGCACTTCGGGATCCATCGCGGCGAGACGGTGGCGATTCTGGGCCGCAACGGAGCCGGCAAGAGCACCATGCTGCAGATCCTGGGCCTGTTGACCCAACCCGATGCCGGCCAAGTGCTGTATAGCGGCCGGCCGGTGGCGGCTCGCGAGCGCTTGGCCCTGCGCCGGCGCATGGCGGCGGTGTTTCAGGATCCATTGCTGCTCGACCGCACGGTGGAGCGCAACGTGGCGCTGGGGCTCGAGCTGCGCGGCTGCGCGCGCAGCGAGATTGCGCGGCGGGTCGGCGTCTGGCTCGAGCGTTTCGACATTACGGCGCTGGCCCGGCGCCCGGCCCGCGAGCTGTCGGGCGGCGAAGCGCAGCGCGTCAGCCTGGCTCGCGCGCTGGTGCTCGAGCCCGAGCTGCTGCTGCTCGACGAGCCGTTTGCGGCGCTGGACGCGCCGACCCGATTCGAATGGATCGAGAGCTTCGGCGCTCTGATCTTCGGACCGCAGCGTGCCACGGTCCTGGTGACCCACGACGCGCGCGAGGCGATCGCGCTGGCTCACCGAATCGCGGTGTTGGAGCGCGGCCGGATCGTGCAAGTCGGGTCGGTCGCGGAGCTGCTCAATCGTCCGGCCAGCGCCGAGGTCGAAGCGTTGGTCCGACCCGCGCTTTGGAATACGGCAAGGGTCCCGCCGGACCAGCTCGGCGCGCAGGCGGCAGGCTCGGTTGAGCGCGGTCGCTGAAGCCGGCGCGGCGCTGCTGGGCCGCCGGTTCAGACCGGACCGACGCTCGCGCGCCGCGCACCGGACTCTGGTAGTCCTGGGCGCGGGCGGCTTGCTGGCCGCGGCTGCGGCGCTGGGCGGGGAGCCGAGCTCGAAACGCTGCGTCCACGGCCGCCGAGTGGTGGTGTGCGCGGCCGGCGCGCGGCCGACCGAGTCCGAGCTTCGCGAGCAGCTCGCGGCCGAGGCAGACTTTCTCGAGCGCGCGGTTTCGATCCTCGGTCCCGCTGCGGAGACCGACCTGGCGGTGACGCTTTACAGCGACCGCGAGGCAAAGGGGATTGCAACCGGCTCGGTCTGGGAGGAGTCGTCGGACCGCGGTGGCGGGATCCACCGGATCGCCGATTGGCAGCCGGACTTCATGGCCGAAGCCGAGGTCCTGCTCGGACATCTCGGCTACGCCAGCGGGATCGACAACCTGGACCGCGGGCTCGCGATCGTCCTGGCCGGGCGCTGGCAGGGATGGGAGCTGGCCGAGTGGGCGGGGCGGCTTTCAAACGCCGAGCTCTTGCTCGAACCCAGCGAGCTGGTCGATCCGAACCCCGCCGACCGCCACAGCTATCTCTACGCTTATCCCGCCGCCGCGCTGCGGATCCAACATCGGCTCGAGCTCGCCGGCGGGTGGAAGGCGGCCGCGCCGCGGCTCGTGAACGGAGGGCTGGCCCGGTGGATGAGTGGACCCGAGCCCGAGGGATTCGTGCGCTGGGTCCGGGCTCTGGCGGCGCTGCGGGCGCCGCGCGCGCCGCGCGCCCGGCGTGAGCTCAGCGCCTTCCAGCGCGGGATCTGCCTGGCCCACAGCTACACCAGCCTGAGCAGCGGCTATGCTTCGCGCCGCGCGGTCGAGCAGATGCGTTACCTGCGCGATCGGGTCCACGTCGGCGCGGTCTCGATCACGCCGTTCGGTTATATCGCGGGCGCCGACGACCCTGAGATCCGCCATCGCGAGCGGCAGCGCGGCGCGGCGCGGCTGCGGGAGGAAAGCGACGAAGCGGTCTCGGCCACGATCGAAAACGCGCACCGCCTGGGGCTCGAGGTGCTGCTGGCGCCGCATCTCTGGGGCCGGGTCTGGTGCGGCGAATGGGGCGCGGGCGATCCGGAGTCGTGGCGGCGTCTGTTTCGGAGCTACGAGCACTTCATTCTGCACTACGCGCTGCTGGGCGAGCTGCGCGGCGCCGAAATGTTTCAGCTCGGCAAGGAGCTGGTGCGCGCGACCCGCGGCAGGGAGCCGGAGTGGCGCCGGATCGTGGCCCGGGTGCGCTCGGTCTACAGCGGCCGCGTGACCTATGGTGCCCACTGGGACGACGAGTTCGAACGGCTCGGCTTCGTGGACGCGCTGGACTTCGCCGGGATCAACGCCTACGCGCCGCTATGTGCCGCAGGCAACTGCTCGGAGCAGGAGCTGCGCGCCGCGGCGGAGCGGCACGCCGATCGGATCGAACGCTGGTCCGAGCGCTGGAGCAAGCCGGTGCTCTTGACCGAGGTCGGCTTCCCGGGCGCGGCGCATGCCGCGCAGCGCCCGTGGCAGGACGGCGACGACGCGGTGGACCTGGAGCTGCAAGCCGCCTGCTACCGTGCGATTCTGGAAGCCTTCGGGCGCCGATCGTGGTGCGCCGGGACATTCTGGTGGAAGTGGTTCACCGATCCGGCGAGCCACCAGACTCCGAAGCGCGCCAGCGATTTCCCCCCGGCCGGCAAGCCGGCCGAAAGCGTCCTCGCGACCGCCTACGAACGGATCGCCCGCGACCGGCCCACCGCGGCTCGCCCCTAGGGGACGTCCGCCGTCATTCCGGCGCAAGCCGGAATCCAGGCCGGGCCGGCTCATTGTCGGTGCGCAGCTCGTCCATGGGCGGCCTTCGGCCACCCATGCCACCCCATTCGGGACCATGCGGGCGGATATCAAGGGTGAAGCCCCTCGACGAGTTAGGAAACGCTGAAGAACGCGATGTTCGAAATCGCTCCCAGGCAGTTGCCGTTGCGCGGCTGCACCGCGAGGTAAAAAGCCGTGCCCACCGGCAGGTCGACCGAGATTTCGGTGGCGCTGCCCAAGTCGATGACGCCGATCGGGAAGGCGCCGGGAAAGGGAGCGTAGTAAAGGCGGTAGCTCACCGGGCCGGCCGCGAACGAGTCGGTCCACGCCAAGCTGACCGTCGGACCGTTCACATCGGCGCTGAGGACCGTGCTCGACGGAATCTCGCTCGGGCCGCAGATGTTCTGAGAGAACCAGTAGGCGAAGTTGGAGGTGCGCGCATACACGCCATAAAGATCGGGTTGGGCGCACCCGATTCCGAAACTGACCACACCCTCCTGGCGATAGCCGCCCGGCACGGCGGCATCGGGCACGACCAGCGGACCGCCGCTGTCGCCCTGGCAGGAATCGATTCCACCGCTGGCGTAACCGGCACAGAGCATGTTGGGCGTGATGCTCCCGCCGTACGACTGCGGGGCGTTGCATACCGCATTGGGCACGATCGGAACGTCCGCCTGTTGCAAGCGGGTGGGGAAGACGTCACCGGTCGCGGACGTATTGCCCCAGCCGATCGCGGTCGCCAGCAGATGGTCCGAGAGCTCGGGGCTGACGAAGGGCGCGTTGAGGGTAATCGGTCGCAGATTGGCTGCGGTCGCCAATCGGATCAGCGCGACGTCGGAGTCGTTGCTGTTGGGATCGTAGTCCGGATGCAGCAGGATCTGAGTTGCGTCGAATCGGGTGCCGTCATTGATCGAGAGATCGTGCGCGCCGAGCACCACTTTGATGTCTTCCGGGCTGGTGCCGCTGCCGAAAAAGCAATGCGCCGCGGTTACCACCCAATCCGGACGGACCAGGGCGGCGCCGCAGAATTGTCCCTCGTAGTTGGTTGGCGCGCCGGCGCTGACGATCGCGGCGATAAAAGGCCAGCTGAAGGGCACCGCTTCGTGGCCGCCTACGATTCGAGGATCGGGGGTCTGCTGGGCTGCCGACCGATCGCCGGCGGCCAATCCGGCGGCAAACGCAAGGCTCAGAAGTGCTGCGGCAAACGGGCTCGTGTGTTTCATGGGCGCCTCCTGGGACTGCCGAATCTTAGGGGGCCGCTTGGATCGGTGCAAGCGATCGGCACGCTATCGAGCGGGCGAACCGGCGCGGTTCGCGAACCGGGGCCGGCCGGGGAGGTTCGGGCGCTGGCGGCCCGGGCCTAAAACAGGAGCTGGAAGGCGCCGCGGATGGTGAAATCGACGC
>DASWHO010000293.1:0-3931 GCA_036398155.1 Acidobacteriota bacterium
GCCCACGCCGGATCGCGCCGGCGCGCGCGCGCCGGATCGGCGAGCTGCTGCCGCCCTCCGTAACCCGCGTTGGGGTGTTCGTCGACGCCGCGCTTCCCGAGATTCTGCGGATCGTTCGGGAGGCTCGGCTCGACGCGGTGCAACTGCATGGCGATGAGCCCCGGGCGCTGGCGCAGGCGCTGCCAGTGCCGGTGGTGCGAGCCTTTCGGCGCCGCGGTCCGGAGTCCGCGCCCGAGCTGCTCGGATACCCTTGCGCCGCGGTCTTGCTCGACGCCAGCGTGCCGGCGGCCTACGGCGGCACCGGACAGCTTTCCGACTGGGAGCTCGCCGCGTTGGTCGCGCGGGCGCGCCGGCTGATCCTGGCCGGCGGGCTCGGGCCGCACAATGTGGCTCAGGCGGTCGCGGCGGTGCGCCCCTACGCGGTCGACCTCAACAGCGGCGTGGAGCGGGCGCCGGGTGAAAAAGATCCCGGGAAGCTGCGCGCCGCCTTTGCGGCGCTCGCGCCATCGAAATCCCACGTCACCGCGGCGGCGGGAGCTTTCGTATGAGCCGCCGGCCCCAGCCGCTGCGCTCCCAGCCGAATCGGGCCGGCTATTTCGGCGCTTTCGGCGGGCGATTCGTTCCCGAGACCTTGATGGCGCCGCTGCTGGAGTTGGAGCAGGCCTACGGCGCGGCGCGCCGCGATCCGAAATTCAGGCGCGAGCTCGATCGGATGGCGCGGACCTACTGCGGCCGGCCGACGCCGCTGTATCGGGCCGAGGCGCTCGAGCGCCGCTGGGGCGCGGCACGGCTGTATCTCAAGCGCGAGGATCTGCTGCACACCGGCGCCCACAAGATCAACAACACCCTGGGGCAGGTGCTGCTCGCGCGGCGGATGGGCAAGCGCCGGATCGTGGCCGAGACCGGCGCGGGGCAGCACGGCGTTGCGACCGCCACCGTGGCGGCGCGCTACGGTCTCGAGTGCGTCGTGTACATGGGCGAGGAGGATGTGCGGCGCCAGGAGCTCAACTTCACCCGCATGAAGCTGCTCGGCGCCACAGTGCGTCCGGTCGCTTCGGGCAGCCGCACGCTCAAGGACGCGACCAACGAAGCGATCCGCGATTGGGTCACCAACGTGCGGACCACGTTCTACGTTCTGGGCTCGGTGGTCGGACCGCACCCGTATCCGCGGATGGTGCGCGATTTCCAATCGGTGATCGGCCGCGAGACCAAAGTGCAGCTGCGCCGGCTGGAGAGGCGCTTGCCCGATCGGCTGATCGCCTGCGTCGGCGGCGGCAGCAACGCGATCGGACTGTTCCATCCGTTTCTGCGCGACCGGGTCGAGCTGATCGGAGTCGAAGCGGCCGGCTTGGGCCTGGGCAGCGAGCGGCATGCCGCCTCGCTGGCCCGGGGCCGGCCCGGAGTGTTGCACGGCGCGCGCAGCTACCTGCTGCAGGACCGCGACGGACAGGTGCGCCTGGCCCATTCGGTCTCGGCCGGCCTGGACTATCCCGGGGTCGGTCCGGAGCACGCCTATCTCAAAGCCCGCGGCCGCGCCGAGTACGTCGCGGTCACCGATCGCGAAGCGCTGACCGCCTTTCGGGAAGTAGCCCGAGCCGAAGGTCTGCTGGTCGCTTTCGAGACCGCCCACGCCTTCGCCGAAGCCAAAAAGCGCGCGCGCAGGTCCCGCTCCGGCGAGCTGATCGTGATCGGCTGCTCGGGCCGCGGCGACAAGGACGTGCCGATGGCGGCGGAGCTGCTCAAACCATGAACCGGATCGCGTCCAGTTTTCGCGCCCTGCGCCGGCGCGGCGAGACCGCGCTGGTGCCCTTTCTCACCGCGGGTTATCCGGGGCCCGGGGCTCTGCCGGACCTGGTGGAAGCGGTGGCCGAAGCCGGCGCCGACCTGATCGAGATCGGCTTGCCGTTCTCCGATCCCCTGGCCGACGGGCCGGTGATCCAGCACAGCTCGCAGCAGGCTCTGGCGCAAGGCATGAGCATCGCTCGCGCCCTGGACGAAGCGGCCGCGGCGCGGCGGCGGGTCGAGCTGCCGCTGGTGATGATGGGCTACCTCAATCCGCTGCTGGCCTACGGCCTCGAACGCTTTTGCGCCGCCGCGGTGCGGGCCGGCGTGGATGGCCTGATCGTCCCCGACCTGCCGGTCGAGGAATCGGCCGCGCTGCGGCGCGCCGCCAAGCGCGCCGGCCTGGCGCCGACTTTTCTGATCGCGCCGACCTCGACCGCGGAGCGGATTGCTGCCGCCGACCGCGCCAGCGCGGCGTTTTCTTACTGCGTCGCCCTGACCGGCACCACCGGGGCGGCGTTGGGCGTGGGTTCCGAGCTGCGGCGCTACCTGAAGCGCGTGCGGCGGCTGGCGCGCAAGCCGTATGTGGTCGGCTTCGGTGTCTCGCGGCCGGATCAGGTTCGGGCGCTGGCCGGGCTCGCCCACGGTGTAGTCGTCGGCAGCGCGCTGATCCGCGCGCTCGACGCCGGGCCGCGCTCCGGCGCGCGCCGCCGCGCCTTCGCCTTGGTCGCTCGGCTCAAGCAAGGGACGCTGCCATGAAAGGCATCGATGGCTGGCGCCGCGCGATCGATCAAGCGGACGCCGAGCTGGTCGAAAAGCTCAACCAGCGCGCCCGCCAGGTGCTCGCGATCGGCCGGCTCAAAGCGGCCCGCGGCGAGCGCATTTACGATCCCGAGCGCGAGGAGGAGATCTTGCGCCGGGTGATGCAGCTCAACCGCGGACCGTTCGACGGCGAATCGATCCGGCGCCTGTTCGAGCGGATCCTCGACGAGTCGCGGCGCTTGGAGCGCCTCAGCACGCAAGGACAGGATCAGCCGCGCGCCGCCAGAAAATCAAAAAGGAGTCTCCGATCATGATCGTCATCATGCAAGCTCATGCTCCGGAATCCGAAGTGGAGGCGGTGATCGACCGGCTGACCGAGCTCGGCTTCGACGTGCACCGCTCGACCGGGGTCGACCATACCGTGCTCGGCGCGGTGGGCCGCACCCCCTGCGATCCGCGCGCGCTCGAGATCCTGCCGGGCGTGCGCCAAGTGGTGCGGGTCAGCGAGCCCTACAAGCTCGCCAGCCGGACGTTTCGGCCCCAGGACACGGTGATCGAAGTGCAGGGGCTCAAGCTCGGCGGGCCCGAAGTGGTGGTGATCGCCGGGCCGTGCAGCGTCGAGAGCCCGGATCAGATCCAGACCGCGGCCAAGATCGTGCGCCAGGCCGGCTGCCGCGCGCTGCGCGGCGGCGCGTTCAAGCCGCGCACCTCGCCCTACAGTTTTCAGGGGCTCGGCGAGGAGGCGCTGCGCTGGCTGCGGCGGGCGGCCGATCGCGAGGAGCTGCTGGTGGTGACCGAGGTGATGGATACGTCGCAGATCACCACCGTCGCCAAGTACGCCGACATTCTCCAGGTCGGCGCGCGCAACATGCAGAACTACGCGCTGCTCAAGGAGCTCGGCAAGCTCAACAAGCCGGTGCTGCTCAAGCGCGGCTTGGCCGGGACCATCGAGGAGCTGTTGATGAGCGCCGAGTACCTGCTCGCCGGCGGCAACTATCAGGTGATCCTGTGCGAGCGCGGCATCCGCACCTTCGAGACCGCGGCCCGCAACACCCTCGATCTGTGCGCGATCCCGATCGTGCACAAGCTGTCGCATCTGCCGATTCTGGCCGATCCGAGCCACGGCACCGGTCTGCGCGACAAGGTCGCGCCGATGGCGCGGGCTGCGGTGGCGGCGGGCGCCGACGGTTTGCTGATCGAAGTCCATCCCGAGCCCGAGAAGGCGGTTTCCGACGGCGTCCAGAGCCTGCTGCCCGAGGACCTGTTCGCCCTGATGGAGCAGCTCAAGATCATCGCCACCGCGGTCGGGCGGCGCCTGGCCTGAGCGCTCGACCTTGATGCAGGGCGAAACCAGGCTCCAGTTCTTGTTTCTGACAGAAGCACAAGA
>DASWHO010000294.1:0-5212 GCA_036398155.1 Acidobacteriota bacterium
ACCCCTTTGCAACAGGATCCTGCCGATCACCAGGTGGCCATGATGGATGGCATTGCCGTAATTCCAACTTGACGGAAAGGCCGGCGCCTTGACCAGCAGCTCTTGGGCCCGGGTTTCCGCTTTGGCGAGCCGGCCGGCATCGAACGCCGCCCTGACCAGGCTGGTCAACATCGCCAGGCGATCTTCTGGATCCGCCGTCAAATCGACGGCATGTTCCAGCTCGATCAGCGCCTTGTTGTTCCATTCCAGCTTATCGGCCGCTGACGGCGCCATCATCGCTTGATTCCGATAGAAGCTCGCCATCGTCTCCGCGTAAGCCGGGTTCCGAGGATCGAGCTGCTTGGCCTTGGCGATACATTGTTGGGCCAGAGTCGAGGGATCGGAATCGATTTGGCCGAGCCGCGACAGCACCCCGCCCTGGAACATGAGCAGATACCCAGCGCTGCCGAGCACCACGGCATCGTCGCTGGATTGCAGCGCCGCGGCGGCGCTGCGAGCGAACTCCGAGCTCGCCTCGGACGGATCGACCTTGCTGATCAGGCCGTTGTGGTTGGTCATCGTGGCTCCCAGAACCGCGAGCGCGTACAACTCCCCGAGCGCGCCGGACGGCGCCGGATCGCCAGGGCGCTGCTCGCGAGCGCGCAGCAGATAGGTCTCCGCGAGCGGTTTGTCGGCCAGCCGGAAGAACCGGGCCGCGTGGAGTAGGACCGCGGAGCGGGCATCGGGGCGGCCGGCCGCTTCGATCCAGAGTCGCCGCGCTTGCTCATAGGCTCCGGCATCGGCCAGCGCATGTCCGGTTCGATCGATGCTCGCCACCGGCATCCCGGCCAGCTCCGCCTCCGGATGATTCCGGATCAGCCAGAGGATATGGCGCTGCCGCGCCGCCTTGGCCAGCTCCGGATCCTGCTCTCTGGAGGAACGGAAGAAATAGTAGGCCAGCAGCTGGGCGCGGGCCGAGAGATCGCCGAGCTCGCGCTCCAAACGCTGTTCGAGCGCTTGCGCCTCGTGCGCCGATAGCCTGCGCCCCTGGTGCACGGCCTGCTCAAAATCGATTTTCGGAGCCTCCGGCCGTGCACTGTGGTGCGGAGCGAGCAACAAAAACGCAACGAGCATCGACTGGAGCGCGCGCCGGCGAACGCTTGCGATATTCCACATCAGTCCACCTCCCGGGCTGGTCCACGGCCCATCGAACCAGGGTGGCCGAAACCTCACTCCATCACTCAAAAGCCGCGGCAACAGCGCTTGCGCGGCATTGTACTAATAAATATCGCCGTAGGTCGAACGGGTAGGGTCCTGCATTGGGAAGTTGCCGGTTGAGCGGCTTGGGATGGTCGTTCGGTGTCGAGACCGGTAAGATCGGGACCAATGAACATGCCAAGGCGCCCTCAAAGGTCCCGCGCGCGCCCATCCAAGCGCAAGGGCAAAAAGTCCGATCCGTCGGCCGACATGTTGGCGGCGGTTCTGGCCGAGCTCGAGGAGCAGCCGAGAGCCGACAAACACCATGAGGCCCCGCGCGCCGATTCTCCCGCCCCCGCGCCATCTGGAACGGCGAAACGGCGCCGCGCCAAGAATGCCCGGAAGCCAGCCCGCCGCAGGCGGTCCCCCGCCGCCGCGCCGCCAAGCTGAAGAAGTAGATCGCTATGGCGCGGAAAAGGCCAAGCGCCAAAGCCGCGCCGTCCTCCGGGGCCGGGGCGGCGGCTCGACGCTTGTGGGCCGATGGACCGCCGTTCTAGAGTGACCGCATGTCCGACGTCCCGGAGGCTCTCGAACAGCTCTACGCTGCGATGGCCGAGAGCGTGGTCAAGCTCGACAAGAAGCGCGCCGCCGAGCTGGCCCAGGTCGGCCTCGACCGCGACCTCGATCTCAACGAGGTGATCGAAAGGGGCTTCGTGGTCGGGGTCCAGCAGGTCGGCGAGCTGTGGGCCAGCGGCGAGTACTTTCTGCCCGAGCTGGTGATGGGTGCCGAAGCGATGAAAGCGGCGATGGCGGTCCTCAACCCGGCGATCCTGGCCCGCAAGATCGCGCGCGAGCCGATCGGGCGGGTGGTGATCGGCACCATCGAGGGCGACATCCACGACATCGGCAAGACCCTGGTCGCGACCATGCTCAACACGGTCGGCTTCGAAGTCACCGATCTGGGCAAGAACGTCAAAGTCGACCGCTTCATCGCCATGGCCGAGGAAAAAAACGCCGACATCATCGGGATCTCGGCGCTGCTGACCACCACCATGGTGGGGCAGAAGAAAGTGATCGACGAGCTCAAGAAGCGCGGCCTGCGCGAGCGCTTCAAGGTCATCGTCGGCGGCGCGCCGACCTCCAAACGCTGGGCCAACGAGATCGGCGCCGACGGTCAAGGGCCGAACGCGATGGAGAGCGTCGAGCTCGCCAAGCGGCTGGTCGGCGCGGCCGACTCGGCGGTGCTGGCCGCGAGCTGAAAGACTTCCATGAATTTCCGTGAACGTCTCGCCGAGCCGCGCCTGATCCTGTGGGATGGCGGCATGGGCACCATGCTGTTCGCCGCCGGGCTCGAGAACGGGATCGCGCCGGAGCGCTGGCTGTTCGAGCGGCCCGAAGCGATCGAAGCGGTGCACCGCGGCTACGCCGCGGCCGGCTGCGAGGTGATTCAAACCAACACCTTCGGCGGCAACCGGATCAAGCTGGAGGAGAACGACCTCGGCGAGCGCCTGCGCGAGGTCCAAGCCACCGCCGCCGAGCTGGCGCGCCGCGGCGCCGGGCCGGGCCGCTTCGTCGCCGGCGACATCGGCCCCAGCGGCCAGTTCATCGCGCCGATGGGACCCTACAGCGAGGCCGACATGGAGGCGCTCTACGCCGAGCAGGCCGAGGCGCTGGCGGCCGCGGGAGTCGACCTGATCTCGATCGAGACCATGTACAGCCTGGCCGAAGCCGGCGCGGCGCTGCGCGGGGCGCGGCGCACCGGGCTGCCGGTTGCGATCTGCCTGACCTTCAACCTCAACCCGCGCGGCTATTACACCCTGATGGGCGAGAACGTCGCGACCGTGGTCGAAGCGATGCTCGAGCAGGGCGCCGACCTGGTCGGCGCCAACTGCACCCTGGGCTCGAGCGACTTCGTGCAGCTCGCCAAGGAGCTGGTCGCCGCGGCTGCCGGGCGCATCCCGGTGCTGGTGCAGCCCAACGCCGGCGAGCCCGAGCTGGTGGACGCGCACGCGGTCTACCGCAAGGACCCCGCCGAGTTCGCCGCCGAGCTGGCGCAGATGGCGGCGGCCGGCTGCCGCGCGGTCGGCGGCTGCTGCGGCACCACGCCCGACTTTCTGGCCAAGGTGGCCGAGCGGCTCCGCGCCTTGGGAGAAGCATGAGCCCGAAAACCAAGGCGTTCGTGCCGCGGGTCAAGCTGCTCGACCGCGCCATGATCACGCGGATTATCGACGAGGCCTTCGAGATCCTGGCCAAGGTCGGCGACATGATCGAGAACGAGGAGGCGCTCGAGCTGCTCGGCGACCACGGCGCCCAGGTCGACCTCGCCGCGCAGCGCGCCCACATCCCGCGCGACCTGGTCGAGCGCGCGCTCAAGAGCGCCCCCAAGCAGTTCAAGCTCTGGGACCTGACCGGCAAGCAGGCGGTCACGGTCGGTGGCGACCACGTGCTCTACGATCCGGGCAGCGCCGCGCTCAACGTGCTCGAATCCGACACCTTGCAGGTGCGCCGCGCGGTCGGGCGCGACTACGCGCGCCTCGCCCGCCTGGTCGAGCAGCTTCCGCACCTCCGGCTCAACTCCACCGCCCTGGTCTGCTCCGACGTGCCGGTCGAGATCTCGGATTCCTACCGGCTGTTTCTCGCGGTCCAGCACTGCCGCAAGCCGCTGGTCACCGGCCTGTTTCGCACCGACGGCTTCGACGTGATGCACAAGCTGATGGTCGCGGTGCGCGGCAGCGAAGCGGCGCTGCGCAAAAAGCCGTTCGCGGTCTACGACGCCTGCCCCTCGCCGCCGCTGCGCTGGAGCGAGCTGACCACCCACAGCCTTTTGCGCTGCGCCGCCGCCGGCGTCCCCAGCAACATCATCGCGATGCCGCTCACCGGCGCGACCGGTCCGATCACCTTGCTCGGCTCGGTGGCGCAGCACACCGCCGAGAACCTCTGCGGCCTGGTGCTGACCCAATTGGCCAACCCCGGTTCACCGGCGATCTACGGCGGCGCGCCCTGCGCCTTCGACATGCGCCGCGGCACCACCCCGATGGGCGCGATCGAAACCGTGATGCTCGATCTGGCCTACAACGAGATCGGCAAGGCGCTGGGGCTGCCGGTGCACAGCTACATCGGCCTGTCCGATTCCAAGCTGGTCGACACCCAGGCCGGCTACGAGACCGGCATCGGGATCTTGTTCGCGGCGCTGGCCCGGATCAACGTGGTCAGCGGCGCCGGCATCCTCGATTACATTACCTGCCAGAGCCTCGAGAAGCTGGTGATCGACAACGAGCTCTGCGGCATGGCTTATCGCCTGCTCGAAGGGATGGTGCAGCGCACCCCGACCTTGGCGATCGAGGCGCTCACCGAGGTGATGGAGGAGGGCCACTTCATGGCCCACCCGACCACCTTGGAGTTTTTCCGCAAGGAGTTCTTGTTTCCCGGCCCGGTGGTCGACCGCACCCCGACCGCGACCGGCGAGGAGGAGCAGCGCACCGCCGACTTCGTCCGCGCCCGCGAGCAGGTCGAGCTGCTGCTCGACAAGGACGGCTTCGCGCTCCCTGCCGATACCGTCCGCGAGCTCGAGTCGATCATGCTCGACGCCGCCCGCCGCTGCGGCCTCGACCGCCTGCCGGAGACCCGCTGACCGGGGTGCCGTGGGCAAGCTCTGCTTTGCCCACGGACGACATTGGACCGGGAAAGGGCCCATTCCTACATTCGTTGTGTTGTCCGTGGGCGGAGCGAAGCTCGCCCACGGCACCCGCGAAGCTTGCCCACGGTACCCGAAACACCGTGGTCACGTTCGTCTACCGCCCAATGGAGAACCCGACCACCTCCGACCACCTCCCCGACCACCTTCTTGACAAAGAGACGAGCGGGGAAGTATCAAGAGGCCACAAGACAAACCCGACCAGTCAGTTAACCGGTTTCGAGCGAGGAGGGGAGAGATGAGCTACCAGCGGATCCTCTTAGTGAGCTTCGTGGCCTTGGCGACCGCGCTCTGCGGCGGGCCGGGATACGGCCAGACTTCGGAGGCGACCATCAGCGGCAC
>DASWHO010000295.1:0-13295 GCA_036398155.1 Acidobacteriota bacterium
TCGGCAGGAAGAAGCGCCGCCCGATACCGCCGCCGCCGGTGGTGTCGAAGATCTGGATCTCGGGCCCCGGGCCTTTGGCCGCCCGCGGCCGGGTCTCGTCGATCACCTGGAACTTGAACTCGTTGAAGGCTTTATCCGACAGCACCGAGGTCAGGTCGGCATAGACCGAGTAGACCCGGTCCTCGAAGTCCTCGAAGTTGCTCTCCGAACCGCTGACCACCTCTTGCCCTTGACCGCCGGTGAAATTGACGGTGTCGTTCTTGCTGTAGTTGACCCGGAAGCTCACGTGGTGGTCTTGGTTGAGGGCGAAATCGACCTTGCCGAAATAAGTATCGAGGTCCACCGATTGCCCGATATCACCCTCCAGATCCCCCAGATTGGCGAGGCCGAGCTCGGGGATGCCGATGCCCTCCACGTCGCGCAGGAACTGCACGATCAGCGGCGCATCGCGGCGCTGGACGTCGGTGGCGAAGAAGAAAAAGGCCTTGTCCTGCGCGATCGGGCCGCCGATGTAGCCGCCGAACTGATTCTGGTTGAAGTCGATCGGCTCGTTGCCGAAAGCGTCGTTGGAGGCCAGCGCGTGGTTGCGCCAGAATTCATGGATGCCGCCGTGGAACGTGTTGGTCCCCGACTTGCTGATCACGTTGATGATCGCGCCGGTGGAGCGGCCGAACTCGGCCTCGAAGCCGTTGGTCAGGACCTGGAACTCCTGGATCGCCTCTTGGGAGATGGCGAAGTTCTTGGTCTCCAAGGAGCCGGAGAACTCGGCGAAGAACGGATCGGTGTAGTCGGCCCCGTCCACCGTCAGGCCGGTGTAGTCGCCCTGCTGGCCGTTGAACCGCAGCGGCGAGCGCAGCCCCGGGCTCGAGCCGGCGCCGGGCGCGAGCAGCGCGAAGTCGCGGAAGTCGCGCCCATTGACCGGCAGATTCTCGACCGCGGCGCGGTTGAGCAAGGTCGACTCCGTGGTCCGGGTGGTTTCGATGATCGGAGCCTCTCCGGTGACGGTGAGAACTTCTTCGACCCCGGCCGGCTGCAGAGTGACATCGACCGATAGAGATTCACCTACGTGGAGCACCACGCCCTCGCGCGATATCTTCGCGAATCCCGACAGCTCGGCGGTGATCGTGTAGGTCCCGGCCGAGAGGAGCACGGCGCGGTAGCGGCCCCGTTCGTCGGTGGTCAACGAGCGGGTCTGGCCGGTCTCGACCTGGATCACCTGAACCGCGACGTTCGGCAGCACCGCCCCGGTCTCGTCCGCCACCGTGCCCTCGATCCGCCCGGTGTCGCGGGTCTGAGCCCACGCCCCGGTCGCGGCCACGGCGGCGACGGCCGCCAGCACAACCCAGCTTCTAACTCCCCTTCCGGCCATACCTACCTCCTCTGCACGTAAAGGTTCGACGCAGCGATGGATGAGTCAGACTCGGGATCCAGCGCTCGGATCACGCGGTTGAAGCCGGCGCTCTTTGATCCACCCCCCATTCCCAAAGATGGCAGCGAGAATACTCAGCTCGCTTGCGGCTGTCAAACTTGCACGGTGTGCTAAAGTGCTCGAATCACTCCGCGGGTGGGGTCATCCGCACGCCGGGATCGGCGCGAAAGGGGGAGCGCATGTTCATACCCGAGACTTATGGGCTGGCTCTGCTGATGATGATCGTCTGCATGATCTGCTGGGGCTCCTGGGCCAACACCTATAAGCTGACCCAAAACGTTCGATTCGAGCTGTTCTATTGGGATTACGCGATCGGGATCTTCGTGATGGCGCTGCTGCTGGCGTTCACGCTCGGGAGCTGGCGCGGCGGCGAGGAGGCTTTCCTGCCCAACTTGACGCAGGCCACCGGACCGCGGCTGGCGCTGGCCATGGCCGGCGGAACCGTATTCAACCTGGCGAACATCCTGCTGGTGGCCGCGATCTCGATCGCCGGGCTGGCGGTGGCGTTCCCGGTCGCGATCGGCACCGCCCTGGTGCTGGGCACGATCCTGACCTACCTGGTGCAGCGCAGCGGCAACGCCACCATGCTGTTCGCCGGTGTCGCGCTGGCGCTGGTCGCCATCGTGGCCGACGCGCTCGCCTATAAGGAGCTCGGCGGCGGCAAGCTCAAAGTGACCAAGAAGGGGCTCTGGATCTGCATCGTCAGCGGCCTGCTGATGGGCAGCTGGTCGCCGTTCACGGCCGCCTCGATGGCGGAAGGCGCCGGTCAGCTCACGCCCTACACCAGCACCGTGTTCTTCACCCTGGCGGCCTTGATTTCGACCTTCATCTTCAACATCTATTTCATGGAGAAACCGCTGATCGGCGCGCCGGTCGCGCTGTCCGGCTACGTCGAGGGCCGGCCCAGTTGGCATGTGCTGGGTCTGGTCGGCGGCTTCATCTGGAGCATCGGCACCGCCTTCAATCTGGTGGCCGGGCGCTCGGCCGGTTTTGCGATCTCCTACGCCATCGGCCAGAGCGCGCCGATGGTCGCCGCGCTGTGGGGTCTCTTGGTGTGGAAGGAGTTCGCCGGCGCCAACGCCAAGGCGAGAGTCTATTTGGGTCTGATGTTCCTGTTCTACGCCGGGGCGATCGCGCTGATCGCCAACGCCTTCTAGGCCGTCATGCGCGGGAAGGAAGAACCTTGCCGATGAAACGCCTCATCCGCTGGCTTGCGCTTCTGCTGGTCGCCGCCGGCCCGGCCGCCGGGCGCGCGGCCGGGCCCGACCCCTCGGCCGAAAACCCGCGCCGGATCGTGCTCGATATCGATCCCGGCATCGACGACGCGATCGCGGTCCTGCTCGCGATCCAATCCCCCGAGCTCCAAATCGAAGCGCTCACGGTGGTTTCGGGCAACGTCATCGTCGAGCTCGGCGCCGAAAACGCCCTCAAGCTGGTGGAGCTGGCCGGCCGCACCGATTTGATCGTGGCCAAGGGCGCCAAATATCCGCTGCAGCGCAAGCTGATCACTGCCGAAGCGGTCCACGGAAAGAACGGCTTGGGTGAAGTCGAGCTGCCGCGACCGACCAAAGCGCTCGACCCGCGCCACGCGGTCGACGTCATCATCGAGACCGTGAACGCCGCTCCGGGCGCCATCACTTTGGTCCCGGTCGGGCCGCTCACCAACATCGCGCTGGCGCTGCTCCAGGATCCGTCGCTGCCGTCGAAGATCCCGGAGATCATCCTGATGGGCGGATCGATCGCCGGCGGCAACGCCAGCCCGGCGGCCGAGGCCAACATCTACAACGATCCGGAGGCGGCCCGGGTCGTGTTTCGTTCCGGCATCCCGATCACGATGGTCGATCTGGGCGCCACTTCGCAGGCCCAGCTGCGCCGCGAGCATCTGCCCCGGCTCTCCGCCTCCGATTCTCCGATCGCGCGGTTCGCGGCCCGGATCGGCGATTTCTATATCGCTTTCAGCGAGCGGCTCGGCTTCGACGCCGCCGACCTGCACGATCCGCTGGCAGTCGGCTTGGCGTTCGACAAGTCGTTCGCCAAGGTGATGCGGCCGATGCATATCGAGGTGGAGACCAAGGGCGAGCTGACCTACGGCGAGACGGTGGCCAACCGCACCCTGCTGCTGGAAGGCATCGAGGACGTCGGCGACCACTACACCGTCGTGGATTTCCCCCGCGTGGAACCGAACGCCGAGGTGCCGCTGGTGGTGGACGGCGAACGGTTCGTCGACACCGTGCTGCAGCGGCTCAGCGCCGCGCCACGCGTTCCCTAGACCGGCTCAAGGAGGTCTTTGCATGCATCGCATCCGGAATCTCGCCGCAGCGGCGTGGATCATCCTGTTCGCTCTCGCCGGATCGACCCGGGGTCAGGAGCGGATCAAGGTCTTCATCGATCAAGACACCTCGGGCCCGGGAGGTACCGACGTGGTCTCGATCGCCATGCTCTTGATGGCTCCGAATATCGACGTGGTCGGCATCGGGGTGGTCGGCGGCGACGCCTGGCTGGATCAGGCGGTCTACCACACGCTCAAGATGGTCGAGGTCTGCGGCCGGCCCGAAGTGCCGGTCGCGGCCGGCTCCGAGGATCCGCTGCTCAACAACCGCGAGGCGATGCTGCGCCGCGAGGCGCAGTGGGGCCCCAAGGAAGGCGACGGCTGGCACGGCGCCTGGGGCGACGAGGTGGCGCCGAAGGGCACCATTCCGCCGGCCCCCGGCGGAGCGCCCACGATTCGGACCGTCCCCGGGCATGCCGCCGAGCTGCTGATCGACATGGCGCGCAAATACCCCGGCGAGCTGGTGCTCTACAGCGCCGGGCCGCTCACCAACGTGGCGCTCGCGATCCGGCTGGCGCCCGACATCGTCGGCAAGATCAAGCAGATCGTCGCCATGGGCGGCCGGATCAACCTCAACCAGAAATTCAATTTCTGGTGGGATCCCGAGGCCGCCGCGATGGTGCTGCGGGCCCGGTGGCAAGACAGCGAGCTGACTCCGATCGACGTCTGCCACAAGACCCAGATGACCCGCCCGCTGTTGGAGCGGATCGTGGACGCCGGGACGCCGCTGGCAGCGTACATGAGGGAGTCCTATTTCGGACCCGGCGTCGATCCCGGCATTTTCACCTTCATGTGGGATGAGCTCGCCGCGGCGGCGATCATCGACCCCGCCGTGATCACGAAAAAGGACGAGCTCTACGTCGATTGCGATTTTCACTGGGGCCCGAGCTATGGCAACACCGTCTGGTGGAGCCTGCCGAACCAGCCGTGGTGGGCGAGCCGGCCCTGGAAGGTCCACAGCGACATCGATCGGACCCGTTTCGAAAACCTGTTCGTGGAGCTGATGCGCCGTCCTTCCATACACTCTCCTTAACCAACCTGGAGCTCGAACATGGCCAAACATCAAGCGCGTATCGCGGTGGTCGGCAGCGCCAACGTCGACCTGACCAGCTTCACCGACCGCTTTCCCCGGCCTGGGGAGACTATTTTCGGCGATCACTTCGATCTCGGCTTCGGCGGCAAGGGCGCCAACCAGGCGGTGGCGGCCAAGTACTGCGGCGCCGAGGTCGCCATGGTGGCGCGGGTCGGCGACGACATCTTCGGGCCCGCGACGATCAAGAACTTCAAGGCGCTCGGGATCGGCGCCCGCGACGTCCAGACCGTCCCGCGCGTCTCCAGCGGCGTGGCCCCGATCTTCGTCGACCAGAGCGGACAGAACCGCATCGTGGTGGTCAAGGGCGCCAACGACAAGCTCACCCCCAAAGGCGTCGATCAGGCCGCTGCCCGGCTGCGCCGCGCCGACATCATCGTGCTGCAGTTCGAGATCCCGCTGGCCACCGTCTACCATACGATCCGGTTCGCGCGCAAAAACGGCATCCGCTGCATCGTCAACCCGGCGCCGGCGCTGCCGGCCGACCTCAAGAAGCTCTCCCACGTCGACTACTTCATCCCCAACGAGAGCGAGGCCGCGACCATCACCAACCGCCCGGTCGAGAGCGTCGAGCAGGCCGAAGACTGCGCGGCCTTTCTGCTGTCTCAAGGCATCCGCCGGGTGATCCTCACCCTGGGCGCGCGCGGCGCGCTGCTGGCCGGTCCCGAGGGCATGGAGCTGATCCCGTCCTTCCCGGTCCAGGCCAAGGACACCACCGGCGCCGGGGACGCGTTCATCGGCAGCTTCGCGGTTTTCCTCGCCGAGGGAACGCCCGAGCGCGAGGCGATCCGGCGCGCCAACCTCTATGCCGCGCTCTCGGTGACCAAGATCGGCACCCAGAAATCCTTCCTCAAGCGCGCTCAGTTCAACCGCGAGTGGCGCAAGCGCGCCGCGAACTGAAGGAGGATCGATGCTCGATCGCAGGCATTTCATCGCCGCACTGGCCGCGTCCGCGGTCGGAGGTCGGGGGACAAAGGGCGCCGCGGACCAGGCGCCGGCCACCCAAACCGCGCCGCCCGGCGCTGCCGCGGCCGCGGCGCTGCCGCTGCCGCCGGCCGATCACCCGATCCTGGGCAGCTTGACGCCGGTGATCGCAGGGGCGCGGCACGTTCGGCTCCACCCCGAACAAGTCGAACAGACCGCCGGGTGGATGGCGTATGAGGGCCTGCCGTGGCCCGATTTTCGCTCGCCGCTCTATCCGGAAGGCAACGACGCCGACACCTTGGACTACATCTTCCTGACCGCGACCATCAACTTCGCCTTCACCGATTTCGAGCGCCGCGTGATGTTTCAAACCGAATACGGCGGCGCCGTGCACTCCGATTCCGAGGCCATGGATGCGTGCCTCAAGCGCGCCTACGATCAAGGCCTCCCGATCCTGGAGGGTCGCTATCTGGCCGCCATCACGCGGGCCGAGCTGGATCGGATCTTTGCCGGCAACATCACCATCCCGATGCTGGACCAGCGCTTGGAGATCTTCCACCAAGTCGGCCGGCGTCTGGAGCAAGATTACGGCGGGCGCTTCCATCGCTTCGTGGCGGCCGGACCGCCACGGCTCTACGCCGCCGGCGGCCAGGGGCTGCTGGAGCGGCTGCTGGATCAGTTCCCCTCGTTCCGCGACACCAGCGACTACCGCGGCCACCGGGTGTTGTTCCAAAAGCGCGCGCAGCTCTTGTGGTGGAATCTGCACGCCCGTTTCCGCTCGACCGGCTTTTTCGCGCTCGCGGATCCCGAGCGGCTGACGATCTTCGCCGACTACATCGTGCCGGTGGCGTTTCGCCTGCTGGGCATCACCTCGTACAGCGACGCGCTCGAACAGGCGATCAACCGCGGCCGGATCATCCCGGCCCAGAGCGAGGAGGAGATCGAGATCCGCGCGTTCACGCTCTGGGCGGCGGAGCTGCTGACCCAGGCGATCAACCGGCGCCGGCCGGCGGATCGCCAGCTGATCTCGCCGGTGGTCGACGGGCGGCTGTGGACTCACTACCACACCACCCACTGGCCGCATCACCTCACCGTGACCACGGCCTACTGATTCTGTGCGGCGCCGACTGCTCCCGCTCCAAGGTGCGCATTTCACGGCCGGTACCGGCCTGTTGATCCTGCTGATTTCAGTGGGCTGCGCCGACCCGGTCAAGCGCCCGCAGCGCTGGCGGCTCTCCGATCCGGCTCGGGCGCTGGTGGACCCAGCCCTGGCCGAACAGATCTTCCAGGCGCTCGACGCCGCCGAGCACGCTGGCACCGATCCGGCGATCTCGCGCTTCCAGGTGCGGGCCGCGACGATCGTCGAACAGGACGGCGCGCGGCACGTGGTGGTCGGCGGCAACACCGAATACCGGGTGCCGGAAGCGATCCACGGGGAGAGCTCCCTGGTCAACCATGTCACCAACCTGCTCGGCGCCGAGGCTGCCCGCGCGATCCGCTTCATCGCTTTCTACTCCGGCGCAACCTGCGGCACCAGCTTGAGCTGCGGCGACTGCCGCGACTATCTGATCGCGACCACCGATTTCGAGCATCTGCTGATCGCCTGCGGACAGGCCTCCGACCATACGGTCGAGCTGCGGCGCTTCGCGGAGGCCGTGGTTCCCGAGGCGCGCTTTCCCGCGGCCGCGCCGGAGCAGCTCGGTCTGTCCGAATCCGAGCTCGAGCGCCTGGTCGGAGCGGCCCGGGAAGCGAGTCGTCACGGCATCACGCTGTTTACCGGCCCCGAGCACCATGCCGGCGCAGCCGGGCTCTCGACCCGGGGCCGGCTCTACAGCGCGGCCGGAGCCGATGACGCCGCCTTTCACTATCGCTATCCGATCGGGGGGCTGCTGCAGCAAGCGGCCGCGGCGGGCGACTATTTCCTCCGCGCGATCGTGGTCGCCGGCGCCCCGGGCGCCTGGCCGCGCGTCAGCTACCGCGATCGCCAGTACGGTTACGAATCCAGCAGCTTCAACCGCCGCCGCGGCCTGGAACCGATTCAACTGATCTTGACCGACGGTGAGGGTCGCTACCGCCTCACCACCTTCGAAGCCGCTCTACCGCACGCCTTCAGCACCGACGCCTTCATGCCCCAGGCGGTCGATGCGTTCCTGGACAGCCACGCCGATCCCGCGACCGCGCGTCCGCCGTAAATGTCGGGGAGGGGCTTGTCCCCACCCGATGTAGGGGAGGGGCTTGTCCTCTCCCGTAGAGTGCGACCCTGTCAGTTGGCGCGACGGGACGACTTCGAAGGCCGCTCGGGCGGGGACCAGCCCCGCCCCTACATCCGGCTTGCGGCCGCGCCTCTGTCCCCGATCTAGACACGCCGCAGCCGGACCAGGGCGATCCGGCGCCCTTCCATCTTGAGGACCTCGGCTTCGTAGCCCTTGAGCGGCACCTTCTCGCCTTGCTCCGGCAGGCGGTTGAAGTGGCGCAGGATCAGACCGCCGACCGTGGCCACCCCGGGGTCCTCGACCTGGATGTCGCAGCGCTCCTTGAGCTCGAAGAGCGGCAGCGCCCCGTCCACTTGGTAGTCGCCCGGCGCCAGCTCCACCACCGCCGGCGCCTCTTCGTCGAACTCGTCCTGGATCTCGCCGACCAGCTCCTCGATCACGTTTTCCAAGGTCACGATCCCGAGCGCGCCGCCGTACTCGTCGACCACCATCGCCAGATGGCTGCGCTCGCGCCGGAAGGTCCGCAACAGCGCTTCGAGTCGGGCGCTTTCGGGCACGAAGGCGATCTTGCGCCGCACCTTGGAGAGATCGGCTTCGCCGCCCTCGCGGTCGATCAACCACATCAAATCCTTGAGATGCACCATCCCGAAGGCCTGATCCAAGTTGCCGTCGCACAGCGGAAAGCGGGTGTGCCGGCCCTTGCGCGCCCGCTCCAGGTTCTCCGCCAGCGGCAGCTGCACGTCCAAGTAGACCACCTCGGAGCGCGGCACCAGCACCTGGCGCGCGGTGCGGTTGCGCAGATCCAGCGCGGCCAGCATCAGCTCGCGCGCGGTAGCGGTCATGCCCGGGCCCGGCGCCTGGCTCGCCAACAGCAGCCGCAGCTCTTCCTCGGAGTGCGCCAGCTCGTGCTCGCTCGCCGGGGTGATCCCGATGCCGCGCAGCAACAAGTTCGAGACGCCGTTGAGCAGCCAGATCGCCGGGAAGGTGATCCGGTAGAACCAGCGCAGCGGCGCCGCGATCACCAGCGTGGTGCCCTCGGGGCGCATGATCGCCAGCGATTTCGGCGCCAGCTCGCCGAGCACGATGTGCAGGAACGTGATGATCGAAAAGCCCAGCGCCAGCGAGATCGAATGGATCAGCGCTTCCGACTCGACGCCGAGCCCGACCAGCGGACCGCGCAGCAAGCTCGCCACCGCCGGCTCACCGATCCAGCCCAGTCCCAGGCTGGCGATGGTGATCCCGAGCTGGGTGGCCGAGAGGTAGGCATCCAGATGACGGGTCAGGGTGCGGGCCAGCGCCGCGCGCCGGCTGCCCTGCAGCACCCGGGCTTCCAGCTGGGTGGTCCGGACTTTGACCAGCGCGAATTCGGCCGCGACGAAAAACGCGTTCAGCAGCACCAGGCCCAGAACGGCGGTCAGCTTGAGAACGAGCAGGAGGCTTGCGTCGGGATCGACGTCCACGTGGTTATCTTAACCTAGGACCGGCTCTGCGGGGATTTCCGCTCTTTTCAGCCGTTGCGACATAAGCACCGGCTTCACGACCCGCTCGAGGCGTCGAACGGGTTGTAGACCAGGTTCGGGTCGAGCGCCGCCTCGCGCAGCCAGGCGAGGGTCACCGGCAGCAGACGATCGAGCCGCCAGGAGGTCGCCGCCACCGCGCCATGCTGATCCCGCGGCACCAATTGCGGGGTGGTCGCGTCGACTCCATCGAAACACCAGCGGCAGCGCTCGCGTTCGCCCTGCTGCAACCTCGCCGCCAAAGGACCCAGATCCAACCGCGGCTGCACCGGCCGGCTGACCAGCTGGACCCAGGTTTCGTAGCGATAGTGCAGGCGCGCGGTGGCGCCGATCGATTCCAACACCCGCAGGCAATCGGTGTGATTGTAGATCGCCATCGGATGGAGCGGCTCGGAGGCCTCGACCACCACCAGATCGAGCTCGGGAAACTCTTCGAGCCGCGCCGACCCGCACTCGAGCGCGCGCAGGCTGGCTTGATAGGCGCACCACGCTTCGGCCCACAGCGCGCGGACCTGGCCGACGTCGGCGAGCAGCCCCGGCAGCTGCTCCAGCAGCAGGCGGTAGCGCACTTCGTCGGCCTGAGGCTGCGCGCCGGTGGCGCGGACCGCGGCCAGCGGAGAACGCTCGGAATCGGCCAGGGTCGCAAGCGCGAAGGCGATCCGAGCCGCGTCGCCGTGACCGGTGCAACAGAAATCACCGGCGCGCGCGACCTCTTCGATCAGCGGCGCCCAGCGCAAAGCCTGATCCGGATGCAGCAGCGACCACAACCCCAGCAGGCCGTCTTCGTCGAAATGGTTGTTGGAGACCAGCTCGGCGTCCAGCACCAGCTCCTGCTGGCGCCCGAGGCTCAAGCGCAGGAAACGCAGGACGATGGCGGCGCTGGTGTCGGCTTTGAGCTGCCAGGGGGTGCCGCTGCGAGGCCAGTGGGACAGGGTCAAGGTCGTGCCCGCGGCCGGGGCGCCGTCGACGATGACATTGGGGCGCCCGCCCAGCAGGTGATACGGCGAGAACTGCATGGCAATCGACGGCTTCGGGGCCGGGCGCCGACCCCGCGCCGGTTACTTGCGGAAACGCGACGGAAACTGCTCGGGAAACTCGGTGTCGAGATGGAGCTGGCGCGCGCGCTCGATCAACGCTTGCTCCGGTTCGAGGTTGTTGGGATCCGGCACGCAGCAGTCCACCGGACAAACCGCGGCGCACTGCTCCTCGTCGAAGAACCCCACGCATTCGGTGCACAGCTTGGGGTCGATCACGTAGATCTCCCCGCTCTCGCTGATCGCCTCGTTGGGACACTCCGGCTCGCATGCACCGCAGCTGATGCATTCGTCGGTGATCATCGTCGCCATGTTATTGCGGCTCCTTCTCGCTCATCCGGATTCCGGGCGGCCTCCCGGCTCAGCTCGCGTAACTCATTCCCCCGCAAGGGCCTAGCCGGTGTCGCCATCCCCCAGCAAACTCGGTCGGAGTCTAATGACCCCCCCGGGGAGCGTCAACCTGGATCGGACCGGCCGCTGCGGGTTTGACACTGGAGCGGGCCGCAGGCTTAAATGCCCTGGTTTCTGGCGCTTGGAAAGGATGAGGATCGCGTTTTACCTGCCGCTGGGCCTGCTTCTGGCGTCGCTCGCTCCGGCTCAAACACCCGCACCGGGAGAGGCCGAGGTCCGGATCCGGGTCCACGGGGTCGAGCGCGACGATCTACCCGCTCTGGTCGGCGCCGGTCTGGCAATCCTGGATCGGCGCGCGGGCCAGGTCGAGGCGCTGGTCATCGACCCCGCAGCGTTGGAGCGGCTGGCCAAGCTTGGAGTGGCCTTCGAGCTGCTGGAGCCGGAGCCCGGCCCCGGAGCCGCCACCCGCACCGCCTATCACGACTACGCCGCCACCGAGGCCGCGCTCCAAGCCCTGGCCGACGCCTATCCCGGCTTCATCCGGCGCGTGGTCCTGGGCACCAGCGTGCAAGGGCGCAACATCACCGCGCTCAAGATCACCGATCAGCCGGATCTGGAAGAGGACGAGCCGGAAGTGCGCCTGCTGGGCTGCCACCACGGCAACGAGTGGATCAGCGTCGAGGTGCCGCTGGGCTACGCCGAGTGGCTGGCGAGCGGTTACGGGGTCGATCCGGTCGCCACCGAACTGATCGACCAGACCGAGATCTGGATCGCGCCGCTGGTCAATCCGGACGGGCGCCAGACCGGGATGTTCGGCACTCGCCACAACGCCCACAACGTCGATCTCAACCGCAACTACAGCTACCTGTGGAACAACGCGCTGGAGCCGTTCGCCGGGCCGTTGCCGTTCTCCGAGCCGGAAACCCGCGCGGTGCGCGACAACGCGCTCACTAACAGCTTCGTGCTCTCGCACTCGTTCCACAGCGGCGCCGAGTACGTCAACTACCTGTGGAACTGCTGCTCCCAGCCGACCCCGGACGAACCGATGCTGATCAACCTCTCCAATCTCTATTCCGGTTTCAGCGGCCTGCCGATCATCAACGGCTGGGATTGGTTCCAGACCAACGGCGACACCAACGACTGGAGCTACGGCGAGCGCGGCGACCTGGACTGGACCATCGAGCTGAGCAGCGCCTTCCGGCCGCTTTCCTCCGAGATCCCGGCGATCGTGGCCGCCAATATCCCGGCGATCAGCGCCACGTTCCAAGCCGCGCTGCGCGGCGTGCGCGGTCTGGTACACAGCTCCGAGAGCTGCGCGCCGCTGGCGGCTACGGTGCGCTGCCTGGAGGTCGACTGGCCGGTTTTCACCGATCCGGCGCTGGGTGATTACCACCGGACTCTGGAGCCCGGCACGTACACCCTCGAGTTCTCCGCCCCCGGCTATCAAACCCTGGTGGTGAGCGACGTCGTGGTCGGCAGCGGGGCGGCCACCCGGTTGGACATCAGCTTGAGCCCGCTTCCGATCGCCGCGCTCGGCGGCGGCGTCGATTCGGCCTCGCTGCTGCGGCGCGCCCAGAGCGGTCCCTGAGGCCGGGCGCATTGACCTCGCCGCACGTTCCGCCGGATCGCGCGGCCGACTACGCGCAGCGGCGCTACCGTTTCGAACCGGCGGCGCTCGCCGGGCGGACCGTGGTGGTGGCCGGCGGAACCGGGGGCTTGGGTCCCGCGTTGGCTGCTCTGCTGCTCGCCGAGGGCGCGCGCGTGGTGTTGGGCTACCGTGCCAACACCGAACGGGCCGAAGCGGTCGCCGCCGGGCTGGAGCGACACGGCGGCCGGCGGCCCGAAATCGCGGCGGGTGACATCACCACCGCCGAAGGACGCGCCGCGCTGCTCGACTGCGCCGGCAGCCAGCTCTACGGCCTGGTGGTCTACACCGGCGATCCGGCCCGGGTCGCGCCGGAGGCGCTCGACGACGCGGCGATTTCGCGCTCGCTCGCGGTCAACTATTCGGGCCCGATCCTGCTCGCGCGCGAAGCCTTGGGGCGCATGAGCCGCGCCGGAATCGCCGGCAGCGTGGTCTTGCTTTCCACCATGCAAGCGGTTCACCCGTTTCCCGGCAGCTTGGCCTATGCCGCTCCCAAGGCGGCCCTGATCCAGGCCGCCCGGATCCTGGCCAAAGAGCACCGCGGGCAGGGACGGCGGGTCAACCTGATCGCGCCCGGGGTCACCATGGCGGGGATGGCCGAAGCCTCGATCGCGCGCGGCAAGTACGACGGGAGCATTGAGCAGCAGATCATCGCGCGGTTCGGGTATCCCGAGGACGTGGCGCGAGCGGCGCGCCTGTTTCTCGAGCCCGACAACTACCTCACCGGGCAGATCCTGGTCGTCGACGGCGGCCTCACTCTGTA
>DASWHO010000296.1:0-1590 GCA_036398155.1 Acidobacteriota bacterium
ACCATGAATCCGCTCGCGGCCATGCTGCTGATCCTGTCCTGGGGCGTGATCGCCGTCACCACGGTCTGGTGCTTCTACCGCATGCTGACCGAGAAGAAGAAATAGGGCGGCCGATTCGATGGCGCTGCTGCCGCGCGCCCGTCTCGCTCAGCTGATCCGGCGGGAGCTGGAGCGACCCGACCCCGAGGCCGATCTCGCCGCCCTGATCGCGGGCGGCGCGGCCGAGGAGCGGCCGCTCGCCGAGTTTCTGCGCGCCAAGGAGCAGCAGCGCCGAGCGCACTGGTTCCTGGCCGCCGAAGGCCAATGGCTCAAGAAGCTCACCTGGCGGCTGATCCGGCCGCTGCTGGTGGTGGGCGCGCTGGCGGCGCTGGCCTTCGGCTTGCAGCGCGCGCTCGATCCGACCATCGGGATGGCGCTGTTTGCCGCCGGCGCCGCGTCGTTCTACGTCACGGTGCAGTTCTTCGCTCACCTCTGGGCGCAAGGCGACGCCAAGAAGGTGGCCCAAATCGATCAGCAATACCGTGACCGCCTCCAAGCCCTGCTAGCCGAAATCGACAGACAATGAATTGCCTGGGTTTGAGCTTGGGCTTGGTGCGCGGCCAGCAGAGACGGTGGATTGTGACAAAGGGTCGGCAGGACGCGAATCCTCCATAACATTTATGCCTGGCGCATAGGTCTCACGGATCGGCGGTGATCGCCTTCTAATCGACGGGACCAAGAGTTTCAGAGCAAAACCGGTTCGCGGCTGGACATATTTCGTACGGCTTGGCGCGGCTGTTGCGTTCCTAATCACAAGTCGATAAGCGCAATATTTTCATTGACTTCACTCCGGCACGCTTGTTTGGCCCGTTCTTTGCTGCTCATGAACGAAGCGCTCGACGGGAGCGGAGGAGGATGACGATGAAACGCTTGTTTACAGGTATTGCGTGCACGCTTCTGGGGCTGACTCGGATCGCAGCCGCGGATGGGGTGATCGACTGGAACAATCAGCTGCTCGAATCGATTCGGGCCGAGCGCACCAATCCGCCGCGGGCGACGCGCTTCATGGCGATGCTCAATACCGCCGTTTATGACGCGGTCAACGGGATCCTCGGCGGCTATGAGTCCTATTACGCGGCGGGGCGGGTTCACGGCGCCGACCCCGCGGCGGCCGCCGCCGCCGCGGCGCATCGCATCCTGGTGAGCGTCTATCCCACCCGCGCCGCGATTTTCGACGCGGCGCTGGCCGATTCGCTGGCGGGCATTGCCGATGGACAGGCCGAGGACCTCGGCGTCATCTGGGGCGAGTTCTGCGCCGATCAGATTCTCGCTCTCCGCGCCGACGACAACTCCAGTTTGGTCGTGCCGTACACGCCTTCCGGCGAGCTCGGGTATTGGGAGCCGACCCCGCCGGCCTTTGCGCCGGCGCTGCTGCCCAACTGGCCTCTGGTCACGCCCTGGACCATGGCCCGCGGCTCGCAGTTCCGCAGCCCGCCGCCACCGGCGCTGAACAGCGAGGAGTACACCGATTCGTACAACGAGGTCAAAGAGCTGGGCCGGGTCGACAGCACCTCGCGCACGCCCGATCAATCCGAGATCGCGCTGTTCTGG
>DASWHO010000297.1:0-1674 GCA_036398155.1 Acidobacteriota bacterium
GGTCGAGCTGCTGCGGCTGGCGTGGGATACGATGCGCTCGCACCGGCTGCGCAGCCTGCTGGTGGTTCTGGGGGTGGCGATCGGGACCGCCACCTTGATGGGGATGGTCTCGGTGATCCTCGGTCTGCAGACCAAGCTCGAGGACGAGATCCGTTCGGCCGAACGGGTGGTGCTGTACGTGGTCAAGTACGACGTGCTGGTCGAGCGCCACGACGAGCAGCTGCGCCGGCGCCCCAACCTGCGGCCCGAAGATGCCGATGCGCTCAAGAGCGCGCTGCCGGAAGTCCAGCGGGTCGACTTCCAGATCGAAAACCAACCTCGCTTTCGTTTCCAGCACGGCAGCGAAAAGGCGCGCAACGGAGTGGTGTTCGCGAACACCCCGGAGGGCATGACGATCTACAATCTCCAGATCGACCGCGGTCGCTACTTCAACGACCTCGAGCTCGACCGCAGCGAACGGGTCGCGGTGCTGGGGGCGGGTCCGGCGCGCGACCTGTTTCCGCTGCTCGATCCACTCGGCAAGCGGTTGCGAATCAACGGCATCGACTATCGGGTGATCGGCACTTTTGCGCCGCGCAAATCGCTGTTCGGCAGCCAGGCCGACAACTTCGTCAGCGTGCCGTACAGCACCTATCTCAAGGATTTGAGCATTCCGCGGTTCGAGGAACGTCGCATCGCGATCGAGCCGCGCCCCGGCACCGACATCGAGAAACTGACCCTCGCGGTGACCGCGATCATGCGGCTGCGGCGCAACATTCCGCTCGGCCAGCCGCTCAACTTCGCGGTGGTCTCCTCGGATTCGGTGCAGGATCTGTTGGACAAGATCACCGGCCCGATGGCCCTAGTGCTCACGATCATCGCCTCGATCGGCCTGATGGTCGGCGGCATCGGGGTGATCGCGATCATGCTGGTATCGGTCACCGAGCGAACCCGCGAGATCGGGATTCGCCGCGCGCTGGGGGCGCGGCGCATGGAGGTCTTGTGGCAGTTTCTGATCGAGGCCGCCAGCCTCACCGGACTGGGCGGTGTGCTCGGCGTGCTGGCCGGCCTCGGGCTGGCGCAGCTGGCGGGGCGCTTTCTGGAGCTGCCGGTGGCGACGCCCTGGGGCTGGACCGCGCTGGCGGTCGCGGTCAGCGCCGGCTGCGGCATCCTGTTCGGCATGTATCCGGCGACCCGCGCCGCCGGCCTCGACCCGGTCGAAGCCCTGCGCTACGAATAGCCTTTCGAAAGAAAATCGGCCGCGGCTCGGGCCAGTGGAGCGTCCGACCTGACCGGAGGAGATAGGGGGACAGGTACCAATTTCCGCTGCTGCCTTACCCAGACTCGGCTTTGCTGGAAATTGGATACCTGTCCCCCTATCTCTCGCGCCACGCAGGAGCACCGAGCACGGCCTAGTGGGCGGTGGAGATGGAGCGGGATGCAAGACGCGCGAAGGGAAATGTAGGGGCGGGGCTTGCCCCCGCCCGCTGGGCGCAACGACCTGGTTCGGCGGTCCATTGCCGCGGCGGCCGCCGGCCGGGCGGGGACAAGCCCCGCCCCTACAGTTACGCTGGAGGAGGCCGAACGAGCGCAACGGCTTCCAGAGTGGGTGAACCCCCCCACAGATGGCGGCAGATCCGCCGCCTAGCGACGGCGAAAGAAGGTTCGGTAGGCTTCAATATCCGCGCGGCTGAA
>DASWHO010000298.1:0-3021 GCA_036398155.1 Acidobacteriota bacterium
CGCAAGGTGCGGCGCGCGTTCCGCGACGTGCGGGTGCGGCTGGCGCGGATCAACGCGTTTCTGCAGGAGTCGATCACCGGGGTGTTCACGATCCAGATTTTCGATCGCGCCGCGGCCATGGGCCGGCGCTTCGCCGAAATCAATCAGCTGCACAATCAAGCCAACCTGCGCTCGGTGCTCTACTTTTCGGTCTATTACCCGGCGGTCGAGCTGGTCAATGCCGCCGCGATCGCGTTGATCCTGTGGTACGGCGGCGGCGAGAACCTGCGCGGCGCGCTGAGCTTCGGCGCCCTGTTCGCGTTCATCCGGGCGGCCAACAAATTCTTCGAGCCGATCCGCGACCTGACCGAGAAGTACAACGTGATGCAGACCGCGATGGCGGCGGCCGAGCGCCTGTTCGGCCTGCTCGACGCCGAGCACAGCCTGGTTCAGCCGGCGGCGCCGCGGCGCTTGGAGCGCTTCAGCGACCGGATCGAGTTCGACCAGGTGACCTTCGGCTACCGGCCCGACCTCGAGGTGCTGCACGATGTCAGCCTGACGGTGCGCAAGGGCGAGCGGGTGGCGATCGTGGGTCATACCGGCGCCGGCAAGACCTCGATGATCAGCCAGCTGGTGCGCTTCTACGACGTGGGCCAGGGCGCGATCCGGATCGACGGCATCGACATCCGCGAGCTCGATCCCGAGGCGCTGCGGCGCCTGGTGCGGATCGTGCCGCAGGACGTGTTTCTGTTCAGCGGCACGATTCGGGACAACATTCGGCTCGGCGAAAGCTCGATCAGCGACGCCGCGGTCGAGCAGGCCGCGCGCCGCGCGCAGGCGGACGGGTTCATCCAAAAGCTGCCGGGCGGCTACGACCATCCGGTGGTGGAACGCGGCGCGACGCTTTCGGTCGGCCAGCGCCAGCTGTTGTCGTTCGCCCGCGCGCTGGCATTCGATCCCGAGATCCTGGTGCTCGACGAGGCCACCAGCTCGGTCGACACCGAGACCGAAAGCCTGATCCAGGAGGCGCTGCACCGCCTGCTCGCCGGCCGCACCGCGATCGTGATCGCGCATCGACTCTCGACCGTGCGCGAGGTGGATCGAATCTACGTGCTGCATCAGGGGCGGCTGCGCGAGCAGGGCACCCATCAGGAGCTGCTGGCGCGCCGCGGCATCTACTACAAGCTCTATCTGCTGCAGTCGGCCGACCGCGCGGTCCACACCCAGGCTGAAGCGGCGCGCGCCCTCGGCGCCGCCGCCCCCTAATGGATTGAGAGTCGCCCGCACACACACCCTCTCCCCCAGGGAGAGGGCCGGGGTGAGGGACGGCCTCGCTCCCTCACCCCCGACCCCTCTCCTTGCAGGCCCCGCGGGTCCGGCGGGAGAGGGGAGCGGGTCGCGCCGCAAAAGCAAGCAATCCGATTTGTGTGTAGCGCTTGCGCTCGGGTTGCTGTTATCCGCGGCGCCGGCGGCGGGCGAAATCCTGCTCCAGAGCGCGCTCGATTCGGCCGCCGCGATCGAACGGCCGCGGATCGGTCCCGCGGGCCGCGTGCTCGGCGCCACCTTCGCCGCCGGCGCGGAGGCGCCCGGCTTCCACGGTGAGGTCGCGTTTCCGCGCGCCGCGATTCCGGGTCCGGAGCAGGGCGCGCTGGCACTGTGGGTCGAGCTGCGCCAGCGGCGCTACAGCCCGATCTTCTACCTCGCCCTGATGGGCGAGCGGATCGCCGGCTTGGTGCTGGAGGACCATCCGGATCTGATCCAGCAGATGCGGCTGCGGCTCTACGCGCACCAGCAGCGCTGGTTCGACCTGCCGCTCGACTGGCAGAAAGGCGAGCGCCACCACGTTCTGTTCGAGTACCGCGGCGACCGGCTGCGGGTCGCGATCGACGGGGTCGAGGCGCTGGCGGCCGAACGCACGCGCGCGATGCGCCGCCCGTGGGCCGGGGCCGAAGAGCTGTTTCTCTCGACCAACGAAGCGCTGCGCCTGAGCCGGCTCACGGTCGCGAGCGGGTTCGGGGAGATCCCGGTCCCGGCCGAGCTGGCCGCGCGCGCGCCCGACTTCGAGATCTTCCAGCGCGACGTGTTCCAGGTCGAGTCGGCCGGCGAGCTCCAGCCGGTGGCCGATCTCAAGCTGCGGATGCCGTTCGACGGCCGCGCGCGGCGCGGCGCGCTCACGGTGCGGGTCGAGCGGCGCGAGGCGTCTTGGCCGGTAAACATGCCGGCCGGTGACAGTAGCCTCGAGCTGCATTTGCCCGCGCCCGAGCAGGCGACTCAGGCGCAGGCGAGCTTGAGTCTGGAAGACGGCACCGTGATCGAACGGAGCTTCCGGCTCAAGCCGCAGCGGCGCTGGGAGGTGCTGACCAGCTTCACCACCCATTTCGACCGCGGCTACACCGATACCATCGACGGCGTGATGCATCGCTACCGCCACACTTTGCTCCCGCGCATCCTCGATCAGATCGAGGCCGAAGCCGGCGCCGGCGCCGAGGAACGCTTCCGCTGGCAGTTCACCGCCTTGCAGGCGGTCGATCTGCTGCGGCATGCGCCCGACGCGGCGCGGCTGGAACGCGCGCTGCGCTCCGGCGCGGCCGGCTGGGACGCCTTCCCGAGCACGCTGGTGACCCGCTTGATGGGACCGGAGACGCTGCTCGCCGCGCTGTCGTGGGACGACGAGCTGCGGGCGCTGCTCGGCCGCGGCGCGCCGTACCTCGAGCAGTCGGATCAGCCGGGCTACAACCGCTACCTGCCCGAGATCTTGAGCGGCAGCGGGATCGGGCTGCTCCACGTCGGTGCCAATCGCAGCCTCGGCGCTCCCAATCTGCCGCCCCTGTTCGCCTGGCGCGGCCCTTCCGGCGCGAAGTTGACGGTGCAATACGATCCCGGCTACAACCCGCCGTTCTTCCCGGTGCTGCAGCTCGCGCCGCTCGAAACCCACGGCTATCCGGGGCGCCGCTACCTCAACATGGTCACCACTGTCGACAACGAAGGCACCCGCGGGATGGAGGGCTACACCGATCTGGCCCGCACGATCAATCGCCGCTA
>DASWHO010000299.1:0-3421 GCA_036398155.1 Acidobacteriota bacterium
CTGGGACGATTGCGGCGGCTGCGCTGGCGGCTGGCGCTGCGCCTCGGGGTGGAGCCGTACCGCCTGTTCTCCAACCGCACCCTGCTGGAGCTGGTGCAGCGCCGGCCGCGCAGCGCGGTCGATCTGATCCAGGTCCCGGGCTTCGGCCCTTGGCGGCTCGAGCGGATCGGACGCCAGGTGCTGGACGCCGTGGCCGACGAGTCCGCTCTCGTAGATCGGACCGAGCGCACTAGTGGCAACCAAGCGGATGCAGATCCTCCGCCGGGCTAGGAACATTGCACGAGCTAGTAGACTGGCGAGCACGGCATAGCGGGCGGTGGAGATGCCGTCAGCTGCGAGGCGGGCGCCGCGAGGGCGACGGAAGCGTACTGATAGGTACGCTGGAGAAGCCCGAGCAAGCCCAACGAAGCAGATGGCGACAGATCCGCCGCCGGGCTAGGCGGGAGGCTCCTCGCGGACATACCACGGCATGCCTTCGGCGGGCAGCCGTTCCAGAAACGGATCGGGGTCGAGTTGTTCCGGCGAGAGCACGCCGGCGCCGCTCCAAACGCCTTCGGCGATCAGCTCGGCGGCCAAGACCGGCGGGATCCCGGTTTGGTACGAGGTCGCCTGAACCCCGAGCTCGGCGTAGGCCTTTTCGTGATCCGAGACGTTGTAGATATACACCGACCGCGGCAGCCCGTTTTTCTTGCCGCGGGCCACGGTCCCGACGCAGATGCGCCCGCGGATCTGGCCGCCGAGCTTGCCCGGGTCGGGCAGCAGGGCGCAGACTAGGGCGCGCGGCACCACCTTGGCGCCGCGAACCTCAATCGGTTCTTTGCGATGCAAGCCCAGGCGTTTGAGCACCCGCAAGGTCTCGACCGTCACATCGTCGAGCGAGTACTTGAACTCGGCCATGTGAATCTGGGGGAAGAAGCGCGGCAGGGTCGAAGACTCTTCGTGATCGACGAAGTAGCAGGTCAGCAGCCCGAGCTCGGGGAAATTGAACGGCTCGGCGCCCGAAAGCGGCTCTTCCAGATGCCAGCGCCGTTGGCGATAGACGGTCGCGCGGCACAGACACTCGTCGATGAAAACCCAGGGGCTGAAGGTCGGCAGGAACTCCTGACCGGCGCGCAGCGAGCTGTCGCCGTCGCGGACATGGAACGAGCTGACCTCGTCGAGCAGGTGCTTGGCGGCGTAGGCGGCGTAGATGTTGCTGGTGCCGGGATCGGCGCCGATCCCGAGCAGGGCGATGCGCTCGATGCGCTCGAATTCCGCGTCGAGCGCGAACTGCTGCTCCAGGCTCGGGATCTCGGCGCCGGAATCGGAGCTGCCGCTGGCGAGGTCCATGTAGTGGCAGCGGTTCGCCAGGCAGGCGCGCATGATCACCAGATTGCTGCGCGGCAGGCCGGCATGAAGCACCAGCTCGGCGCGCGACGCTTGCAAGGCGCGGCTCAGCTGCTCGAGGTCGTCGGCATCGACCGCCAGCGCCCGCGCGTCGTCGCGCTCCAGCCGCGCGCAGAGCCCGGCGGCGCGCTCGGGATCGATATCGGCGATGGTGATCGATTCGAAGATCGCCTTGTCGGCGAACTTGAGCGCCGCCACGGTGCCGACCGCGCCGGCCCCCACCAGAAAAACTCTCATGGACTCACTCCCGGAGCCTAGTCGTACCAGCCGATCGGCTTCTCCTCGAGGTTGATGTAGACCTGCTTGGTCTCGAGGTAGTTCTCGACCCCCCAGGGACCCAGCTCGCGGCCGAAGCCGCTCATCTTGTAACCGCCCCACGGCGCCTCCACGTAGGTCGGCTGCATGTGGTTGACCCAGACGATGCCGGCGCGCAGGCTTTTGACCACCCGGATCGCCTTGTAGATATCGCGGGTCCAGACCGCGGCCGCCAGGCCGTAGGGCGTGTCGTTGGCGATTCGCAGCGCGTCGCTTTCCTGCTCGAACGGAATCACGGCGGCGACCGGACCGAAGATCTCCTCGCGCGCGATCCGGGCCGCGTTGTCGACGTCGTAGAAGATGGTCGGCTGAACGAAGAAGCCGCGCTCGAACTCGGCGCCGCTCGGCGCGCCGCCGCCGCAGGCCAGCTTGGCCTCGCGCTTGCCGGCCTCGATGTAGGACAGCACCCGCTGGCGCTGCTCCTCCGAGACCAGCGGGCCCATCTTCGTGTCCCGGCTGAGGCCCGCGCCGAGCCGGATGCGTTTGGCTTTTTCGGTCATCGCCTCGACCATCTTTTTGTAGATCGGGCGCTGCACCAGGATCCGGCTGCCGGCGCTGCAGACCTCGCCCTGGTTGATGAACACCCCGAACAGCGCGCCGTCCACCGCTGCCTCGAAATCGCTGTCGGCGAAGAAAATGTTGGGCGACTTGCCACCCAGCTCGAGCGAAACCCGCTTGAGCGTGTCGGCCGCGTTGCGCATGATCAGCTTGCCGACCGCGGCGCTGCCGGTGAAGGCGATCTTGTCGACGAACGGATGGACCACGATCGGGTGGCCGGCGCCGGGTCCCAGGCCGGTCACCACGTTGATCACCCCCGGCGGCAGCTCGATCGCGCCGAACGCGCGCGCCAGCTCGAGCAGGGTGAGCGGGGTCTGCTCGGCCGGCTTGATCACGCAGGTGCAGCCGGCGCACAGTGCCGGCGCCAGCTTCCAGGCCGCCATCAGCAGCGGATAGTTCCACGGGATGATCTGGCCGGCCACCCCGACCGGCTCGCGCAGCGCCAAGGTCAGTGCGTTGTCCGGTACCGGAATCACGTCGCCGCGCAGCTTGGTCGCGAGACCCCCGTAGTATTCGAAGCAGGTGGCGACGTCGCCGATGTCGAACTCGCTTTCGACGATCGGTTTACCGCTGTTGAGGGTCTCGAGCTCGGCCAGCTCGGCGGCGTGGTCGCGGACCCACTGGGCCAGGCGGAACAGGATCCGGCCGCGCTCCTGCCCGCTGGCGCCGCGCCACGGGCCCTGATCGAAGGCGGCCCGGGCCGAGTCGACCGCCCGCGCCACATCCTTTTCGTCACCGTCGGGCACCTGCGCGAGGACCTCGCGGGTGGCCGGATTGAGCACGTCGAGGCGGCGGCCGCTGGCGCCCTCGACCCATTCGCCGTTGATGTAATGACGGTAGCCTTGCATCGCAGGACCTCCTCGGACCCCGCTTCCGAAGCGACCGGAGCGCGGGCCGGCCTGGCAGAGAGACATGTCAGCTTGGATGCTGCGATTCGATTCTAGCCAAGCCGGCGCGGGCGCGGCAACCGGCGCCCCCCCAGGCCCCCAGGCCCGACGGTGACGCCCGGAGCAACGATTTCAGGGCTCGCGCAGCCAGCCCCGCTCAAGAACGGAGCATGGGCGCCAGGCGGTCGAAAGCCTCCAAATAACGCTGGATGTCCTCTTGGGTGTGCTGCACCGAGAGCGTCCACTGCTCGTCGAAGCCGACTCCCTGCGGGATG
>DASWHO010000300.1:0-6111 GCA_036398155.1 Acidobacteriota bacterium
CCCTGCAGCAGCTCGATGCGGCTTTGGTAGCGCTGCTTGGCCGGCACCATCCCGTTGTACACCGCAGGGGTGTAGTTTGTCTACATCCACCGTACGGCGGCCGACACAGACGGGCGGGGACCAGCCCCGCCCCTACACCTCATCATGCAATCGCCGATACCCACGGATGGGGACCAGCCCCGCCCCAACCGTGGTGGCGGCATGCGGCTCCAGTGCACAATCCCGGGATGAGCTCGAAGCTGAGAATCAGCGCCGGTCTGCTGATGTACCGGCGCCGCGGCGGCGCGCTCGAGGTCTTTCTGGCCCATCCCGGCGGGCCGTTGTTCGTCCGCAAGGACGAGGGCCACTGGTCAATCCCCAAGGGCGAGATCGGAGCGGGCGAGGAGCTGCTCGCCGCCGCGCTCCGCGAGTTCCAAGAGGAGGTCGGGATCGAACCCAAGGGACCTTATCTCGGGCTCGGGGCGGTGGTGCAGAAGGGCGGCAAGCGGGTCCACGCCTGGGCCTTCGAAGGGGATTGGGATCCGGCGCAACCGCTCCAGAGCATTCCGTTCCGCTTGGAGTGGCCGCCGCGCTCGGGGCGCTTCCAACAGTATCCCGAGATGGATCGCGCCGAATTCTTCTCGACCAAGGAAGCGCGCCGCAAGCTCAAAGCGGCGCAGATCGAATTCCTCGATCGCCTGATAGCCAAGCTCGAAACCGGCTGAGCTGTGCCTCCGAGGGAGGCCGTCCATGGGCTTGCTGCGCACGCCCATGCCACCCGATTGAGCTGGGCGCGTCGCCCCCGGCACCACGCCCAGCGTCATCCCGGCACCGCAATGACGTCTGCCCAAGGTATTCTGATGCGGATGCGCTCCCACGTCGTGCCAGTATCGGCCGCCCTGGCGCTGGCCTGCCTGGCGCTCGCATGCGGCGGCACGCGCCAGGCAACCTCGTTCCCCGGAGCTCACCTCATCCTCATCAGCATGGACACGACGCGGGCCGATCATCTCGGCTGCTACGGCTCCCGAACCGCCGCGACCCCCGCGCTCGACCGCTTGGCCCGCCGCGGGTTGCTGTTCGCCGACGTGACCACCGCGGCGACCACGACGCTGGCCTCGCACGCCAGCATCATGACCGGGCTCTATCCCCATCGTCACGGCGTTCCCGAAAACGGTTGGTTGGTCGGCGCGCCGAACACGCTGCTCGCGGAGCTGCTCAGCGCGCGCGGTTACCGCTCGGAAGCGGTGGTCGGTTCCTTCGCTCTCGCCTCCCGCTTCGGATTGGATCAGGGGTTCGAACGCTGGGACGAACGCTTCGATCTGCTGCTGCACCCCAAGCTCCGCGACCAGAACCAGCGGCGCGCCGCGCAGGTGACCGATGCGGCGATCGCAGCCCTCGGGCGCCGGACCGGAGCGCCGCTGTTCTTGTTGGTTCACTACTTCGATCCGCACCCGCCCTACGATCCCCCGGCGCCGGCTCGAGCAGCGTCCCCGACGCCGGACCTCGAAGCGCTGCGGCGGCTGGTCTCGAAACACCAGAAGGCCACGACCGGTCGGGATCATGGCGGGCTCCAGGTGGTCTTCAAGGGCCTCACGCGCGAGTTGCTGCGCGGCGCGACCGGCGAAGTCTTCGCGGAAGATCGGATCTTCGGATCGCTCTACGCCGGCGAGATCTCTTATATGGACACCGAGATCGGACGCCTGCTCCGCGCCCTCGAGACCCAAGGAATCTTGGAGCGAGCCGTCGTCTTGGTCGTGGCGGATCACGGCGAAACGCTCTGGGAGCACGCCGACACCTACAACCACGGCCTCGCCCTCTACCAGACCACGGTCCGGGTGCCGCTCATCCTGCGGCTGCCGGGCGGGCTCGGCGCCGGCCGGCGGATCGACACGCCGGTTTCCACGGTCGACATCCTGCCGACCGTGCTCGAGCTGTTGGGGATCCAGCCTCCCGAGAAACTGGACGGCGTGAGCCTGGCCGGCCTGATCGCGGGGCGAAGCCTGGCGCGTGGGCCGATCTTTTCGGGCGCCACCCAGCCGGCCGACTCGCGATTCGATCCGCCGCGACCGCAGTGGCGCAACGCGAGCCGGGCGCGCGCGGTCCGCGATGGCAGGTGGAAGCTGATCCGGACCCCCTATCTGGACTACGAGGAGCTTTACGATCTCCAAGCGGATCCGGAGGAACGGCGCAATCTACTGGAAGCGGACGCTGAAGTGGAGCAGGAGGCGGCTCGGCTCAGGAGCCTGCTGGAAGGCTGGGCGAGGTCGGCCAACCCGCTCCCATCCTTCCCCAGCCGGGAACACATCGAGGAGGTCCGCGAACGGCTGAGGGCCCTGGGGTATCTGTAACTTAACCAGCCAAGGGTTGCGCTCACTCAAGGATTGCCAATGGGGTGGCATGGGCGTGCGCAGCAAGCCCATGGACGACCTCGCTCACGATAGAGAAGTCGTCCATGGGCGCCCTTCGGCCGCCCATGCCACCCGATTCAGCGCCCTCCCGGTCCCGCCTCACCAGTGCAGCTCGACAATGTCCTTGTCCTGCACGGCGTGGTCGCCGCTGACCTGCTGGCCGTCGAAGCTGCCGCTGCCCCAGAGCCGCGCGAACTTGAGCGCCTCGGCCCGGCCGCGATGGATCAGCAGCGCCACGTCCTTCACGGTGGAGCGGCCGCGCAAAGTGAAGGGGCGCTCGGCCGCCGCCGCGTGCCCCGGCACCTTGGTGTAGACCCGGACCACTTGCAAGGCGCGAAACAAGAGCGGCCCGAGCGGGTCGAGCCCCTGGCCGGTCTCGGCCGAGACGATCAGTGCCGGGAAGCGCACGCCGGAAAGCTGGCGGAAGGTATCCAGCTCGGCGGTTGGATCCGGGCCGATCTGGTCGGCCTTGTTGACCATCAGGAGCGTGGGCAGTCTGAGGTGAAAGGGATCGATCAGCTCGTCTCCGGTCGCGGCCGGCTTCGTTTCCTGCTCCGGCGCCACCAGGCTGATCTTCTTGGCTTCCAGGTTGGTGATCAGTGCGTCCACGTGCTCGAGGCAGGCCGGGTCGCCGAGATCGACCACCAGGAGTGCGGCGTCAGCGGTCTGCAGCGCGTTGGGCAGCCACGGCTCCATCACCTCGGACGAGACCGAGGGCAGATCCAAGAGCTGAAACTGGATGTCCTCGTAAGCGAGCATGCCGGGAAGCGGGACGTGGGTGGCGAACGGATACGCTCCGACGGTGGCGTGGGAGCCGGTGAGACGGGCGTGCAAACAGGACTTGCCGGAGTTGGGCGGACCGAGCAGCGCCACCTGGCCCGCCCCCTCGCGGCGCACCACCAGCGCCGGTCCGGTGCGCTGGGCGCCCTTCTTGGGCCCGCTCAGTTCCTCGGTGAGCGCCTTGATCCGGGTCTTGATGTCGGCCTGGAGATGTTCGGTCCCCTTGTGCTTGGGGATGGTGCGCAGCATCTCGCGGAGGCATTCGAGCTTGTCGCTCGGCTCGCGCGCCCGCCGGTAGGCTTCCTGGGCCGACTTGTACTCCGGCGAGAGGTTCGCAGGCATGGGCGAAAGCCATCGTCGCGCCGCCGGCGGTGGCGGTCAAGCGCCTCACCCATGCCACCCAAGAAGCGGGCCCGCGGCCACGAGCGGGTGGCATGGGCGTGCGGAGCAAGCCCATGGACGAGGCAACGCTTGGGGTGCCGTGGGCAAGCTTCGCTTTGCCCACGGACAACGCCCGAATGTGGACAACGGGTTTTCCCGTGGTCCAATGCCCTCCGTGGGCAAAGCAGAGCTTGCCCACGGCACCCAAAAGCCAAGGATTACCCGGGGGCTTGGATGCGGGTGGTGATCGAGTAGACCGGCTGCAGCTGCCACTCCAGGAGCCGCAGGCGCGACAGGCCGCCGGCGGCCGGCCCGGCCACGAGCGGGCGCAGGTTGAACAGGCCGATGGCGGCTTCGGTGCTGATCGGCCCGGAGTCGGCGTCGAAGCGGAAGTTGTACAAAGTGCCCCAGCGCAGCGCGTTGGCGCTGGGGTTCTCGAGATAGCTGGCGGTCGACCAGGTGATGCTGCCGGCGCCGGGCCCGGCGCTGACCACCGGGGTCCAGTCGGTGCCGTCGAATGGCTCGCCGCTGTGGTAGTCGACGTCGTGGAAGCCGATGTTGCTGAGGTTGGCGCCGGCGGGAATCGGCACCGAGAACGAGCCGGCCGAGCGCCACGAGTTCATGTTGTAGAGCGCGTACTCGTAGCGCCACTGGCCGGCGCCGAGATCGGTGACCTTGGAGCCGAGCTCGAAGCGGCCGTCGCTTCCGACCTCGGCGTCGGCCAGCATCACCGTGGGATCGATGGCGGCCCAGGCGCGGATCGCGGGCAGCTCCCGAACGGTCGTGGCGGTCACGCTCATCGAGAAAAGCGGCGCGGTGGGGCTAAAGGTGACCTGCCGGAACGAAACGTTGTTGTCCTGATTGCCCCAAGCGGCGTCGTCCAACGCAACGTAGTGCCCTTCGATGAAGTAGTTGGCCAGGGCGTTCTGGGCCGGATCGACGTCGCCGGTCTTGACCTGGAGCCGCTTGTAGAGCGGGTTGGTGGAGGTGACGTTGCGGTCTTTGAACGGCCACAGGAAGCTGCCGGTCGCCGCGTTGACCTCGAACTTCGGTCCCAGACCGCCCTGGCTGCCGTTGAGTTGGCCGCCGTAAGGATCCGAGCAGTGCACCCCCAGGGCGGAGCCCGTGCCCGACGACATGCAGTCGTTGAAGCATTCGAATTGCTGCAGCGCCGTGAAGCCGTGCTTGAGCCAGCTCTGCCCGAGCTGCTCGAACTTGCCGTCCTTGAGCCGGAACAGGTTCTGGCCGATCACCGGATGGCGGACTGACTGCGAGATCCAGTCGAGGTTCATGTCGCCCGCGTTGCACGAGACGGTGCCGATCGAATAGGCGTTCAGTCCGTTGGGTGGGTCTGGTTGCCCCCAACTGCGCGGGTCGTAGAGCGTGCCGACGATGACGTCGGGCCCGATCTGTCCCTCGACTGCTCGCGGGCGCGCCGCGCCCGCGTCGGGAAGCTCGGCCAGCCGGTACGCCAGCTCCGGTGCCGGCTGCGCCGCCGCTTCGATCACCACCGTGGCGATCGCGATTTCGGCCGCTTCCGGCACGCCCGCCGCCTCGGCCCAAGCGCGGCTCAGAAACAGGTCGAGGCCGATCCACTCCAGCCGCCGCTCGGCGGCGCTGAGCTGCAGCAGCCCCGACTCGAGCCGGAAGATCTCCGCGCCGCTGCCGAGCGTGTCGACCACGACAGTGCTCAGATCGCCGCCGCGCACGTCGAAACGCAGCAGCAGATTGCCGATCTGGAGCCGGGTGCGATCGGGCAAGGTCAGCACCAGCTCGCCCGAGCTTTGCAGCTCCCCGCCCAGCAGGCGGTCGAAACCGCCGCCCGCGCGACTGGTGAACACCAGGCCGGCGCCGGGCTGGATCGCGAACACCGACTCGGCCCGCGGGAACGCATTGCTGACCGCGGTCGGCTCGACCGTATAGAGACCGATTCCGAGCTCGGCCAGCGCCGCCTCGTGCGGCAGCACCACGACTTGACCGGCCCCGCTGCGCCAGACCGCTGCGCCCGGCGTCGAGCCGGCACCGCCGGCCATTGGACCGCTTCCACCCGCCGCGCCCCAAATCAGGACCGCGGCCACCACCGATCGGATCGTCGAACTTCGCATCAAAACCCCTCCCCGGGTTCTTCAGATATGGCGCGCTATTAAAGCACAAGCGCCCCGAAAACGCACTTGCATCTCGGGCTCGGGTTTGCGCCTTCAGGCCTGCGGCTCCCGGACGAAATGCCCCAGGATCGGCAGAAACGTCACTGGCGGGCAAGGGAATGATCCCTCTGTCGCTCTTGGCTCGCCAAACGCTGTCTTCTTGCCGATTTGACACATCTTCAGGCGCCTTGTAGCGAGGCCTTCCATCCGCACTTACCCCGTAGTCGTTTATACTCCGTCTTAGCGGTGGGTCTAGCCCGGCACGGGTGGCGCCCCGCAGGCTCGTGGTCTTTGCGGCACGATCGTTGCTGAACGGCAAGGAAACCGTCATGGACGAGGGGAATCAGGGGGGATTCAGGGGCAGTCTCCTGTTGTTGGTTTTCCCTTTCTTCGTGATCCTCGTTTTGGTCGGCCTGTTC
>DASWHO010000301.1:0-4187 GCA_036398155.1 Acidobacteriota bacterium
CTGGTGCGGCATCTCGGCGGTCGGGGTGTGGCGCTCGGACGACGGCGGCAAGAGCTGGCAGCTCAAGAACCGCGGCGTGCGCCAGGTGATCGAGGACAAGGACAACAAGGACCTCGGCTATTGCGTGCACGGCCTGGCCCAGGATCCGGATCGGGCCGATACCATCTACCGCCAGGATCACAGCGGGATGTATCGCACTCGCGACGGCGGGGAGAGCTGGGAACGCTGTGAGAGCGGCCTGCCGTCGTGGTTCGGCTTTCCGATCGTGATCGATCCCAACACCAAGCAGCTGTTCTGCTATCCGATGGAGAGCGACGAGTACCGGATGCCGGTCGAAGGCAAGTTCCGGGTCTATCGCAGCGCCGACGGGGCCGATTCGTGGCAGCCGCTGGGCCAGGGACTGCCGACCCAGCCGAGCTACGCCGGGGTGCTGCGCGGCGCGATGGCGGTCGACGGCTTGAGCCCGGCCGGGGTTTACTTCGGCACCACCTCGGGCGACGTGTTCGCGAGCGCCGACGGCGGCCAGAGCTGGCGGGCGATGCCGGTCACTTTGCCGCGGGTCTTGAGCGTGGAAACCTACCTGGAGCGCTGACGCGATGGCGCGCGCCACGCTCGAGCTGCCGTCGGTGCTGGCCCGGGTTTTGGGAGGCACCCACCGGCTCGAGGTCGAGGGCGCGACCTTGCGCGCGGCGCTGGAGGACGCGTTGCGCCGCCAGCCGGCGCTGCGGGTCCATCTGTTCGACGAGTCGGGCGCGCTGCGCCGCCACGTGCTCTGCTTTCTCAACGACACCAACACGCGCTGGCTCGACAGTCCGGACCAGAAGCTCGCCGACGGCGACCGCATCACCATCCTCCAAGCCGTCTCCGGCGGCTAGCCGGTATCGCCTCCGGTTTCGTGTCCGGGCGGGCCTAGCGGTTGCTCTGCGGTGTAGGGGGCTCTTGCTGTGCGGTGTAGGGGCGGGGCTTGCCCCCGCCCGTGGTCGCTGCGGAGCCTGCCCAAGTGGGTGCCGTGGGCAAGCTCCGCTGTGCCCACGGACAGCTCATCTCAGTCCCAACCGGAGCACTACAGGCGACGAGACCTCGACCGTGGGCAAAGCAAAGCTTGCCCACGGCACTCTCGTTTCGGGCTGTTTCGAACGCCGTCAGCGCGGTGCGACCCAGCTCTGGTCGCACGATCGGAACTTCATTGCCCCTGCGGGGCTCAGACTCCACGATCCAATCGGCTGACCCAGCCAGGTCTGGCTCAGGGCTCCGAGCCCTCCTCGTTAAGACCTCAGCAAAACCTCGGGATCCGAGACCGCCCAATTGCGTCATTCTTGGAGTGATGAGGCACTCGCACACGGCGATGCAAGGCGGGAGCAAGCGTCTTGGCGTGCCTGAACCACTGCGGCCGTCGTCCATGGGCGCCCTTCGGCCGCCCATGCCACCCCGATCGACCAGCCTCGCCCGAGAGGAGCGCGAGGCGGAGCCCTCGTATCCATAAGGAGAATTGCTCTGATGGCGACGTTTCAGCTTCAGGTCAACGGTAAAGCGCATCGGGTCGAGGCCGACCCGGACACGCCGCTGTTGTGGGTGCTGCGCGACGCGCTGGGGCTGACCGGCACCAAGTACGGTTGCGGGATGGCGCTGTGCGGCGCCTGCACGGTGCACATCGACGAGCGGGCGGCGCGCGCCTGCGTCACGCGGATCGACTCGCTCAAGCCGGAGAGCAGAGTCACCACGATCGAGGGGCTCTCGCTCGATGGGCAGCACCCGCTGCAACAGGCCTGGATCGCCGAAGACGTGCCGCAGTGCGGCTACTGCCAGGCCGGTCAGATCATGAGCGCCGCGGTGCTGCTGGCCGAGAAACCGCATCCGACCGACGCCGAAATCGACGCCGCGATGTCGGGCAATCTGTGCCGCTGCGGCACCTACGTGCGGATTCGGCGCGCGATTCATCGCGCGGCTGGGGCGCGGTCATGAGCGGCGCGCGCGGTTTGAGCCCGAATCGGCGCGAGTTTCTGCAGGTCAGCGCCGCGGCGACCGGCGGGGTCCTGGTGGCGCTCTATCTGCCGGCGCCGGGCGCGGCCGGCGCAGCCGCAGCCGGCGCCGATGCGTCGTTCTCGCCCCACGCGCTGCTGCGCATCGACCCCGACGGCACGGTGACGATCCTGGCCAAAAACCCCGAGATGGGTCAGGGGGTGAAGACCGCGCTGCCGATGCTGATCGCGGAAGAGCTGGAAGCCGACTGGTCCAGGGTTCGGGTCGAGCAGGCCGGCCTGATCCCGGAGTTGGGCGGACAGGGCTCGGGCGGATCCGACAACATCCGCTCGGAGTGGGACAGCCACCGCCGGCTCGGCGCGTCAGCGCGGCAACTGCTGATCGCGGCCGCGGCCCAGCGCTGGAACGCCCCGGCGGCCGAGTGCCACGCGCAGCGCGGCGAAGTGATCCATCGCCCCAGCGGCCGCAAGCTCGGTTTCGGCGCGCTCGCGGCCGCCGCCGCCGCGCTGCCGCCCGCTGCGGAGGAAGCACCGCTCAAGTCGCCGTCGGAGTTCAGCTTGATCGGGACCCGGGTGCCGGGGGTCGACAACGAAGCGATCGTGACCGGCCGGCCGCTGTTCGGCCTGGATCAGAAGCTCCCCGGAATGCTCTACGCGGCGATCGAGAAGTCGCCGGTTTTCGGCGCTGGCATCGAGCGCATGGACGATGCCGCGGCGCTGGCGGTGAAGGGGGTGCGCAAAGTGGTCGCGATCGATCGCCTGCCCAACCCCACCTTTCGCATGCCCGGCGTGGCGGTGGTCGCCGACTCGACCTGGGCCGCGCTCAAGGGCCGTAAGGCGCTGAAGGTGAGCTGGGGCCAGACCGGATTCGAGGACGAGAGCAGCGACAGCCTGCGCCGGCAGTGTGAAGAGCTGGCCGCTCGGCCGGGTAAGCGGATCGTCGATCAAGGCGACGTCGATGCGGCGCTCGCAGGCGCGGCCCAGGTGGTCGAAGCGACCTACGAGGTGCCGTTTCTGGCCCATGCCGCGCTCGAGCCGATCAACTGCATTGCCGACGCGCGCGGCGATCGCTGCACGATTCGCGGCCCGCTGCAGATGCCGACCTGGGGCGCCACCGTGGTCGCCGAATCGATTGGGATCCCCAAAGAGAACGTCTCGATCCGGATCGCGCGGATCGGCGGCGGCTTCGGGCGCCGGCTGCTATCGGATTACGCCGCCGAGGCGGCCTTCGTCTCCAAAGCGGTCGGGGCGCCGGTCCAGGTGGTGTGGAGCCGGGAAGACGACCTGCAGCACGACTACTATCGGCCAGCCGGACGCCACTTCGTGCGCGCCGGCCTCGACCAGGATGGCCGAGTGGTCGCGTGGCACCACCGGCTCGCCGGGGTCTCGCGCAACACGTTTCGGCTGCGCGAGCCGCCCGAAGGCACCGAGCTCTACGGCCTGTTCGGCGCGGCCGAGCCGGAGCGCCTGTTCCAGCACGACTCGATCCCGGTGCGGATTGCCAACCTGCGGGTCGAATTTCACGAGGTCAAAACCGGGGTGCCGACCGGCGCCTGGCGCGCGCCGGCGCACAATGCGAATGCCTTCGTGCTCGACAGCATGCTCGACGAGCTCGCGCTGGCCGGCCAGCGCGACCCGCTCGAGCTGCGCCGCGAGCTCTACGGCCGCTCGAGTGATTTCAATTACACCGGCGCCGACCCGACGCCGTACGATCCGGCGCGGCTGCTGGGCGTGATGGATCGGGTCGCCGAGAAGTCCGGCTGGGGCCGGCCGCTGCCGGAGGGGCGCGGCCGCGGCATCGCCGTGCACTACACGTTCGGGGCGTACGCCGCCCACGTCGCGGAGGTGACGGTCGATCGGCAAGGCAAGCTGACCGTGGACCGAATCGTGGTCGCGGTCGATTGCGGGATCGTGGTCAACCGCTCCGGCACCGAAGCCCAGATCGAGGGCGGCACGCTGGACGGCCTCGGCGCGGCGCTCTACGGCGAGATGCCGATCGAACGCGGCCGCGCCGCCAAGAGCAACTACCACGAGTACCCACTGCTGCGGATGCGCGAGGCGCCCCGACTCGAGATCCACCTGGTCGACAGCGCGCAGCGCCCCACCGGTCTCGGCGAGATCGCGCTGCCGCCGGTCGCCCCCGCGGTCGCCAACGCCATCTTCGCCGCCACCCGCCGCCGCATCCGCCGCCTCCCAATTCGGGGACAG